>DYPP01000049.1:6463-20201 GCA_020719845.1 Treponema denticola | reverse complement strand
CCTCGGCCAGGTCGCCCAGGCGGTGGAGCAGGTTACCGCCGGCAGCCGGCAGGTGTCCCAGGCCAGCCAGGCCCTGTCCCAGGGCGCCACCGAGCAGGCGTCCAGCCTGGAAGAGATCACCTCGTCGGTGACGGAGATCGCCGGCCAGACGCGGCAGAATACGGAAAGCTCGGTACGGACCAACTCCCTGGCTGCGGAGGCCCGGGACAGCGCCAGCGCCGGCGACGGGCAGATGAAGGACCTGGTTCTGGCCATGGCGGACGTCAACAAGAGCGCCGAAGAAATCCGCAAGATCGTCAAGGCCATCGACGACATCAGCTTCCAGATCAACCTGCTGGCCCTGAACGCCAACGTGGAGGCCGCCCGGGCGGGCAAGTACGGCAAGGGCTTCGCGGTGGTGGCGGAAGAAGTCCGCAACCTGGCGGTGCGTTCGGCCACCTCGGTCAAAGAAACCACCAGCATGGTCGACGAAGTCATCAAGAATATCGGCAAGGGCAACGCCCTGGTGGACGTGACCGCCAAGCAGCTGGGCACCATCGTAACCGGGGTTACCCAGGTGGCGGGGCTGGCGGAAGAAGTGGCCACCGCCAGCCGGGAGCAGAGCCAGGGGCTGGAGCAGATCACCCAGGGGCTGACCCAGATCGACCAGGTTACCCAGTCCAACACGGCCAGCGCCGAAGAGAGCGCCTCCGCGGCGGAAGAGCTGTCCAGCCAGGCGCAGCAGCTCAAGGGCATGGTCGGACGCTTCAAGCTCAAGGTCGACCAGCGCTCCGGCGCGTCCTGGCGCGGCGGGGAAGAGCCGGCGCCGCGCTACGCGGACCAGGGCCGGGGCCCGGCGGGCGGCGGATTCGCCGCCAAGCCCCGGGCGCTGGCCCTGCATCGGGACGAGCTGGCCAAGCAGGTCGCTCCGGCGGGAACCGGGGCCAAGCGGCTGGTGAACCCCGCGGACATCATCAGTCTGGATGATGACGATTTCGGCAAATTCTAAAGGAGGCCCCTATGGAAACCAAGTCGCGGGGTGAACTCCTGGACGACATGCTGGACGACGAAGACGAAGACACCCAGGCCAACAAGTACCTGTTCTTCAAGATCGACGTCGAATCCTACGGGATCGGCATCCGGCATATCATAGAAATAGTCGAGCTGCAGCGCATTTCCGCGGTGCCCGACATGCCCGCCTACGTCAAGGGGGTCATCAACCTGCGGGGCAAGGTGATCCCGGTGGTGGACCTGCGGCTGCGCTTCGGCATGGCCGAGCGGCCCTACGACGACCGTACCTGCATCGTGGTCAGCGAGATCGAAGGCGTAACCCTGGGCTTCATCGTGGACACGGTGGAAGAAGTGCTGGAGATACCGGAGAACCAGGTGGAGCCGGCGCCGCGCTTCAAGACCGTCTCCGGCCAGGACCGCTACATCGCGGGCATGGGCAAGGTCGGCGAACAGGTCAAGATCCTGCTGGACGTGGAAAAGCTGGTCAAGGACGAAGAAGTGCGCGCTCTGGTCGGCCAGGAAGCGGAAGCGTGAGGCCATAATGGAAGGCCAGCTCATGACCCTGTCGGACGCGGAATTCCGTTCCATCACCACCCTGGTGTACGAACGGTTCGGCATCAGCCTTTCGGATCAGAAGCGCACCCTGGTGGTCGGACGTCTGTCCAAACGGACCCGGGAACTGGGCTTGCCTTCTTTCGGCGCCTACGTCGACTATATCCGCCGGGACCACAGCGGTCAGGAGCTGGTGGAATTCATCAACCGCATTTCCACCAACCATACCTTTTTCTATCGCGAAAAAGACCATTTTGAATTTCTGGCCAAAAAAATCCTTCCGGACCTCAAACTCAAGCTGCAGCGGGACCGGAACTACGCGCTGCGCATCTGGAGCGCCGGCTGTTCCAGCGGCGAGGAACCCTATACCATCGCCATGACCGTCATGGACGCCCTGGGGGCGGAAGTCAAGGCGCTGGACTGGGGCATCCTGGCTACCGACATTTCCACCAAGGCCCTGGAAGAGGCGGTGCGGGCCAGCTACCCGGAAGCCCGCTTCAAGGAACTGCCGCCGATCTGGAAAGCCAACTATATGTCCAAGCTGGGCCCGGATTCCTGGACGATCAAGGACACGGTGCGCAAGCCGATCCTGTTCAAACGCCTGAACCTGATGAACGAGACGTATCCCCTCAAGGGACAATTCGACGTCATCTTCTGCCGCAACGTGATGATCTACTTCGACGCGCCGGTGCGGCGGGCCCTGGTGGACCGCTTCTACCGCTACGTCAAACCCGGCGGCTACTTCTTCGTCGGCCATTCCGAATCCCTGCCCCGGGACACCTGCCCCTTCGAGTACGTCAGCCCCGCGGTATACCGCAAGGCGGCGACCGCATGAAAGGCAACGCATCGCTCAGGGAACGGGGCCTGTCCATCGTGGCGGTGGCCAACCAGAAGGGCGGGGTGGGCAAGACCGCCTCGGTGGCCGCCCTGGCTGCGGGGCTGGCCCGCTACGGCGACAAGGTGCTGATCGTGGACGGGGACCCCCAGGGCAACCTGTCGCTGCATTTCGGCGCCGCCGACCAGGAGCGGGAATTGGGCTGGCTGCTGGAAAAGCTGTCCCGGGGCGAAGAAGCGACCAAAGCCGCGGTGGAGGCGGCGCTGCGGAAAAGGGTCAAGCAGCGGCTGGACATCCTGCCGGTGTCCCGGCGCCACCTGCGCACCGAATTGGGGGATACGGCCATCGAAGCGGCGGCGCCGGCCTTTGCCCGCCTTTTGGCGGCCCTCAAGCCGTCCTACGACTGGATCATCATGGATACCTCCCCGTCCAACGGCTCCCTGGAACGGCTGTTGATCTCCGCCGCCGAGGCGGTGCTGATCCCGTTGGAATTCCAGCTGTTTTCCCTGTCCGGGCTGGAAGCCATCCTGGAGGATACCGCCGAATGCGGACGCCTGGCCGGCCGGACCATCCATCCCCAGGCCTTGCTCTTCACCAAAGCGGAGAACGGCTTGTCCCGGGTCAACGAATACCGTAAACTTTTTACTTCCTTCAAGATTCCGATCTACGAAATCTGCAAGTCCGAATACGTCCCCCGTTGTTTTGAACGGGGTAAAACCATTTGGGATGTAGCCCCCGCCAGTTATGTGGCCCGGGACTACGAGCGAATCATCAAGCAGGCATTTTTAGGAATAGCGGAATGAGCGGCAATAAAAAAGGTGTACGCGAGCGTCTGGCGGCGGCGGCGGGGAAGAATCTTCCCGAAGGCACGGGCTCCTATTCGATTTCTTCCGCCGCGGCGGCGCAGATCAAACGCAAGCTGTACGGGTCCTGGGTCGTCACCGAGCATCGCCTGGGGGATGCGCCCTATATCGACCGGTTCGTGGAGCGGAATCTCCGGGAGCTGGCGGTGCAGGACGTGGAGTACCGGGCGGAATACATTTTCAAGGACGGCATCAGCATCAAGCACGTGGAGATCAGCGGCCAGGTGCCCACCGCGGAAGGTTCGGCGCCCTACCTGTACCGGCTGTCCATGGCGTCGGTCTGGGAACCCGCGGGCAGCGCCCAGCTGGGCATCCGTCCGGAGCTGGGCTACCAGCGCACCGAACTGGACGGCACGGTGGTGGCTTTTAAAGAATTGGGCGGTTTTGCCTCCCAGGTGCTGACGGGTTTCCGTTTTGAAGGCAACGTTCTTATTCTGGAAGAAGATGATGATTACAAACGACTGGAGCGGTTGGAATGAAGATCAAGGTGCTGATCGTCGATGATTCCGCAGTAGCCCGGGACCTGCTGGAAAAGGGACTTTCCCGGGATCCGGAGCTGGAGATCGTCGGCAAAGCCGCAGACGTGTTCATCGCCCGGGACAAGATCGTGTTCCTCAAGCCCGACGTCATGACCCTGGACGTGGAGATGCCCCGCATGGACGGCATCGAGTTCCTGAAGCGGCTGATGCCCCAGTACCCCATCCCGACGGTGGTGGTCTCGGCGGTAACTACCGAGGGATCCCGGCGGGCCCTGGACGCCCTGGACGCGGGTGCCCTGGAAGTGGTCGGCAAGCCCAGCGCCGGCGACGCCGCGGCGCTGCGCACGATGCTGGCGGAACTGGCGGAAAAAATAAAATCCGCCGCCCAGGCGGATGTTTCCAAACTGGCCGGGACCAAGGCTGCGGCGCCGGCCAAGCCGGCCAGGCCGGCCATGCGCCCCGGGGCCAAGGCGCCCGGCCCTGGTGCCGGCGCCCGGCGGCTGATCGCCATCGGCGCCTCCACCGGCGGCACCACCGCCCTGCACCGCGTCATCGAAGCCCTGCCCGCGGACCTGCCGCCGGTGGTCATCGTGCAGCACATGCCGCCGGTGTTCACCAAGATGTTCGCCGACTCCCTGGACCGGAGCGCGGCGCTCCGGGTGGTGGAAGCTTCCGACGGCCTGGTGCTGGAAGACGGCATGGCGGTGGTCGCCGCCGGGGACAAGCACCTGCGCGTCGTGCGGCGGAACGGCAGCCTGGTCGCCCGGCTGGGGGACGAACCCAAGGTCAGCGGCCACCGCCCCTCGGCGGACGTGCTGTTTGAATCCGTCGCCGAGACGGTGGGCGCCGACGCGGTCGGCGTGCTGCTGACCGGCATGGGCCGGGACGGAGCGACGGGGCTCTTGGCCATGCGCAAAAAGGGCGCCCGCTGCCTGGCCCAGGACGAAGCCAGTTCGGTGGTCTGGGGCATGCCCCGGGAAGCCTGGAACGAGGGCGCCGCCGAAAGCCTGGTAGCCCTGGACGCCATGGCGCAAGAAATACTGGTCCGGGTCGGAAAATCCAAAGAGGGGCCTCAATGGGGATAATAACGGTGGGCATCGGCGAGTGGGCGGTCTCCAGGAATCCCGATGACGTGATCAAGACCTACGCCCTGGGTTCCTGCGTCGCGGTCATGATCTACGACATGAAGGTCAAGGTCGGCGGCATGATCCATATTGCCCTGCCGGATTCCACCATCGACGCCGCCCGGGGCGAGTCCCAGCCGGGATATTTTGCCGATACGGGCCTGCCGCGCATGATCCAGGAAATGAAGGGCCTGGGCGCCAGCCGGGCGGGAGTATGGGTCAAGCTGGCCGGCGGAGCGTCGGTCATGGACTCCAGCGGTTTCTTCGACATCGGCAAGCGCAACGTGCTGGCGGTCAAAAAGGTGCTTTGGAAGAGTTCCCTCGGCCCCCTGGCCGAGGATACGGGCGGAAACAACAGCCGGACGGTGACTTTTTCCCTGACCGAAGGGAACGTCGTGCTTTCTTCCGGTCCCAAATCCTGGAATCTATAAGGAGCGGCATAAATGAAAGAATACCGCAACGTGCTGATAGTGGACGATTCCGAGACTTCGCGGATGATCATCCAGCGTTGCCTGGACATGGCGGGTCTGCGGTCGGCGACCTTCTACCACGCCGAAAACGGGCTGGAGGCTTTGTCGGCCCTGAAGGACGGACTGGAATCCACCCCCATCGACCTGGTGATCACCGACCTGAACATGCCCAAGATGGACGGCCGGGCCTTTGTCCGCATCGTCAAGGGCACGCCCCAATTTGCCGCGTTGACCGTCATCGTCGCTTCTTCCATCGCCGACGGCGACGCGGAGGCGGAACTCATGTCCCTGGGCGCCATGGCGGTGGTCAAAAAACCGGTCAGTCCGGCAAAACTGATGTCCGCCCTGGGAGGTGATGAATTATGAACGACAGCAGCCTCGTCGATACGGCCAAGGCTTTGACCTCCCTGCGGGATGCGGCCATGTCGGTATTCGCCGAAATGGTGTTCATGGACGCCGAACCGCTGCCGGCGGCGCCGGGCCTGGAAGCCTACGGGCCGGACGCGGTGCACGTCGCCCTGGACGTGCTCAAGCCCCTTTCCTGCCGCCTGGAGCTGCTGATGCCCCGCGCCCTGGTGGACCGCATCGCGGATACCCTGTTCGGCGAAGCGGAAGCCGACTTCAGTCCCCAGGAGGCGACCCCGCAAGCCGCGTCCAACCGCAGCCGGGATGATTCGGTGCTGGAGATGCTCAACGTATTTGCCGGGGGCTTCCTGAGCAACTACTACGGGCCCGGCACGCCCTTCAAGCTGGAGCTGCCCTTCTTCATCTTCGGCGAGGCCGACGTAACCGGTCCGGTGATGAGCAGCGTGCCCCTGGACGTGGAAGGCTTGCCGGCGGAACTTATTCTGCGTTCGATCCGCTACCGATACTGAACTGAACGGAAACCCGGGCGCCCGGCGCGTTTTCCAGCGTCAGCCGGCCGCCCAGCTCCTCCGCGAAAATGCCCAGCAGGCTCATGCCCAGGCTCGATTGCCTTGGTGCCGCGTCGGGGTTGGCGAAGCCCGGGCCGTCGTCCTCGATCACCAGCCGGGCCTCGCCGCCGTCCCGGACGTCCAGGCTGACGCTGACGGCGCCGTCTTCCCGGCCGGCGATGCCGTACTTGATGCTGTTGGTCAGGGCTTCCACCGTCAGCAGGGCGATGTGCAGCGCCAGGCGGGGCGGCAGCTCAAGGGGCGCCACGCTGCAGATCAGCCGGGCCCGGGAACCCGGAGCGCGCAGGGAATGGAACAGGTCGTCGCAGACCCGGTGCAGGTAGTCGTCCATGGCGATCAGGTCCGCCCGGTCTTGCCGGTACAAAGCTTCGTGCAGGGACGAAAAAGTGCGGATTCTTCCTTCCAGGTCGTTCAGGCCCTGGCTGAACGCGTCGCTGTCCGCGGCGGAACGCTGCAGGTCGATGATGCTCAGGATCATGTTCAGGTTGTTCTTGACCCGGTGGTTGATTTCCTTCATCAGAAAGTCCTTTTCCGCCAGGGCGTTCCGCAGGGCCTTTTCGGTCTTGACGCGCAGTTCCAGTTCCTGACGCGCCGACCGGGTGCGCAGGGAGACCTCGGTGCGGTCTTCCACGGAAAAAAGCAGATAGGGTATATTCTCAGGATCCCGGAAACTGGTGACCGTGGTGTGCTGGACGCGTTCCTGAAGCGGCGTCTCCCGGCCGGTAAAGAGGGACCCGTGCAGCTGGTGGGACAACACCAGCGGCGCCCCGCTTTCCAGCAGCAGCGCCAGCCGGGACTGGTATTGTTTTTCCGCAAATTGGGGCAGGACGTCCGCCAGCGGCCGGTCGAGGACGCTCTCCCGGCTGCGCCCGGTCCAGTCTTCCAGGCAGGTGTTCCAGAAGCGGATGCGCAGGGACGTATCCGTTACCGCTACGCCGATGGAAACGAGGTCGAAGGCGCTGAAAAAGGAAGTCACCCCAATACCCCGATGTAGGCGTTGATGGACGCCTGGAACTGGTCGAAGGAACGCAGGGACAGGATGACGGCGATGTTGCCGGAGACTTCCAGGTCCTGGATCAGAAACCGGGTCTTGATCAGCAGGACGATCTGGTCCGGCTGACCGTCCCGGTCCTGGGACAGGTTCAGAAAGGTCAGCTCCCGGTAAAACGGGACGGTATAGTGCAATTCCATGCCCAGGGCGTTGGAGATGGTGCCCAGGATGGCGTTGATGACGATATTGCCGACTTCCGACAGCGTACCCGCCCGGAGGGCGTCCAGACCTTCTTCCTGGACGGCTTCGGCGCCGAGAATGCGGTCCACCAATTTACCCGCGTCCACAGCCTGGAACAGCAGGCGGACCCTGCCGTCCATCAGCCCGTTGAAGTTCATCTCGACGGAAGAAAAAAGGGTGGTGTCTCCGGCGGCCAGCAGATCCGGCAGGGCGTCGGCTTGGATGATCAGGATTTCCGGGGTACTGAGGACGATGTGGGAATCCAGCATATCGTTGAGCACGTCCCCCGCCCGGCCCATGCCCATGTTGACCAATTCGGCCAGCGCGTCCTTGAAGTTCGGGTTGACCGCTACCGCGTCGTTCACTGCCGGCCTCCGTCGGCGCCGACCGCCGCTTCGATGGCGGCGATCAATTCCGGCTGTTTGGGCGGTTTGTTCAGGATGGCCAGCGCCCCGCCTTCGCGGACCCGGCGGCGGGTGGTTTCCTGGATGTCCGCAGACAGGATGACCACCCGCAGGTCCGGTGCGGTCTGCTTGAGCCTGGCCAGGGTTTCAAAGCCGTCCATTTCGGGCATCAAGAGGTCCAGCAGCACCAGGTCGAAGGGCTGGCGGCCGACCAAGTCCAGCGCCTTGGCGCCGCTTTCCACCAGGGTCAGCTGATAACGGTCCCCGATGAGCCGGGCGATGATGGAGCGGGTGGTAAAAGAATCATCCACGACCAAGATTTGTAACATGCCTAAACTATAGGTTTTTTGAAGGATGAGTCAACTCATCGAGTTGGAATTTACGATGAGGCAACACGCTCTAAAAACAACCGGGTTTAGACCGGACTCAAGGATAGTCAAACCCGGAGCTCAAAAATTCGTCCCGGTTCGATCCCCGCCAGGTTGGGCACGATCCGGTCCGCGCCGGCGGCGGTCAGTTCCGCCGCGGGAAAGGTGGTCAGGACCGCCAGGCAGAGCATGCCCGCCGCCTTGGCTGCCGTCACGCCGCCCACCGAATCTTCCACCACCCAGCAGGCTTCCGGTGGAACGCCGATGCGCCGGGCGGCTTCCAGAAAAATATCCGGAAAGGGTTTGCGCCGGGTTACGTCCAGGCCGTTGACCAGGGCGTCGAAGGCGCCGTCCGCCAGGCCGATTTCGACCAGATTGGCCATCATTTTTATGTAGTCCGTGCTGGTGGCCAGGGCGGTCCTGAACCCGCCGTCCCGGCAGGCGTGGACAAAATCGACCGCTCCGGGCAGGGCTTTGAGCCGACCTTTGACCAGGTCGGTATAGATGGCGTAGGTGCGCGCCTTGTCCCGCTCCAGCTCAAACCCGGTCAGGGCGTACTTGGCGGCCACGCCGCCCAAAAAGGCGTTTTCGCCGTGGCCGACGAAGGGCAGAAAGTCGTCGTGGACCACCTGGAGGCCGTGGTTTTCGGCGAACATGCGCCGCGCCGCTTCGGCGATGAACCATTCCGAGTCGGTGAGCACGCCGTCCATGTCAAAGATGATGGCCTGGGTAGGGTTGTTCATAGGTAGCGTTTGGCTTCTCCGTTGGTGATCGCGGCGTACAGCTCGATGTAGGGTTTGGCCGTGCTGGCGGCGACCTTGCCCAGCAGGACTTCTTCCACCTGGAAGAAGCCTACTTCGCTGGACATGGCCACGTCGATGCGGATCGGCTTTTCCGCCCCCGCGGACAGGTGGACGTCTTCGATGGAATTGGCTGAATACTTGTGGATGTCCCCGACCCGGGGTTCGTTGCCCAGGGCCATGGGAATCCGGGCCCGGCCCTTCTGCATGTCGCAGCCGTCGGCCACCAGGATGACCCCGGCTTCAAGGGAATGGATTTTGCGGCCCCCCATGTGGCCGACGATGCCCTCCACGGCCAGGGCGCGCACGGAAACCTTCTTCTGGATTTCCTGGGGATAGATGGCGTTCAGCAGCCGGTCGATGATCGGATACGAAAGGTAGGCGCTGTGCAGCTCGTGGTCCTGGCGGCCGATGGTCATGCCCAGGTCGTGCAGGAAGGACGCCAGCAGGACGGCGGTCAGGCTTTCGTCGAAGGAGCCCGCTTCTTCGGTCTGGAGGCTGGTGTGGATGCCGGCCTTGCGCAGCAGGCTCATCATGATTACGGCGTTGAGGGCTACGGTGCGCATGTGCACCGGGCCGTGGTCGTTGTAGCCCAGGCGTTTTATGGAAACCGTGTTGGCGTATTCCTGCATGGCGTGGATTTCCGGATCTTCCAGCATGGCCTGGATGACCTGGAGCGCGGCGCCCGCAGGCTCCAGCTCCTCGACGGCGCCGAGGAGCTTTTTGTCCAGGGACAGTTCTTTGGGTGATTTCATACCCCAAAGGTACTAAATATTCGGCGCTTTGGCCAGAAGATAGTCTTCCGCCTCCTTGTTCCAGAGCTGGCCGTGGCGGGCGCAGATCTCCGCCAGGCCTGAGTAGAAGGGGTCCGTCTTGCCCCGCTCGGCAAAGTCGGCGATGGCCAGCAGGTCCAGTTTCTTGTGGGTATAGATCAGTTTTTTGCCCCCGGGAATCTTGTCCAGCTTGACCGTCGTTTCCGGCACGGCGTTGAGGCCGCCCACGTGGGTGATCATGAAGACCGGGTTCAGGAGGCCCGAGGCCATCATCTCCAGGGACTCGACCATGTCCGCCGTGTTGCCGCCGGAGGTGCCCACCAGGTGATGCGATTCGTAGTGGACGTTGTAGAAGTTGAAGTCCGCCGCGAAGGCGGTGTCCGTGGGGCCGGCGAAGAAGTTGAGGCAGCCGTCGTGGCCCAGCAGCTTGTCGCCCATCTCCACCACCGGCTTGACCGGGGCAAAGACGAAGACGTCGTCGTACAGCTTGCCGCCGTTCAGCTCCTTGAGGCGGGCCACCGGGTCGGCGACGTCCTTGGTGTTGACGTAGATCAGCTCGACGCCGTTCTTTTTGGCTTCTTCCGGGGGCAGCAGCGCCGCGGCCCGGGCCAGCCGGGTGTCGTCGATGTCCGTGACCACCAGGCGGCCGGGCTTGCGGGGATTGTGGATGGCGTAGTCGATGGCGCCCAGGCCCATGGGGCCGACGCCGGCCAGCAGGGCCAGGGAACCGCCTTCCACGATGCCCATGGCGTGCACGTAGGAACCGCCCGAGGTATGGTACTGGGCGTGGAAGGCGCCGACGATGCAGGAAACCGGCTCGGACAGGGATCCCATGTAGTAATTGTCCGCCTTGTATTCCAGCAGGCAGTCCATCTCCATCACTTCCCGGGGGATGACCACGTAGGTGGCGTCGCCGCCGATGTATTCGTAGGAATAGCCCGGCGCCCAGAGGGTCCCCTGGTAATTGAGGGCGGGCTGGATGGCGAACTTGGCGCCTTCCTTGAACTTGCCCGCCCAGCGGGAACCGACTTTTTCGATGACGCCGCAGAATTCATGGCCGATGATGACCGGGTTGGTGGTCAGGTCGTGGCGGATCCGCTTGTGCTTGGCGCCCTGCATGGCCAGCTTGTGGCTGGACATGCAGATCGAATCGGAGACGATGCGGGCCAGAATTTCATCGTTGCCGATCTCCGGGAGGTCGAATTCGTCAAGACGCAGGTCGTCGACGCCGTGGATGCGGACTGCTTTCGTTTTCATGTTCAACTCCTTTGGGCCAGAGCCGTCCAGGCGGCTCGATAGGGGGATAATTCGGGAAGGTCCGTTTTCGGAACATCCGTATATTCAATGGTGAAGTCCTGGGCCAGGTCGGACAGCCGCCGGCCGGTGAGGGCCATCTTGGCGGTCATGGCCGCGCCGAGGGCGGTAGCCTCGGCGATGTCCGTCAGGGCGACGCGGTTGTCCGGCAAGGCCGCGGACAGCAGGACGTTGTAGGCTTCGTTCTTGCGGAAGCCGCCTTCGGTAAAGACCGCCGTGCCCCGGGTCAGACCGGCGCGCTCCAGGGCGGTCAGGGTCTGCATGACCAGGGAGATGCGCAGCACCGCGATGCCCCGGGCGTAGTCCTCCAGGCAGGGCGGCAGGGCGTCCGGGGCGCCCAGCCGGGCAAAGGGGTAGTCCCGGCCGTCCTCCACCACCCGGGGCACCGACCCGGGAAACTGGCCGGAACCGGCGGTGAGTTCCGGCAGGATGAAGGCCCGCCGCTCCGCCAGGATCGAGCGGTACAGCGCCGGGTCGTAGGGCGGCAGGTCGCGCCGGCCGTGGGCTTTCATCAACAGGTTCGACCAGGTCTCGAACTCCTGTCCGCCCAGAAAGATGGCCGTCTTGACCGGCGTACGGAAGGCGGACTGGTTGAAGAAGACCACCTTGCCCAGCTCTTCCGGGGCAAAGCCGTAGCGTTCCACGGGATTCATGATCACGCACCAGGTGCCGGTGGAATTGAGCACGAAGGGTTGGGTCCCCTGCTGGGCGAAGTGGGGCAGCAGGGAAGAATTGGAGTCGTGGATGCCCATGGCGACCACCGTATCCGGCGCCAGGCCGGTCGCCCGGGCCAGGTCGGGAGTGATCGTGCCCAGGACATCCCAGGAATCATTGAGCTTGTCCGGCATGAGGGCGGCGACGCCCAACCCTTCGGCTACCGACGAATAGGCGCTTTTGGTCCAGTCCCAGAGGTAGGTATGGCAGCCGACGTAGGTTCCTTCGATCCCGGCCTGGCGGGTGAACCGGAAGCCCCAGTACTGGGGATAGTTGAGCAGGTGGACGGTGCGGGCAAAGGCGGCAGGGTAGCGTTCCCGGATGAAGAAGATGCCCTGGGCGGGGTTGATCAGGGCCTTGAAGGCCGGGGTGCCCGTGACCGCCTGCAGCTCTTCCCGGGGGCCGAAGCGGGCGTAGAAGCGCTCGTGGAAGTCGTCGCCGGGCTCGTGGGTGTAGTAGACGCAGGGTACCACCGGCTTGCCGTCGGCGCCGACGGCGACGAAGGTGGCGCCGTGGGTGCTGACGGCGATCGCCTTGACCGGATAGGAGGCCGCCGCCTGCTTCAGGCGGTCGATGAACCAGGCTTCCATGCCTTCCAGGTCGTGGACGGGCAGGCCGTCGACGCTGAGCGGCTCGAAGACCCGGTACCAGGCGTCGATCTGGCGCAGCTGGTCGTCGTAGACGGCCACCTTCTTGTTGGTCATGCCGATATCGATGACGGCGATAGCGTACTCCATGACGGCGCTCCTAGTGCAGCATGACCTGGCCGCCGGTGACCGGTACGGCCTGGCCGGTTTCGTATTCCTGTTCCACGATATAGAACAATGCGCGCATGACGTCCAGGCCGGTGCAGCCCCGCTTGAGGGGCACTTTGGCTTCGTAGAATGCCCGCACGTCGGCCACGGTTTTGGCCCCCGGGACCTTGCCGGCGTTCAGGTACTGGACAAAAAGGCCTTTTTCCGGATCCGACCACAGCGGACCGTCCAGGAAGTTGCCCGGACAGACGGCGTTGACCTTGATGCCGTACTCCACCAGCTCCAGGGCAAAGCTCTGGACCAGGCCGATGGCGCCGAATTTACCCCCCGCGTAGGCGCCGTTCTTGTTGGAACCCTCCAGGCCGGACTTGGAATTGATCTGCACCAGGTCCGTCTTCCAGGCCGGGGCGGTCAGGTGCTGGCGCCGGAGCAGGCGGGCGGCGTGCTGGGCGATGATGAAGAAGCCCGTGTAGTTGACGTCGGTGACGAACTTGAAGGCCCCCAGGTCCTGGTCCAGCACGCTGCCCGCCTTGAGCACCCCGGCGTTGCTGACGCAGAGGTCCAGGCCGCCGCTGGTTGCGGCGATCAGGCGGAAGAGGGCTTCCACCGAGGCCTCGTCGGCCACGTTGACCGCTGCGGGAAGGGCGGCGGTGCGGCCGGCTTCGGCGTTGAGCCGGGCGGCCAGCTTTTCCGCCCCCGCCAGGTTGAGGTCCGCCACGTACACCGTGGCGCCTGAGGCCACCAGGCCGCTGACGATTTCCTCGCCGAAGCCCTGGGCGCCGCCGGTGACCAGGGCGATGCGGTCCCGCACCACGTCGGCCCGGCCGGCGATGGCCGCCGGCGCGTTGCTCCCCGGCGCGGTCCTGAGGAGTCCGGCGTCGCCGGCGGCGGCCCGCCGCCGCGCGGCGTCCAGGTCGGCATCGACCCAGAACAGGGCCGTCTGGTCGTCCAGCGTCAGCGCCAGGCAGGACGGGTAGGAACCGGCGGCCTGCCCGGCGGCGGAAGCGTCGAAGCGCCAGGCGGCGCAGGCTTCGGCCAACAGTTTGGCGGCGTACGCTTCGTCCAGGACACCATCCTTCAGCGCCGGGCTCAGGTCGGCGGCAAAGGCCGCGGCGGCAAAGGCCGCGGCGG
>DYPP01000049.1:0-6363 GCA_020719845.1 Treponema denticola | reverse complement strand
CGGCGGCAAAGGCCGCGGCGGCAAAGGCCGCGGCGGGAATGGTGCCGGTCGCGGCGTCGCCGGCAACCACGGCCAGGGGCCGACCGGCGATGTTCAGGCAGAGCCCCCGCACCAGCGGGGCCAGCAGGGCGTGATCGATTCTGTTCATGTTGAGTACATCCCGTTTTCCAGTTTGATGGCTTGTATCCCCGCGGATGCTTCCGGGTGGCGGCGATCCAGGGCGCGCCCCGCCCGGGCGTAGGCGGCCAGGCGCTGTTCCAGCGGCAGACCGGCCAGGGGGTTGGCGGCGGCAAAAAGGTCGAAGCGCGGATCGAAGGAAGCCAGACGCTCGTGGGCGATCAGCGCCCAGGTGGTGTCCACTAGGTGGCGGTATTCGGGCTGGAGCACCTCCGGGCAGGTGAAGGCCTGGCGGGAACTGTTGATGTCCACCCCGGATATCTCCATGAAGCCGTGGATTTTGCACAGCCGCTGCACCCGGGCCAGCTGGGCCACGGTGTTGCGGGGCGGCATGTAGGTGATGGCCCGGTAGCCGATGCGCTTCAGCTCCTCGAACAGCGGGTCCAGGTAGTCGTCCTCGAATTTTTCCGCCTTCTTGTCCCCCGTCGGCGATTCGCCCACGTCGCCCAGGTAGGCGTAGGCGGGTATGGCCCCGATGGATCGGGCAAAGGCCACCACCTGGGCGGCGGGGACGCACTCGGCGGCGTCGGGTTGGATGAAGACCCGGGGCAAAAAATCGGTCTTCAGCAGTCCCAGCAGGTCGAAGAGGTAGTGCGGATTGGCCGGATCCGCCAGCAGGGCGGCGATTTTGGCCGTGGCGTGGACCTGAAGCGTTTTTTCAAGCCCCGCGGTCAGCGCCGGACCCCGGCCGCAGCGGTCCATCAGCTGGTGGGCCAGGGCGGCCAGGATGTGCCGCTCGGTCAACCCGCCGCCGTCGGCGGCGGCGGAAAGGGCCAGCACGTCCCGGTCAAAGTCCAGCGCCCGCAGGCCGGCGCCGGCCAGGATGGTGTTGACGGCGTCGACCATGCGCCGGCTGCGCAGGATGCGCTGTTCCTGGATGGGCCGGAGAAAGGCGGCCACCCGGGGCAGCTGCGGCGCCGGGATGCCCTGCACGGTCATGTAGACGATGCCTTCCGAGTCGGGGTTGTTGATTTTCCGGTCCCCAAAGGGGCCGTCCCTGAAGCCGACCCGCACCTCGAAGCCCGCGCAGCCGCCGATGCCCAGCAGGGCGCAGGCGGCGATCATCTCCTGCGCCGCCGCCGCCGAGTCGTGGTCCACCGCGCCCGCCGCCTCCAGCCCCGCCTCCCGGGCCCGCAGCGCGGCCATGGCGGGAGTATAGGGACTGAAGCTGTAGATCGTGTGGATGTGGTTGTTGACCTCGCCGGAAGAAGCCGGAGCGGGGTGTTCCGCTTCCCAGGCTTGGAGCGCCGCCAGCCGCGCTTCCCGGCCGGCGGCGGGGTCGTTGATCCGGGAAAGATAATCCTGCATCGCCACTCCTCTATACTCCCTGCCGGCTCCGGCGCGCCAGGTCCAGGCTGGTCTGCACCGTGGTCGGCACGTGGCCGCGGAGCGGCAAAATCCGCTCATGGATGGCGTCGACGATCCATTCGGCCTGGGGGAAGTACAACTGTTCCATCTCCGCCGCCGGGGTGATCCAGTTGCGGCTGCCGACCACCGCCACCGGCGCGTCCAGCCAGTCGAAGGCCAGGGTCTGCACGTTGCTGGCCACGGTGTGCATGAACGAACCCCGTTCCGCCGCGTCGCCGGCTACCAAGAGCCGTCCCGTCTTCTTGACGGATGCCACGATCTTATCATAGTTGAGGGGATTGATGAAACGCAGGTCGATCAATTCCGCCTGTACGCCGTACTTGGTTTCCAGGGTTTTGGCGGCTTCCATCGCCTTGTACAGGGTCGCTCCCAGGGTCAGGATGGTCAGGTCCTTGCCCTGCTTGCGTACCGCCGGTTCGCCTTCTTCCACTTCGTAGTAGCCCGCGGGCACGCCGGCCTTTTCAAACTGTTCGCTCATGTCGTAGAGCAGCTGGCTTTCAAAGAAGATGACCGGATCCGTCCCCCGCAGGGCCAGGTTGAGCATGCCCTTGGCGTCGTAGGGCGTGGCGGGGAACATGACCTTCAGCCCCGGTATGTGGCCGACGATGGCCGACCAGTCCTGGCTGTGCTGGGCGCCGTACTTGTTGCCCACCGAAACCCGGACCGTCAGGGGCATCTTGAGCAGTCCCGCGGACATGGACTGCCACTTGGAAGCCTGGTTGAAGATTTCGTCCCCCGCCCGGCCCATGAAATCGCCGTACATCAGTTCCACCACCGCCCGGCCGCCGGACAGGGCGTAGCCCACCCCGGCGCCGACGATGGCGCCCTCGGAAATGGAGCTGTTGAACAGCCGGTGGTAGGGCAGCAGTTCCGTCAGGCCCCGGTAGACGGCGAAGGCGCCGCCCCAATCCCGGTTGTCCTCGCCCCAGGCGGCCAGGGTCGGGTCGACGGAGAAGCGGTGCGCCATCGCCTCAAAAAGACCGTCCCGGTATTGGTAGGCCTTGTTCTTGGATACCGGCTTGCCTTCCTGGTCAAAGCCGTAGCGGAGTTTGCCTTCCAGCGCCTTGACCCGGGCATTGTCCGCCAGGCTCTGGGAAAGCTCGGGCTTCCGGTCGTCCATTTTTTCAACTTTGCCGGAAGAGAACATGACCGACTCGATGAAGGCGCCGCCCACCCGCTCGGAAACCTTGTCGTCCGTGGCCAGCCTGACCACCTCCCGCAGCTTGGCGCCGATGGATTGGCGGGCCTGGTCCAGGTCGCCCTGGCGGGCGACGCCGTTGGCGATCAGGTAGGCGCCGTAGGCTTCGATGGCGTCCGCTTCCTGCCAGAGCTTGACTTCTTCCGGCGTGCGGTAGCTGGAGGAGTCCGAAGGGGAATGGCCGGAAACGCGATAGGTCATGGTGTCCAGCAGCACCGGACCCTTGCCGGCCAGCAGGATTTCCTTCTTGCGCGCCACCGCCTCGGCGACGGCCAGCGGATTGTAGCCGTCCACCCGTTCGGAGTGCATGTTGTCCGGGTTGACCCCCGCGCCGACCCGGGCCAGCACCTGGTAGCCCATGGTTTCGCCCGCGGTCTGGCCGCCCATGCCGTAGAAATTGTTGAAGAAGTTGAACAGGACCGGCGGGGCGCCGCCCAGGTCGGCGGGCCAGAGCGTGCGGTACTGGTCCATGGAAGCCAGCATCATCGCCTCCCACACCGGACCGCAGCCCATGGACGCGTCGCCGATGTTGGCCACCACGATCCCCGGCCGGCGGTTGATGCGCTTGTACAGCGCCGATCCGACGGCGATGTCCGCCGAACCGCCGACGATGGCGTTGTTGGGCATCGAGCCGAAGGGGGTGAAGAAGGCGTGCATGGATCCGCCCAAACCGCGGTTGAAGCCCGCCTTGCGGGCAAAGATTTCCGCCAGGGTACCGTAGAGCACAAAGTTTTCGCCCAGATCCCGCAGGTTGGCGTAAGGAATTTTTTCCGCCACCCGCAGGGTTTCGCCGTCCAGGAAACCGCGCATGATGGTTTCGATCTTCTTTTCGTCCAGCTTGGTCAGGGCGGAATAGCATTTGGCCAAAATTTCGCCGTGGCTGCGGTGGCTGCCGAAAATGTAGTCCTCGGCTTCCAGGTTGACGCACTGGCCCACCGCCGCCGCTTCCTGGCCGATGGACAGGTGGGCCGGGCCCTTGTGGTTGTACTCGATGCCGTTCCAGGACCCTTGAGTCTTAAGTGAATTGAGCATGGTCTCGAACTCCCGAATGGTGACCATGTCGTACCAGATCCGGACCAGCCGTTCCTGGCCGTAGGCGGCCAGTTCCTTCTTGAAATCCGCCTTGTATTGGTTGACCGGAATGTCCTTGATCTTGAGGACCTGGGGTTTGCGGACTTCCGCGGGGTGGACGACGATTGATTTGGGCACGATAATTCTCCTTTATATTGCCCACACCGCTTCGCGGATCATTTCGGCGACTGTGGGGTGGGGGAAGATGAGCTGTTTGACGTCCGCGACGCGGAGTTCCTGTTCGATGAGCACGGCGCCGCCCCAGATGATTTCCGAGGCGTAGGCCCCGACGGCGTGCAGGCCAAGGATGCGGCCGTCCGCGGCGTCGGCCAGGACCTTGACCGCTCCGGGGCCGGCAAAGGTGTTCTCGGCGACGAAGCGCCCGGATAGGCGCAGGGGAACGACGGCCTTTTTTACGGTCAAGCCCCGGGCTTGGGCTTCCTGTTCGGTCAGGCCGACGCCGGCGGCTTCGGGCAGGCCGTAGACCGCCCAGGGGATGGCGTCGTAGCGCATGCGGTTGCCCGGCACGCCCGCCGGGTTGCCGGCCAGGTACTCCAGGATGTCCGCCGTCGCCACCTCGGCCATGCGGTACGCCGAATGGGCCAGCAGACTTCTGCCGGTCACGTCGCCGGCGGCCCAGATTCCGCCGATGTTGGTGCGCATCCGGTCGTCCACGACGACGCCCTGGGGCTTGAGGTCGATGCCCGCCGCCGCGGCGCCCCAGCCGTCCAGCACCGGCCGGCGGCCGACGGCCAGCAGCACCAGGTCCGCCTCCAGCGCTTCCGCGCTGCCGTCCTTGGCGGTATAGCGCACCGTCCCGTCCTCGATTTTTTCCACCCGGCAGCCGAGTTTGAAGGCGACGCCCTTCATGGCCCGGCGCAGCAGGGGCGCCTGCTCGGCGTCCATGAAGGGGACGATCTCGTCCAGCATTTCCACCACCGTTACTTCGGTGCCCAGGGAAGAAAAGAGGCCGGCGAACTCCACGCCGATGACGCCGCCGCCGATGACGGCCAGGCGCCGGGGGACGGCGTCGACGGCCAGCAGGGCGGTGGAATCGATGACCCGGGGGTTGTCCTTGCTGCCCGGGATCGGCGGCCGGGCGGGCACCGAACCCGGACCGAGCAGGATGGCCCGGCCTTCGGCGGTACCGCTTTCTCCGGAGCCGGAGCGTTCGTAGCGAACCGTGCCGGGCGCGTCGCCCCGGGGCGGCGCGATCAGTTCGCCCCGGCCGGTGATGACTTCGACCTGGTATTTTTCCATCAGGAAAGCGACGCCGGCCACTATTTTCCGGACGACCTCTTCCTTCCATTTTTGGATGGCCGACCAGTCGTAGGAAACGCCCTGGACCTGGACGCCGAATTTTCCCGCCTCCCGGGCGTGGACGTAGGTCTTGGCCGAATTGAGCAGGGTTTTGGTGGGGATGCAACCCACGTTGAGGCAGGTTCCGCCCAGGGCGGCCTTTTCGATCAGCAGGACCTTTTTCCCTTCGTGGCCCAGCCGTTCCGCCGCCAGGTAGCCTGCGGGACCGCCGCCGATGATGATCACGTCGTACATGGGCCCTCCTATTTGGCCAGCCAGAGGTCAATGTCGGCGATGGCTCCCCGCAGAGCCGCCAGGAAGCGCGCCGCCGGGGCGCCGTCCACCGCCGTATGGTCGATGGTCAGGCTGAGGCCGATGTGGGGTACAAAGTCCACGGCGCCGTCGGCGTCGCGCACCGGTTTGAGCTCGATGGCGTTGACCCCCAGGATGGCTACCTCCGGCACGTTGAGCACCGGGGTGAAGCTTTCGATGCCCAGGGCGCCCAGGTTGGTCACCGAGAAGGTCGATCCCGACAGCTCATCCGGTCGAACCGTGCCGTTCAGGCAAGCCGCGGCCAGACGCTTGGCGTCGGCGGAAAGTTGGCCCAGGGAAAGCCGGTCCGCGTTGCGGACGACCGGCACCATGAGGCCCCGGGGCGTATCCACCGCCAGACCCAGGTGGACCCGCTCGAAGGTGATGAGCGTGGTCCCCTGCTTGTGGGCGTTCATGAAGGGGAAAAGGGGCAGCACCCGGGAAACGGCGAAGAGGATCAGGTCGTTGACGCTGACCTTGTTCAGGGCCAGGCTTTCGTCGGAGTTCTTCAGCCGTCCCCGCAGATCCTGCAGGCGGCGGGCGTCGGCGGAAGAGTTCAGGGTGAACTGGGCGGTGGTGGCCAGGGACTGGAACATGCGGTCGGCGATGAGCTTGCGGATGCCCTTGATGGCCGTCTCGGTGCGGCCATCGGTAAAGGCCGGTGCTTCGGGAGCCGGTGCCGGCGGCACCGCTCCGGCGGCCAGATCCGCCGCCGTGGCCCGTCCGCCGAAGCCCGAACCCGCGGTCAGGCCGTCAGTGGTGCCCGATCCGGCGCCCAGCGCCGCCTTGGCGGCGGCGGTCAAGGCTGGGTGCGCATCCAGGGCGGAGCGGACGTCCCGCTCGATGATCCGGCCGCCGGGACCGCTGCCGGCCAGCGCGGCGGTGGGCAGGGCTTCCCGGGCGGCCAGGACGCGTGCCCGGGGCGAAACGAATTGCCG
>DYPP01000048.1 GCA_020719845.1 Treponema denticola | reverse complement strand
CACCTGCCGGCTGCCGGCGGTAACCTGCTCCACCGCCTGGGCGACCTGGCCGAGGGTGTCGTTCATGGCGTTGATGGTGTCGTTCAGCGCCGTCTTGAGCACGTCGAAGTCGCCCTTGTAGTCGCCGGTCATGCTGACGGTCAGGTCGCCTTCGGCCATGCGTTTGAGGATGGCGATGACCTCGTTGACCGGGGTGATGACCAGGTCCAGGGTCTGGTTCACCCCTTGAACTATTTCCTTGAACCCGCCGTGGTGCTTGTCCGCGTCCGCCCGGGTGTTTAAGCGGCCTTCCACCGACGCCTGGGTCAGCATGGTAGTATCGGCGATAAGGGCTTTGAGGTTTGCCCGCACCTGTTCGATGGTTTCGTTGATAAGGACCTTTTTCCCGGGGAATTTTTCCAGGGGGGCGTCGAAGTTGCCCTTGCCAAACTCGCCCACGGTAGCCATGGCTTTTTTCATGGCCGCGATATGCCCAAAGACCATGGTGTTGATCCCGCCGGCCATATCCTTGTAAGCCCCTTCAAACTTGGACTCGTCAATCTTGACGTCGATATCCCCGGCGTCATGCTCCGCAGACGTGTGGTTCATGTCCATTATAAGGCTCTGCAGGGTATCTACCATTACCCGCATAGCCCGCTGAAGGACCACCAGTTCATCCTTACCCGTATCGCTCAGCTCCACCTGGAGTTTGCCCTGGGCGATGTGCTCCGCCGCGGTGATGCACACCGCCAGCGGCTTGACGATGGAGTTGGTGATCAGCAGGGCCAGCAGGATGGCCAGCAGCACCGAGACGCCACCGATGATGTATAGGAACAGCAGGGACTGGGCGTCCAGCGCCTCTGTGGCGGCGCCTTCGTCTTCCACGATCTTTTCCTCGTACTCAAGGAAGTCGTACCAGGCCTTGACGTAGGCATCCTGGATATCCTGGTAGTCGCCCAGCAGCATGGCCTTCATTTCCTCCGTCCGGCCCTCGGCCACCATGGGGATCATCTGGTCCTGGGCGGCGATGATCTTGGCCTGTTCAACCAACATCGCAGCCATCAGCTTCTGGTCGGTTTCCGTCGTGATCTTGGCGGTAAGATCTTCAATTATCTTCCTGGTCTTTTCCCAGGCAACGCGGATCTTGTTTTCTTCCGCCTGCATGGCGCCGGCGGTGTTGACCAGCAGCAGGTTGCGCATGCACTGGTCGATGGCGTTGACCTGGTCGATGGCGTTAATACTGCGGATCACCTTCGGAAAACTGACGTCCACCAATTCTGCCACGCTCTGGGACAGAGTGTTGAGCCGGGAAGTCGAGAAGAACATGATGACCGCCAGCAGGCCGATCATGATCACAAAACCGGCCGCCAGGCGCACCCCGACCTTCAAATTTTTCAACATACCTTCCTCCTGTATAATTGGAACCAACCGCACAGCCGGGTCGGTGCCTATTCCAGACGCAAACCGATCAGCCGGCCCGTATCGATGATGAAACTGACCGTTCCGTCGCCCAGGATGCTGCAGCCCGACAGACCTTCCACCTTGCCGATATACTCGGACAGCGACTTGATGACGATCTGCTGGTTGCCGATCACCTCGTCGATCAAGAGGCAGGCCCGGTGTCCCGAGCTCTGCACCACCAGGATGATGCCCTCCAGCGGATTGAGCGACGCTCCCTCGATTTCGAAAATCTCGCCCAGCTTGAGCAGGGGCATGATGGCCCCGCGCAGGTTGACCAGCTCTTCGCCGTGCTCGGTGCGGGTTATCTGTTCCGGCCGGGCCTTGAAGAATTCAAAAATGTCGTTCAGCGGGATGGAATAGAAACCCGAACCTGCCCGCACGGTGATGCCGTCGATGATGGCCATGGTCAGGGGGATCTGCAGCACAAACTCCGTGCCCTTGCCCGCTTCGGTGCGCACGTCCACCCGGCCGCGGATTTTTTCCAGGTTGCGCTTGACCACGTCCATGCCCACGCCTCGGCCGGACACGTCGGACACCACGGTGGCGGTGGAAAACCCGGGGGCAAAGATCAGGTGGAAGATTTCCTTGTCCGTCGCCAGCGCCGGGTCGCCCTGGATCAGGCCCCGTTCGATGGCTTTCTGCAGGATCCGTTCCCGGTTGAGCCCCGCGCCGTCGTCCTTGATGCTGATCCAGATTTCCGAGCCCTCGTAGTGGGCGTCCAGGGACAGGGTGCCCGTCTCCGCCTTGCCCGCGGCGCGGCGCGTCTCCGGCGTTTCGACCCCGTGGTCCAGGGCGTTGCGGATGATGTGCACCAGGGGGTCGGAAATTTCCTCGATCACGTTCTTGTCCATTTCCGTGTCTTCGCCGGAAATACGGAAGTCGATGGGCTTGCCGAACTTGCGGGACAGGTCCCGCACCAGCCGGGACATCTTGTGGAACAGGCCTTCCAGGGGAATCATCCGGATCATCATCGCGGTTTCCTGGATTTCCCGGCTGATCTTGGTCAGGGCGCTGAAGGACTTGCTGAAAAAATCCAGCCGCAGGCCTTCCAGGTCGGGGCTGTTGTAGACCATGGCCTCCGCGGTGATCAGCTCCCCCACCAGGTCGAACAGTTTGTCCAGTTTGCCCGTATCCACCCGGATTTCCCGGCGGCGCACGTCTTCCGTCGGCGCGTGCTCCGCGCCGCCCTGGGCGCGCTGAATTTCCAGCGCCTTGGCGACGTCATCTTTTTTGACGATTCCGTTTTCCATCAGCAGCTGGCCGACGGGCTTTTCCTGCACTTCCAGGGCTTTGCGGACTTCTTCTTCCGACGCGGCGCCCATGTCCACCAGAATCTCGCCCAGGGGCTTGTATTCGTCCTGGTATTTGGCCGGCGCATCCGGCACCAGCAAGGGCAGCGGGGTGGGCGCGATGGGCACCGACCCTTCTTCCAGGTACTGCACCGAACCCAGCTGGGCGCGGATGCCGTCGACCCGGGCCAGCACCCCGCTGACGAAGGCGTCGTTCAGGGCTACTTCCCCCCGGCGGGCCACGTCCAGCGCCGATTCCAGCTCCTTGCAGCTGCGCTCCAGGGCGGCGTAGCCGAAAAAGCCGGCGTTGCCCTTGATGGTGTGGATGGCCCGGAACATGGAGTGCACCGACTCGGACTTGTCCAGGTTGTTTTCCAGGTCCAGGGCGTCGTGTTCGACGTGCTCCACCAGGTCTGCCGATTCGGCGACAAAGCGTTCCGCCATTTCCAGGCTGACCAGATCGTTGAGCAGGATGGCGTTGCCCGCCGGGGCCGGAACGACGGACTCGGCGGGCTCGGCCGCAGGCTCGGAAGCGCCGGCGGGCGCACCCCGCAGCTTGGCGATGGCCGCCTTTATTTTGCCGATCTGGTCCTCGACCTGGGCGCAACATTCGGTATCGGTAAAGTCCTTTTCCACCGCGGCAATCAGTTCCCGCAGCGCGTCGATGGTGGCGTAGACTACGTCCAGGGCGTCCTGGGTGTAGGGAATGCCTTCCTTGATGAAGACTTCCAGCATGGCTTCCGCCTCGTGGGTCAGCCCCTTGATCCGGTCGAACTCCAGAAAACCCGCCGAACCCTTGACGGAATGAAAAAGCCGGAACACGGCGTTGAGAATTTCCCGATCGTCCTCCGCACCGAGCCGGCCCAGCTTAGCCTCAGCTTCGTCCAGGCGCTCGTGCGCTTCGGCGATAAAGGATTCGATGATTTCCCGCGTATCGTCGTCAACTGTTCGTTTCATATGATACCCATACCCTATCAGCCTAGATCATGCGTCGCCCAAATGCAAACCCTCAAGCGGGAAAAAGCGGACGCCCCGCACCGGCCAGGGGAAAGACGATCGTCCTGGTCCCGTCCCCCGAAGGTTCCGCGTCCATGCGGCCCCGGATCTGCTCGATCATACCCGCCAGCAGCAGTTCGCTGTTCTCGTTCACCGGGCCTTGGCCAGGGCGGCATCGTGCTCCGGGCTCGGCGCGCCGCCCAGGCACTCCCGGACGGTCTTGCCCGCCAGGTCCGAAACCGGGATGCCGTAGCGGACCAGCGGCTTGCCATAGACGGCGCTGCAGCGTCCGTCCCGTTCGACGGCGCGGAGAAAATCTTCCATCGAGTTGGTGATCGCCTTGAAGCGGGAATCGTCCAGGCTCAGCAGTTCCCGCAACTTTTTCCGGGCGCTGATGTCCGTGGTCAGCCCGCCGAAGCGCGGCAGACCGGCGGCGGCGCCCACCAGGGCTTCCGGCGACTACCCCGGCCGGCCGGAACGGCGTTGACCTCCAGAAAACGGTAGTCCACGGCCCTGCCCCGGGGGTCCAGAATGAACTCCTGCAGGGCAAAACCCTGATCGATCCAGCGGGTCAGCGCGGAATAGTCAAAAAACGGATCGCCGCGGGTACCCATGCCGCACAACCTAGAATCGGCCGAAATCCTCGTCCTTCAATGATAGGGCGTTGGCGGGCAAAGTCAGGGCCCGGGTCTTCCGGGAGGGCTCCGCCGGTTCCGCCGCCGCGTGTCCCGCGCCGGTCTTCAGGCGGAAGCGGCTGACCACGACCTTGAGCTGCTCCGCCTGGCCGGTCAATTCTTCCGCCGCCGCGGCGCTCTGTTCGGCGCCGGCGGTGTTGGACTGGGTAACCTGGTCGATCTGGTTCAGGCCGGTGCTGATCTGCTCCAACCCCTGGCTTTGTTCCCGGCTGGCGGAAGCCACCGCCTGGGCCAGCACCGCCACCTGGCTTACCCCGCCGACGATGGTGGCCAGCTGCCTGGCGGTCAGCTCGACCAGGGAATTGCCGTTGCCGATATTCTTGATGACCTGGTCCACCATTTCGGTGGTTTCTTTTACCGAGGCCGCGGAGCGGACCGCCAGGTTGCGCACTTCTTCGGCCACCACGGCGAACCCCTTGCCGTACTTGCCCGCCCGGGCGGCTTCCACGTTGGCGTTGAGGGCCAGCAGGTTGGTCTGGAAGGCGATGTCGTCGATGGCCTTGACGATCTTGCGGATTTCTTCGGCGCTCTGGTTGACCTCGTTCATGGCGGTCACCAGCTTCTTCATCTGCGCGTCCCCGGCGTCGGCGCTGTTCCGGGCGTCCGCGGCCAGGGCGTTCACCTTGACCGAATTGTCCGAATTCTGCCGGGTCTGCCCGGCGATCTCGGTCACGGAGGACGTTATTTCTTCCAGGCTGGACGCCTGCTCGGTGGCGCCCTGGGACAGGGCCTGGCTGGCCTGGGATACCTGGCGGCTGCCGGAGGCGACCTGCTCCACCGCGTCCCGGACCTGGCCGAGGATGTCGTTGATGGCGCCCAGCGTCCGGTTGAGGGTATCCGACAGGGAATCCAGCTGCGCCTTGGTGTCTGCGGTTTCCTGATCCGCCGGACTGACGGCAAAAGACGCGCTCAGGTCGCCGTCCGCCACCCGGGCCAGGAACTCGTTGAGCCGCTGGATCTCGGTGTTCTGGAAGCCCGCGATCTTCAGCATGCGCCGTTCCGACGCCTTGACCGCCGTCTGGTCGGTGATGATTTCCAGGACGCCGGTGACTTTTCCTTCCCGGTCGTAGATGGGCACCCCGGAATACTGGATGTCGTAGGTCTGGTCCAGGGGCGTCGCCTGGGTCTCGGAGTCCGCCTTGGCGCCCAGCCGCATGGCCCGGTTGCAGGCGCAATTCTCCGTCTTGCAGTCCCCGGTCTTGAAGAAGTCGTAGCAATTCTTGCGGGTCTGGGCCAATTCCTGGGCCGAAGCCCGGCCCAGGGCCGCCCCGGCCCGGTTCATGTACAGGATCCGGTAGTCCGTATCGATGACCATGGCCGGAGTGGGCATATTGTCGAAGAAGCCCACCAGGGCGTCGATGATGGTATTGATCCCGGTCAGCAGATCCTTGTACGCGCCCTGAAAATCCTCCGTCCGGGCGCGCTCGTTCAGGTGGCCGGCGACGGCCTCGGCGATCAGCGCGTCCGCGCCGGACAGCAGGTGCCGGATCGTATCGGTTACCCCGTTCAGGGATTGCTCGATGGTGCCGAACTCGTCCCGGGCCCGGAGGCCCATGGGTTCGGGGAACTCGCCCCTGGCCAGCTGGTTGAGGGAACGGTCGGTGCGCTCGAGGGCCAGGATGACCTTGCTGAGCAGGATGACCGAAATCAGGATCAGGAGGGCGATCCCGGTGACCAACAGGGCGCCGGAGAGCAGCAGCGTACGCTGGGCGCCGCTCCGCCGGCTCAGAATTTTACCGTCCAGCGAGCTGGCCGTCTTCAACAACACGTTCAACAGGGTCTTGCGCAGCGGATCCAGCGCCTGGCCCAGCGTCTTGTTGGCCGCCGCGTCCAGGCCGGTACCCGGCGCCGCCAGGACGGCGCCCATGGTAAAGGAGATGGTGCGGACGCCCACATCCTGGCGGGCGGCCTGCAGATCCTTCTGGGAAGCGCTGTCGACGATGACCGCCGGCGACGAAAGGTCCGCGTCCAGACGCCCCAAAAGGCTTAAAACCCGGGCGGCGTCTTCCGCCGGGGGCAGGAATCCCGGAGCCAGGAAGGACAGACTCGTGTCTGCGGCCCGGGCCGCGGACTCTTTGGCGTCCTCCAGCAGGATGACCGTGGAGATGGCCTTGCCCACGCCGAAGCTGGTATTGCCCTTGGCCGCGTCGCCGATGACGGCGATGAACGAACCGACCAGACCGCCGTAGCCGTCGATCAGCGCGCTCAAGCCTGCGGTAGTCTTGGTCGGGCGCAGCTGCCCCAGCTTGGTGCGCGCCGGGCCGATGGCGGCGTTGGACGGCGCCAGGGCGGCCAGCCGGTCCAGGACCTCGTCGGTCTTCCGCTGCGCCGCCTCCGCCCCCCGGGCGGCCCCCGTCCCGACCAAGCCGGCCAGCAGGGCGGAACGTTCGACCTGCAGCGCGTCGATGGTCTGGGTTACCGCCTGGATGCGCCGCACGGTCTGGGACAGTTCGCCCAGCAGCTGCACCTCTTGCCAGCGTCCGATCAGAAAGGCGTAGGAAAAATACAGGGCGATCAGGATGGGAATGACGACGATGAACGAAAGCTTATACTTTATCGACAATCCCTTCTTCATGGTACGACTCCCTACGTTTCAGCACTACCATAAATCGTAGGGTATCCTCAGGCGGAATGCAAAAGGAATTTTAAGCGGAACAACTCTAAAAACCGAAGTTTTTAGAGTTGACTCATAATTCCAGAAAAACGAGGTCTGAACTTATTGTTGAAATCAACCTGAATCCATACAGAAAAAAGGGGTAACCAGGATTCAATTCCATGATTTAGAATGAGTTGAACAAGAAACCACTCGTCCCGGGAAGGTCAACTTGAGTTTCCTAATAAGCCGCACTCTATGGAGCGGCAACACAGAGCCGGACGCTCTCTACAAGTGACGGAAGCTTCTGGTTCCTGATGTAGCAACGCACCGCAGCTTGGCAGATACGACTCGGCACTCACGCCCGCCGCGCTTCCGGCTCGACAATGCGCAGCTTGGGGTACGCCGCGCGGACGCGCGCCGGGTCGCGGGTCAGAAGGGGGAGGCCAGCCACGGCGGCATGGGCGCCGATGAAGAAATCGGGAAGGGGCGCTGTTTTGGAGCCGCCCCGGCGCCGATAGGCCAAAAAAGCCTTGCCGGCCAGAAATAGGGCTTCTTTGGGCAAGGGGGCGACGATGAAGCCCGCGCCGGACAGGGCGTCGTCCAGATCCTCGATCCGTTCAAAACCGACCGACACCTCGGCGTACACGATTTCGTCGATAAAAAGTTCGCTCTTGGCGCCCCACCCGGCCAGAGCGTCCAGGGAACTCTGGAAAAAACGATCATCCCCCGTAAACAGGTCGAGGACGACGCTCGAGTCGACCAGGATGCCGTTCATGCGCGGGTCATGGCCAGTATTTGATCGGTGGAAAGCCCGGCGGTAGCGGCAGCCCGGTATTTCCGCAGGCGCTCCGCGACGGCATCGACCCGGTCGGTCTTGCGCAGAACCGCGTAGTCGCCCTCCAGCACAAACTCCACATCCGAAGCCGGATGGATGCCCAGGGCATCGCGGATCGGCTTGGGGATGGTCACCTGGCCCTTTTCCGTCACGGTCATAGCCCGCCCCCTTCATGGTAATACTCTTACCGTAATACTACTACGATATCCAAGGGTTTTCAAGGGATCGGTCCGGTTTGTTGGTGCCCGCAAAGAGCGGATAGATGCAATTCCCGCCGCCTGCGCCGCGCTTCCCGACCTCAACCGGAGGCCGGAGCACGAAATTCTCGGCTACGGCGAAGACGGAGCATTCCCGTCATGGTAATCGACAGCTCAGTCGTTTCGGCCCTGCCGTTCCGGGAAGAAGGCGCCGAACGCTTCGGCTCCGCCTTGTCCGGCGGGGACCGCAAATTCATGAGTGCCTTCAACCGGCTGGCAGCGGCAATCGTGGTCGAAGCCGGAAAAGGCGAACCGGGAGCAAAGGCTCCGGCCGAACTGCTGGCCGTATCGGTGGTGGAAATGGTGCCCTTCGATGCCGGCCAGGCGAAAATACGATATTAAGGTAGCTGTCCCGTAACTCCCTGAGTTACGGGACAGCCTCAATTTTGTATAATCAAGAGGTATGGCTTCCCAGTCCGACGTGGCCAAATTGGCCAACGTATCCTTTATGACCGTGTCCTGGGTGGTCGACGGCTTGATCATCCTGGGGTCGCCGATCGGGGACCCCTGGTCCTGCTGCACGCCCACACCGAACTGCCGGGCATCAGCTACGTGGACGTGGACAATTTTTCGCTGATCGAATACTTCGTCGAACTTCTTGCTTCCTCCGGCGCATCGCCTTCATCAGCGGCCACCTGTTGGTCCTGAACGCCCGGCAGCGGCTGGACGCCTTTCATCTGGCCATGGAAAATCGCCGGCTGGCGGTTGAGCGGCAATTTCTTTTCGAAGGCGACTGGTCGGCCCAGTCGGGGTACCGGGCCTTTCTGCACTTCAACCGGCTGCGGTCCCGGCCCAGCGCGGTCATCGCCGCCAACGACCACATGGCCATCGGTTTTGTACGGGCCGCCCACGAACACGGGGAGAACATCCCCGCCGACGTGTCCCTGGTGGGCATCGACGACATCGAAATGGCCTCCTTTACTACGCCGAAGCTCACCACCATGCGGCAGCCCATGCGGGACATCGCCCATCAGGCGGTGGACGCCCTGATCGGCGCCATACACGACAAGACCAGGCCGCCTTCCCGAATCATCCTGCAGGCGGAGCCGGTGCTGCGCGATTCCTGCGGGCCCTGCTTGGGGTAGGGCGCGATCCATCAAGACTGAAAGAGACCCCTATCTTTTGGATAAATAGGGAACCCGCACCGCCGGCCTCAGCGTCTCAGCTTTGCTTCCAGCCGTTCAAAGAAAGCATCGGCCATCAGGGCCATCAGCACGGGCCATACGGCGCCCAGGACCAGGACCTGGTAGCGGCTGATGTTGTTGCCGGCGATGATCAGGTTGCCCATGCCGCCGCCGCCGACGAAGGCGGCCAGAATGGCCGAACCGATGGTGACGGTCACCGCGGTGCGGACGCCGGCCATGATCAGGGCCGCCGCCAGGGGCAGTTCGACGCGGAACAGCACGCGCCGGGCGTTCATACCCATGCCGTGCGCGGCTTCGGTGATCGACGGGTCCACGTCCTGCAGGCCGACCAGCGTGTTGCTCAGGATGGGGAGCAGCGAATAGATCCAGAGGGCGATGATGGCCGTCCGGGCGCCGACGCCCAGAAATCCGACCGAGAGGGCGACGACCGCCAGGCTGGGCACGGTCTGGCCGACGTTGACCAGGGCCAGCACCCGGGGCGCCCAGGGTTTCAGTCGTTTCCGGGTCAGGGCCACGCCGAGGGGCAGGGCGGTGGCCACGGCCAGGAACGCCGCGACGCCCACCAGATAGAAGTGCTGCAGCAGCAGGCCCCGGACCTTGTCGTAGCTCACCAGCCGGGCGACCAGGCTGTCCTGGGGGTGCTCCACCACCCAGACGCTCAGCAGGACGCCGATCAGGGCGTAGCCGAGGACCTTCAGCAGGCTTCTAAGCGTGGCCATGGATGCTGGTCCTCTTCAATAGCTCCTCAAAGTCCAGCACGCCCACCGCCTGGCCCCGTTCATCCTCCACCAGGATGGACCGCTCGCCGGTGCGCAGCATTTCCGACAGCGCGTCCTGGGCGGTAGCCTGCAGGCTCAGACGCCCCGGCGCACCCTGCCCGGTGGCGGGTTTGATCGCAGCAAGGGCGTCAGTCGCCGCCAGGGGCGCCATGATCCGGCCGCAGCGCATCAGGTTCAGCATCTTGAGCGCATTGCGGCCGCCGATCAGTTCGGAGACGAAGGGATCCGCCGGACTGGAGAGGATCTCCATCGGCGAGCCCAGCTGGACGATATGCCCCCGGCGCATCACCGCGATGGAGTCGCCCATCTTGATGGCTTCTTCGATGTCATGGGTCACAAAGACGATGGTCTTGCGGATTTTTTTCTGGATGCCCAGGAACTCGTCCTGCAGCTTGGCCCGGGAGAGGGGATCCAGCGCCCCGAAGGGTTCGTCCATCAGCATCAGCGGCGGATCGCCGGCCAGGGCGCGGGCCACGCCGACGCGCTGCTTCTGGCCGCCGCTCAGTTCGTGGGGCTTCTTGTTCCGGAAAACCCGGGGGTCCAGCTCCATCAGCTCCAGCAGCTCGTCGATGCGGGCGCCGATACGGTCCTTTTTCCAGCCCAGTTCCCCGGGCACGACGGCGATGTTCTCGCCAATCGTCATGTGGGGGAAAAGGCCGATATCCTGGATGATGTAGCCGATGCCCAAGCGCAGTTCGATCGTGTCCACTGTCTCGATGTCCCGGCCGTCGATCAGGATGGTCCCGGAGCTTGGGTGGATGAGCTTGTTGATCATCTTCATCGTCGTGGTCTTGCCGCAGCCCGACGGGCCGACGAACATGCAGATGCTGCCCGATTCGATCTCAAAGCTCAGGTTATGGACCGCGTCGGTGCCCTCGCCGGGATATCGCTTGCTGATGTTTTCAAATTTGATCATCCGTTGATATTCCTTTGGATACGGCCCAGGATTCGATCCGTGAAGATCGAGATGAGCGAGATGATGGTGGCCCCCACGATGACCATCTGATCGCTGCTGCGGCTGATGCCCTGAAAGATGTAGACCCCCAGGCCGCCGGCGCCGATGTACCCCGCGATGGCGCCGATGCCGATGCCCATCACGGTGGCGGTGCGGATGCCCGCCATCATGGCCGAAAAAGCCAGGGGAATCTTGATTGTCCGCATGATCTTCCGTTCCGTCAGGCCCATGCCCCGGGCGGCTTCCAAAATGGAGGGGCTGACCGTCATCAGACCCGTGTAGACGTTGCGGATGATGGGCAGCTGCGTATAGGCGACCAGGCCGACGATGGCCGGCACCTTGCCGATACCCAGCACGGGAATCAAGAGCGAGAACAGCGCCAGACTGGGGATGGTCATCAGGATGTTGGTGAAGTTGAGGACGATGCCCGCGGCGACCCGGCTTTTGGTGATCAGGATGCCCACCAGCACGCCCAGGGCGACGGAGACCACCATGGCGATGAATACGATCAGCAGGTGCTCCAGCGTCAGGGACAGGATCGTCGACCAGCGGGACAGGATAAACGCGAAGATGTTCACTCCCAGGCTCCTTGGTCCCCGATTATACCATAATTTTATACCCCGCAGCGCTTCGGCCGGCGATTCTGCCGAAGACAAAGCATTCGGTAACCGAGCAGCTGCCCAGACGGCAGGCCCCGTGCACGCCGCCCGCCACTTCTCCGGCGGCAAAAAGGCCGCCCAGCGGCTTGCCCGTCGCGGTCGACCACCGCCGCGTCGGCGTCGATGGCCAGGCCGCCCACGGTGCAGTGCACCTTCGGCCAGAGGCGGACGGCGTAGTACGGCAGGGTGGACACCCCGTACCGGCGGCGGTCCGCCGCAGCGCGTCCCCGTCGATCCCGTAGGAGCCGGCCAGGGCGTCCAGGGTCTCGAACTTACGGATTACTTTTTTGTCCAGGCTGCCGTCAAGGCTCCAGCCGGCCCGCATAACCGCCGCGCTGTCCGCCAGGCCGAGGCAGGGGTGGCCGACGGCCAGCAGGGCGTCGGCCAGGGTCTTGCGGTCGGACATTTCGTCGCAGAAGCGCTCCCCCGTGGCCGGGTCGACGACGATGCCCAGGGGAAAGACGGTGTAGTCGGAAAAGCCCGGAGCCTCGCCGTAGCCCTTTTCGTCCGGCGACGCCCAGGCGCCCAGCTGGATATGGGAAAGATCCACCGCCGCGGGGTCGCGGTTATCGTAGCTGTCCCGGACCAGCGCACCGGCGACGCGGCCTTCCGTATCCACAAGCAGCTTTTCAAGCCTTGTTCCATAACGAACCTGAACGCCCAGCTCGAGCGCCTTTTTCAACAGCGGCCGCAGGATGGAGGTGCCGCTGCGGCCCCGGGCGGTGTAGCAGCGGGCCACCGAATGCCCCCCGAAGATTTCCAGCCGCTCGAGGTATTCGACCCCGATCACTTGCCGGGACCAGTCCAGGGCATCCTGCGCGCCTTCGGCCAGGATCCGGGCCAGAACCGGATTGTTCAGGCCCAGGCCGGCGTGCAACAGGTCCTGATAAAACAACTCCGGCGAGTCGCCTGAGCCGAGGCCCGCGAAGCCGCCGTCGCTGATGATCGAGTTTCCCCCGGCGGCGCGCATCTTCTCGATGACCAGCACCGAAGCCCCGGCCGCGGCGGCTTCCACGGCGGCCGTCAGGCCGGCGAAGCCGCTGCCGACGACCAGCACGTCGACGGTCAGGGGAGCAGCCCCGCTTCCTTCATCCACGCTTTGGCCACGTCCCGGGGCACCTGCTGCTCGATGTCCACCAGATAGTTCATTTTCATGATGGCGTCGTTGTCCAGCTTGGCGGCGATGGCGCCCAGCAGCGCGACGATCTTCGGATTCTTGTCGGCGAATTCGGTCCGCACGTTGGGCGACGGGTTGTACGCGGGAAAGAAAGCCTTGTCGTCTTCGATGTTCACCAGGCCGAAAGCCTGAATCCGGCCGTCCGTGGAAAAGCCCATGCCGATGTCGGCCTGGTTTTCCTTGAGCGCCTTGTAGACGATGGCGTTGTCCATGACGATGACCCGGTCTTCCTTCATCTTGAAGCCGTAGGTGGCCTCCAGGCCGGGCAGGCCGTCGGCCCGGGCGGTGAATTCGTGGTCCACGGCGAAGGACAGCTGATCGGGATGGGAAGCAATGTAGGCGCCCAGTTGGCTGAGGGTGCGGATGCCCAGCTCGTCGGCCTGGGTCCGGCGCATCATCACCGTGTAGGTGTTGTTGAAAGGCGCGTAGGCCAGCCACTCGATCCCGTTCTGGCGGTCCTCATCCCGGACGCTTTCGAAGCACTCCTGCGACTGGGTCAGGGGATTGTCGTGCTGCAGGTGGGAAAGCCAGCCCGTGCCCGTGTATTCCCAGTAGATGTCGATATCCTTGCCCAAAAGGGCGCTGCGGACCTTGTTCGATCCCGCTACGCCGGTTTTGTCGGCCACGGCGTAGCCTGCGTCCTCCAGCGCCAGCAGGGTGATCTGCCCGAGCAGCAGCTGCTCGGTGAATTCCTTGGAACCCACGCCGATGGTATCCTTGGCCGGCGCGCAGCCGGCGAGCAGCATCGCACCCACAGCCGCGGCCAGCAAAGCCGGAATCAACTTTCTTTCAGCTTTTTTCATCGGTTAGCCCCTCATGGATAGATTTTAGGGTCGCCTCCATCATCTTCGGCAGGTCGCGATACGCCTGGGTGTTGATCTTTTGGTACACCCCGTGCCGTTGCGGATCGGGGGTGAAGGAGTCGCGTTCTGCGATCATGTTCTTGACCGCGTCGGCAAAGCTGCCGTAGAGGCCGGAAGCCACGGCGACGCAGATGGCCGAGCCGAGGGCGGCGGCGCCGTTGACCTTGTTGCGCACCGTCTTGACCCCGTACATGTCGGCGATCAGCTGCATGTAGAGGTCGCTGTTGGAACCCCCGCCGGAGACGATGATCCGCTCCGGCTGGTGCCCCAGCTCTGCGTTCATGGCGTCGTAGCTGTTCATCAGGGTCAGGGCGATGCCTTCCAGCAGGGACCGGTAGATGTGGCCCCGGGTGTGGCGTTCGTCGAAGCCGATCATGACGCCCTTGCGGTAGAGCTGGGTGGCCGGCGCCAGCCAGTCGGGAATCGTGAACAGGCCGTCCGAGCCCGGGGGCACCTGTTCCGCTTCCCGGGCCAGGTAATCCTCCACCGAGACGCCTTCTTTTTTGGCCTTGGCGGCGTATTCTGCGCCGATGATGTCCTTGTACCAGGAAATGAGCCACATGCCGCGGCGGATGCCGCCGCTTTCGTACAGGTACTGCCCGGGGATGCAGGACAGGTTGGTAAAGAAATTGGTCGCCCCGGGAATATTCTTGGATCCGTACACCATGGAGGTGATGTAGGTGCCCAGGGAAACAAGCCCGGTATTGGAACTGATCAGGCCCGAACCCAGGGCTTCCACGGCCTTGTCGTTGGCCGTGGAGACTACCCGCAGGCCGACGGGCAGGCCGGTTTCCCGGGAAGCCTTTTCGTCCACGTAGCCCAGGATGGTGCCGGGCACCTGGATGTCCATCAGCTTTTCCCGGGGAATGCCGAATCCGTCGAAATAGGCTTTGTCCGTGGACCAGTCCCAGGTTTCCATGTCCACCGGAAACTGCCACTGGTAGGCGTTGGCCGACATTTCCTTGAACGCGCCGGTCAGGCGGAAGGTCAGATAGCCCGAGGTGGAACAGGTGTAGGCGATCTCCGGCGCGTCTTCGAACTTTTCGTAGGCCCGGATATCCATCCAGCTCATCACCGGCGCGGCCAGCGTGCCGTCGGCCTTCATGAACACCCGGCAGCAGCGGATGGAGCACAGGCCGACGCCCAGGATATCTTTGGGATCGCCCTTGAACGCCTTCATCGTCTTTTGCAGCACGACGCGCAGGCTGTCCCAGAGGTCGTCATCGGGATGCTCCACGTAGCCCGGCTGGCGGGAAATCATCGGCTTGAGGCCTTCGCTGGCCGTGGCCACGACTTCGCCGCGCTGGTTGAAGATGTAGACCTTGGTGCTCTGGGAACCGCTGTCGACGCCGATCAGATATTTATCGCTCATGGATGCTCCTTGCTGGATGGATACGCGCTCGCGCTCTCAGCGCATCAGGTACCCGCCGTCCACGGTCAGGACGGTGCCGTTGACGTAGTTGGAGGCGTCGCTGGCCAGGAAGACGCAGGCGCCCATCAGGTCCGCGGTCCATCCCCAGCGGTTGGCGGGAATATGGCTCAGGATGGTGGCGTTGCGCTGGGGATCGCTGCGCGTCTTTTCGGTCATCTTGGTGGCGAAGTATCCCGGGGCGATGGCGTTGACCTGAATGTCGAACTGGCCCAGCTCGTCGCACATGGCCTTGGTCAGCCCCACGATCCCGTGCTTGGTGGCCGCGTAGGCCGGCGACCACTGGCCGCCCAGGAACGAGAAGAGGGAAGCGATATTGATGATCTTGCCCCGCTTCTGCTGGATCATGGGGATCAGCGCCTCGTGGGTCATCTCGAAGGCGGCGGTCAGGTTGACGGCGATCATTTTATCCCATTCCTTGCGGGTAAATTTTGTCACGTCCTCGATGTTGATGCAGATGCCCGCGCAGTTGACCAGGATGTCGATGCTGCCCCAGGTCGAGACGCAGGTGTCCACCGCCCGCTTGCACTCCCCGTCGGCGGTGATGTCGGCGTATTGGTGCCGGTATTCAACTCCGCACTCTTCCACCCACCCCTTGGTTTCGCCGTCGTCGGCCATCATGCTCACCGCCAGCACGTTGGCCCCGCCCTTGGCCAGGGCTACGGAAAAAGCCTGGCCCAGCCCGCTGTTGCCGCCGGTCACCAGGGCGTTCTTGCCCTTCAGGGAGAAAAAATCCATGTTGAAATCCATTACGTTCATCTTCAACCTCCTTGGTTGTCTTTTCTATAAGCATCTATTCGCGCCAGCAAGCCGGCGACGAACGAGCGACTATCCCCTTCCACCACCACATCCGCCATGCTGCAGATGGGCGCCTGCCGGTCCGTATTGACCGCGATGATGCATTCCGCGTTCTTAAGGCCCGCCGCGTGTTGGGACGAGCCGGAAATTCCCAACGCAAAATAGAGCCGGGGGCCTACGTTTTTTCCCGATTGGCCCACCTGCACGGCCCGGGGCGCCGCGCCGTGGTCCACGGCTTTGCGGCTGGCGGCGACCATGCCGCGCAGGGCCTGGGCCAGCTGCTCCAGCTGGGCAAAATCCCGCAGCGCGCCGCCGCCGCCCGAAACCAGCACCGCGCTGTCCCGGATATCCCGGCCGCCGCTGCGGTCCCGACGGTCCAGCAGGCGGAGGCCCGAATCCCCGGGATAGTCCAGGTCGAGGGCGATCAGCTCCGTGGTCCGGGCTTCCCGCGCCCGGTAGGAAAAGGTCCGGGGCCGCACGCTCATCATGACCGGCCCGTCGCCCCGGCAGGTCACGGTGGCCAGCATCCGGCCGCTGAAGGCCGGCCGGACCATCAGCACCTCGCCCCCTTGGGCGCGGACCTCGGTCACGTCCGCCACCAGCCCGGCGCCCAGGCGGATGGCCGCCCGGGGGGCCACGGTCCGGCCGAAGGGCGTGGCGGGCACCAGCACGGCGTCAAAGCGGAACCGGCGGTGCAGCGTCTCAATATAATAGGCGATGGCCGCGGCGTCGTAGTTGGACACCGTCCCCGATTTGGGTTGGACCACGGCGTCGAAGAGGCCGACCGCGTCGCCGCAGGCACCTCCCAGGGCCAGGGCGTAGGCCTTGAAGCCGCCCGGACCGTACATCCGGCGCGCCGCTTCCAGCAGGTCCACCGAATCCGGGACCGCCGCTTCGTCGATATAGACCAACACCCGCTTCATGGCGCCAGGAACCCCCGGGTTTCCAGAAAGCGGAACACCGTCTCGATCCCCTCCGGATCGTTGCCGACCCGCAGGGTGTCTTTATGGTAGAAGGCTTCGGCCTCCAGGCTTTTAACCTGAGTACGGGAACCTTTGAGACCGACGGCCTCCGGGTCCAGACCCAGTTGATCGTTGCCGATGACGGCGATCCGGTCGGACACGTCCCGGTTGAGGTCCTCGTAGCGGATGTAGGGCAGTTTGCGCTTCGGGGCGAACTGAAAGCCCAGTATAGCCGGCAAGGCCACGGAAAACCGCAGCACCGCCGCGTCCTCTTCCACCTCCGCCAGCACCCGCCCCGCCGCCAGGGAAGTCCCGTCCAGGGAACCGATGCCCCCCAGGTAGGGCAACCCCAGCAGCTCCGCCACCTGAGCCGGCACCTGGGCGGTGCCCCCGTCCAGGGTGTGGGTGCCGCAGAAGACGCAGTCGAAGACCTGAATTTGAAGGAATCGTCCCAGGATCGCGCTGGTGGCCCAGGTATCGCTCCCGGCGTAGCGGGGATCCGAAATCAGCGTGGCCCGGTCCAGGCCGCGGCGGACCAGGTCTTCCAGGTGCGGCCGGGCCCCCCGGGGGCCCATGCTCACCACTTCGATATGTAGGTCCGGAAAATCCTGCTTGAGGGCCAGCGCCGTGGCAGCGGCGACGGCATCTTCGGGGTTCAGCATCAGCCGCCCGTCGTCGCGCACCAGAATATTCCGTTCCGGGTCGTAACGCAGGTTATCCACATCCCCCACGAGCTTCAACAAGCACAGGATTCTCATCGGATAGATGTTGCCCGTCGCGCCTTATGCGGCGAGCTTCTCCTTCTTTTCTTGCCGGTGCATCCTGCCGTAGACCGCCGCGAGCACGATGCCGACTACCGCGAACGCCGCGCTGGAAAGGAAGTAGGCGTTGTAGCCCCCCTGGTCGCCGAAGGTGTTGAAGAGAAAGCTGTTGAACTGGGGCAGGATGATGTCCGGCAGGTAGCCGATGAAGGAGATCACGCCGATGGCGCTGCCCATGACCACGTTGCTGAAGCCGTCGTCGCCCAGGATGGACCAGTAGGTGCCTCGGATGGCGTACAGGAAAATGCCCAGGATGATGACCGCGGCAAAGAACATGCTCTTGGCCATGGTGGCGGGCATCAGGGCCGTCAGCGCCAGGAACACCGCCGCGCCGCCCAGGGCGATCATGATGGTGTTGGTCTTGCCGATCTTGTCCGCCAGGAAACCGCCGGCAAAGCCGCCCACGGGGCGCATCCAGAGCACCGCCACAGTTACCGCGCCGACGCTGACCGGGTCTACGCCGATGTTGGTCTGCAGGAAGCCGCCGATGTAGTACACCGTCCAGAACACGGCGTAGCCGATGAAGATGATGGCGCCGTGCAAAAAGAGGTACTTGTTCTTGAAGAGGCTAGGCAGGTCGGAAATGCGGAATTTTTCGCTTTCGTCCCGCTTGACTTCTTTAGAAGCGTCTTCTTCGACGAAGAACCAGATCAGGGCCGCCGTCACCGCCAGGGCGATGGAGTACATGTAGATGACCGCGACGATGGCGGCCCGCTTGTCCACCACGTCCAGGCTGGTGCCCAGGATGCGGGAAAAGATGAATACCGCCAGGCTGGCCAGCACCGCTTCCACCACGCCGCGACCGCCGTCCAGGATGCCGAAGAACCGGCCCTCTTCTTCCTTTTTGGTCAGGAGCTTGACCAGCTTAAGGTGGGAGCTCCAGAAGGTAAAGACGCTGAAGACGCCCCAGATGCAGTAGATGACCACTACAAAGCTCGACTGGGGTACCTGGGCAAACCAGAAGCCGCCGACCGCCGTACCGGCCAATGAGATGGCCAGCAGCTTTTTAGCGGAGAACTTGTCGCTCAGGAACCCGCTGGGGATGTAGCCCACCACAAACACCAGACCCAAAATTGAATAGATGGTATTCAACTGCTGGATCGAGATGCTGAAGACCTCCAGGATGGTTTCCTGGTAATTGGTCCGCAGATACACCAGGGGATAGATGGCCCCCGCCGCCAATACCACCAGAAAGAACTGAAAATAACGCCGGAAATTGTGCTTTTCCACTCTGCCTTCCTCCTTATTTCTGGAACTTGGCGCCCTCTTCCTGATAGAAGATGGTACCGAAGTTCATGATGCCCTGGGGATCAAAAGCCGCCTTGAGCTTCTCCAGCATGTAGAAGGCGGAACCGTGCTCTTCCTTGGTCCATTCGTTGCGGAACTTGCCGATGCCGTGGTGGTGGCACATGGAGCCCCCGTGCTTGAGGGTCTCTTCCACGATGATGCGCTGGATGGGATGGTGGTACACCCGCATCTCGTCGGCGGGAGCGCAATTGATGTTGTAGTTGTAGACAAAGTACAGGTTGGTGCCGTTGATGTAGCTGTGGGAAGAATGGCCGCCCAGCATGGTCAGGTCGTGGGCCCGGTTGAACTCGGTTCTGATCCGGCGCATCACGCTGTCGTAGATCACCGGGATGGTGCTCCAGTCGGCGGATATCTCGGTGGTGAACCCGGCGTGGGCATCGTTTTCGATCATGCCCTGGAACTCGTCGTCGATGTCCTTCTGGGACCAGTTCAGATGGTTGAACCAGGCTTGGATCAGGCTGCTGTCCACCCGCTCCAGGATCCCGTCCTTGAACTTTTCCACCGCTTCTTCGATGCCCACGCAGGTGGCTTTAGCCATGGCGGGATTGCCTTCGGCCATGAAGAGCAGCACGCACTTGCCCTGGTGGAAGTGGTAGAAGTGCTGCCGGGCGTCTTCTTCGGAGTAGACCCGGGCCACGGAGGGCCGGTAGCCGTTGACCATGACTTCCCGGAGGATCTTGATGCCGCTGGGCACGTCTTTGATCAGGTAGCCGAAGAAGGTATTGTTCTCCGGAAAGCGGCGGAAGATCTTGACCGTCACCTCGGTGATGTAACAGAGGGCGCCCTCGTTGCCGATGGCGATGTGCCGGATGTCCGGGCCGCCTGAGCGGCGGGGCACGTTCTTGATGCGCGCGATGTGGCCGTCGGGAAAGACGCATTCCAGCCCCACCACCATGTCCTCGATGCCCCCGTAGAGGGTGGAGAACTGGCCGATGCTGCGGGTGGCCACCAGGCCGCCGAACTTGGCCACCGGCTTGGACTGGGGCGAATGGCCGGTGGTCAGGCCCTGCTTGTTCAGCTCGTCTTCCAACCCCTGCAGGGTAACCCCGGCTTGAACGGTAGCCTGCATGTTGTAGGCGTCGATCTTGATGATCCGGTTGAGGTCCCGGGCATCCACCACCAGGGAAAATTCCTTCCAGTTCTCCAGGCCGCCCTCGGTAGCGGTCTTGCCGCTCCGGGGAATGACGTTGATGCCCTGCCGGTTGCAGAGAACCAGCAGCCGAGCCGTTTCTTCCGCGGTCCGGGGGTACACGATGGCCGTCGGCACCGGCACGTCCAGCACCTTTCTGGCTTTGGCGTATTTTTTGTAGCGAT
>DYPP01000008.1:22471-63138 GCA_020719845.1 Treponema denticola | reverse complement strand
TTCCGTCTTTTACATATGCAACGCCTTCGTGGGGCAACGCATCGATACCGACGAAGGGATTTCGTTCCACGTCGCTCCTTCCTTCACGCACCCATCAGCATTAGGGTTACCGGTTCCTCGGCGGCTGTGCCAGGAAAAATTATACCACGAATTGGTATGATAGTGACTGATCGAAATGGTCATTTCGGGAATTTTGCGGTTTTTCAACGGGATTCGGACTGTATGCCGAATGGCAACTGATACCGTCTCCCAGGCGCCGACTTTCCAATGATTTGGCAACGCCAACAAGGGAAAGTGAAAATCTGGCTTTTTTCGGTGGTCCCCCCTTGGTTTTGGGCCAATTCAACAAAGCCTGAGGCTATGATGAGCCCAATATACTGTGCGATTTTGTGTTTAACCGACGGCGGTCCCTTTGAAGGTTTCGGTCTTGCCTTTGCAGAATCTCTTTGAGTATGCTGTCCAAATGACGGTGTCGGAGGGCATTGCATCATAATTGAGGCTGTCCCGTAACTCAGAGAGTTGCGGGACAGCTACCTTAATGTTGTATTTTCGCAGGATTTTGGCGGTTTTACCTGGTTTTAACAACACAAACCGTTTAAATCCGCCAAAATCCGAGAAAATACTGAGGCTGTCTGATAACTAACCGAGTTATCAGACAGCCTCAATTACCCATAAATTCTATCCGCCTTTCTGGGCTCATTACACCAAGCCGGCTCATTCCGCTATCTGCTGGTCCAGATTCACCGTATTCCCCACCGCCCTGCCTCGGTGGTATGAATCCGCCTCAACCCTGCGGCCGGTTTTCCTGCTGGTGGTTCTGCCATATTTTTCTTTGATGAACGCATGGTTTTCTTTGTGCGCGGCAGCATCGGCCCGCAAGACCAGGGCGGTGGTCTCATCTCCCGCTGGTGAATCCTCGTCCATCTCCGGCCCTGAGCCTTGCCCTTTCCGGTACTGCTCTGCCAGTCGTTCACCGATGCGCTGCACGACTCCCTGGCGGAAACTGTCTACATGCGCAATCTCGGGACTGTAGGCGCGACCCAGGATCAGGATCACGCGGTGCAGATAGCTGAACAGTTCTTGTGCGGTTACGATGTTCACCTCCCGCCCTATAAGCAGGATGCGGCCTTCAGCCTGGGTACGGTAATGCAGGGCTTCGGTGAACGTAGCCTTGCAGACCACGGAAACCAGGAACGATTCCCATACCCGCAGACGTTTCTTTTCAAGCAGGACCGCCTCCTGCACATCTTCTTCCTGCTGAACCTCGGCCATGCTCAGGCCGTACTTGGCCAGCAGGACATTGGCCTTGGCCAGGGCCGCCGCGGCCTCAGCCTCGCTGGGTGATTTTGACAGGGCGAGTAGTTTCTTTACCTTGTCCAGAACCGGGGACTGTACTGCATCCATGGGACGGCATTAAATCATATAAACAAAAAAAGATCACGGGGTCGGACTGATTCGATCAGACGGCCTCAATATCAGAGCCGGGCGGCGATGGCGTCCACGAAGGCCCAGGAATCCAGGGCTTTGGCGGGAGCCGGGACGGCCAGGCGCGCCAGGTCGCCGGTCATGTCGCCTTCCTCGATGGTGCGCAGCGTCGTGGCTTCGAGCTTGGCCGCAAAGGCCGCCAAATCGGGCAGCCGATCCAGTTCGGCCCGCTTGGCCAGGGCGCCGGTCCAGGCAAAAATCAGGGCCACCGGGTTGGTGCTGGTCTTTTCGCCCTTCTGCCAGCGGTAGTAGTGCTGCTGCACCGTGCCGTGGGCGGCTTCGTATTCATAGGCGCCGGACGGGGAAACCAGCACGCTGGTCATCATGGCCAGACTGCCGGATGCGCTGGCCACCATGTCGCTCATCACGTCGCCGTCGTAGTTTTTGCAGGCCCAGAGAAAGCCGCCTTCGCCTTTGACTACCCGGGCGACGGCGTCGTCGATCAGGGTATAGAAATAGGCAATGCCCCGCTCGGCGCATTTCTGTTTGAATTCCGTCTCGTAGACCTGGTTGAAAAGTTCCTTGAACCGGCCGTCGTAGATTTTGGAGATCGTGTCCTTGGTGGCGAACCAGATATCCAGTTTTTCTTCCAGGGCGTAGATGAAGCAGGCCCGGGCAAAGCTGGTGATGGAGGCGTCCAGGTTGTGCATGCCCTGCACGACGCCGCTGCCGGGCATGCGCGCCACCAGCACCCTCTTTTCCGTGCCGTCTTCGGCGGTGTAGACCAACTCCACCGTGCCCTTGCCGGGAACCAGCATTTCGGCGCTCTTGTAGACGTCGCCGTAGGCGTGGCGGCCGATGACGATCGGTTTTTTCCAGGTGGATACCGTCGGTTGGACGTTGGCCAGCACGATGGGCTTGCGGAACACCGTGCCGTCCAGAATGGCCCGGATGGTGGCGTTGGGACTCGGATGCAGGGCCTTGAGCGAATATTCGGCCTGCCGGGCGGTGTTGGCGGTGATCGTGGCGCACTTGACGCCCACGCCGAGCCGCAGGATGGCCTGAGCCGAGGCGGCGCTGACCTCGTCGTTGGTGGCGTCCCGGTTCATCAGGCCCAGATCGTAGTATTCGGTTGTGAGATCCACGTAGGGCAGGATCAGTTTTTCCTTGACCAGCGCCCAGAGTACCCGGGTCATCTCGTCCCCGTCGATTTCCACGATCGCGTTCTTCATGCCGATGCGCCTGGCCATAGATTCCTCCGTGAGCTATATATGCATCCGGACCATAAAATGTCAATTGAGGCTGTCTGATAACTCGTGCCGGGTCCGAAACGAACCTCGAAGGGCTTGCGTCGCCGCCGTCGATGGAGTACAACGAATTTTGTGAATACCGAACAATTTTCCGGGGCGCCGACGCCCCGGCGCGCATCCTTCCGCATGCCCGCCGAGTGGTATCCCCGGGCGGCAACCTTGATGGCCTGGCCGGTGCGGACCGAAGCCTGGCTGGACGGCCTGGACCAAGCCCGGGACGGTTTTACGGAAGTCGCCGCGGCGATTGCCGAATTCGAACCGCTGGTCATGGTGGCCCGGGGCGAAGCGGACGCCTCGGGGTATACCGCCGCCGCCGACGCCCGGCGCCGTCTGGGCCGGAACACGGAGATCTGGGAACTGCCCCAGGACGATTCCTGGATTCGGGACAATGGCCCCACCTTTCTGGTGGATGACCGGGGCCGGCGGGCGGGGGTGAACTGGCGTTTCAACGCCTGGGGCCGCAAGTACGACCCCTTCGACGCCGACGACGCCCTGGCGGCGCGCATCCTGGACCGCCTGGGGCTGCGCCGCTTTGACGCGCCGCTGGTGCTGGAAGGCGGTTCCATCCACGTCGACGGCCAGGGCACGCTGCTGACCACCGCCCAGTGCCTTCTGGCGGCCAACCGCAACCCGGAACTTTCCCAAGAAAAAATTGAAAGCTTCCTGCGGGATTATCTGACCGTGGATACCGTCGTCTGGCTGGACCGGGGGCTTTCGGGCGACGAGACCGACGGCCACGTGGACAACGTGGCCTGCTTCGTCCAACCCGGGCTGGTCGCCCTGCAGGTGGCCGCCGACGCGGACTCGGCCAACCACGCGGCGATGGCGCGCAACGCGGCCATTCTGGCGGCGGCGACGGACGCCCAGGGACGTCGGTTGCGGGTGGTCGGGATTCCCGAACCCCCGGTCCGCGCCTGCGGGGGAGAAACCCTGGCCCTGAGCTATATCAATTTTTATCCCGTTTCAGGCGGCCTGGTGGTGCCCGTGTTCGGCCGGGACGGCTCGGCGGACCTGCGCCGGGCCGACGACCGGGCTCTGGGCATCCTGGCGGAGCTCTATCCGGGACGAAAGATTGTCGCCATCGACGGCATGAAGATCATCAAGGGCGGCGGCAACGTGCACTGCATCACCCAGCAGATTCCGGCGGAAGGTATTACGGGAGCATCCGAATGAGAAAGGTGCGCGTCGCCGCGGTCCAGATGGCCTGCACTGCGGATCGGGAGCGGAACATCGCCAAGGCCGAAGCCATGGTGCGCCAGGCCGCAGCCCAGGGCGCCCAGATCGTCCTTCTGCAGGAACTTTTTGAAACGCCTTATTTCTGCCAGCAGGAAAAGCCCGAATTCTTCGCCCTGGCCCTGCCGGCGGAAGAAAACCCGGCGCTGCTCCGCCTGCGCGGCCTGGCCCGGGAGCTGGCGGTGGTCATTCCGGTCAGTTTTTTTGAACGGTCGGGGATGGCCCGCTACAACACGGTGGCGGTGGTGGACGCCGACGGTGCGGTGCTCGGCCTCTACCGTAAAAGCCACATCCCCGACGGTCCGGGCTATGAGGAAAAATATTACTTCAATCCCGGCGACCTGGGCGCCAAGGCCTGGAAAACCCGCTACGCCGTCATCGGCGTGGGTATCTGCTGGGATCAGTGGTACCCCGAACTGGCCCGGGCTATGGTGCTGATGGGCGCGGAACTGCTGTTCTATCCCACCGCCATCGGTTCGGAGCCCCGCAACCCCGGCCTGGATTCCATGGAGCACTGGCGGGTAGTCCAGCGGGGCCACGCCGGCGCCAATCTGGTGCCCGTGATCGTCGCCAACCGGGTGGGCGCCGAGACCATCGACGATTCGTCGATCACCTTCTACGGTTCGTCCTTCATCGCCGATGAGCATGGCGCCCTGGTCAAGGAAGCGGACCGCAGCGGCGAAACCATTCTGGTCCAGGAGTTCGATCTGGACGAAATTGCAAGCACCCGGGCCGCCTGGGGGATTTTCCGGGACCGGCGGCCCGACGTGTACGCGCCGCTTTTGACCTACGACGGGGAGCACCGCCATCCTGGTGCAGAGGACGGCGATTGATGCCCTGGACGCAGGAAGACGCGGACAAGCTGTACGGAGTTTCCAAATGGGGATCGGGCTATTTTTCGGTGGACGCCCAGGGCTGCATCAGCGTGGAGCCCCAGAAGGACGGCGCCGCCATCCGCATCTCCGAGGTGGTGGAAGAAGCCAAGCTTCGGGGGCTCCGCTTGCCGCTGCACATCCGGTTCCAGGACATCCTGCAGGATCGGGTGCGGCGGATCAACGAAGCCTTTGCCCAGTCCATCGAGGAAGCGGGCTATAAGGGAATCTACCGCGGCGTGTACCCGGTCAAGGTCAACCAGATGCGGGAAGTGGTGGAAACCCTGATGGACGCCGGCGAAAGCTACGAGCTGGGCATCGAGGCGGGCAGCAAGCCCGAGCTGCTGCTCTGCCTGTCGCTGCTCAAGAACGGCAACCGCCTGCTGCTCTGCAACGGCTACAAGGACGATGAATTCCTCCGCTTTGCCCTGATGGGGCGCAAGATCGGCAAAAAGGTCGTGGTGGTGGCGGAAAAGCTGGAAGAAGTGCGCGGTCTGATCCGGATTTCCCGGGAACTCGCGGTCCGGCCATTGATCGGCATCCGCATCAAGCTGGCCACCCGCAGTTCCGGCAAATGGGCTACCTCTTCCGGCGAAGCCGCCAAATTCGGCCTTTCTACCATCGACCTGCTGGAAGCCATTTCCCTGCTGGAAGCTGCGGGTCTCAAGGATTGCGTTACGCTGCTGCATTTCCACGTGGGCAGCCAGATCCCGGACATCCAGGTCATCACCAAGGTGGTGCGGGAAGGCGCGCGCTTCTACGCCAAGCTGGTGCGCCTGGGCTGCCCCATCGAGTACATGGACGTGGGCGGCGGTCTGGGCGTGGACTACGACGGCAGCCGCAGCGCCGTGGCTTCGTCGGCCAACTACAGCCTCCGGGAATACGCCAACACCCTGGTGTACGGCATCATGGACGTCTGCGACGAAGAACGGGTGGCCCATCCGACCATCGTCAGCGAAAGCGGCCGCGCCCTGGTGGCCCACCACTCCATGATCGCCGTGGAAGCCTTCGGCCACATCGCCAAGCTGAACACGATGAAGAATTTCGCCATCCCCAAAAACGCGCCCAAGGTGGTGCGGGACATCCTGGGCGTCAAGGAGACGGTGGACGACGGGCATTACGACGAAGCCTTCCATGACCTGGTCTTCTACCGGCAGCAGGCCATGAGCCTCTTTGACCTCGGGTACCTGGACCTGCAGTCCCGGGCGGTGGTGGAATCCCTTTCCTGGGAAATCCTGGCCGAGATTGCCCGGCACTACGAAGGCAAGGCGCGCATGAGCGATGAAATGAAGGAACTGGTGGCGGGCCTCAAGGACCAGTACCTGTTCAATTTTTCCATCTTCCGCTCCCTGCCCGACGCCTGGGCGCTGGATCAGCTCTTTCCCATCGCGCCCCTGGTGCGCCTGAACGAAGAACCCACGGTCAAGGGCACCATCGCCGACATCACCTGCGATTCCGACGGCAAACTGGACCATTTCATCGGCGACGGGGAAGGGGACGACCAGCGGGAATACCTCTGGTTCCACCAGCTGAACGACCAATCCTACTATATCGGCGTCTTCCTGACCGGCGCCTACCAGGATACGCTGGGCATCATGCACAACCTGTTCGGCCGCATGGACGAAGCCCACGTGCTCCTGGACAGCGACGAGGAATCCGGGTGGTACATCGACGAGACCATCGAGGGGGACACGATTCGGGAAGTGCTGGAAGAAAACGAGTACGCCCCGGCGGAACTGGTGCGATCCATGAAGAACCAGGTGGAGCAGGCGATCAAGCAGGATGTGGTCAAGCCCAACGAAGGCATGCGTATCCTCATCGAGTTCGAGTCGGGGCTCAAGCGCTATACCTACCTGCAGGTTACGTCCAAGACCACCGAGAGCGCAGATAATCGCTAGCCGCAAGCTGTTCGTCCAGGGTGTTTTCCAGCTCCAGGCTGGCCCAGGCTGCGGGAAGGTAGGCGTGATACTTGCCCAGGTAGTCCAGATCTGTGAGATCCGCAAAACGGTGATGGTCCCATTCCCCGCTCCAGACGTTGGGGATCCCCAGGCGGATGGCCGAAAGATGACAGCAACCGACGGGAAAGCGCCGCAGTTGGTCCTGGACGGTGCGCACGTAGGCGCTCCGGCCCTGCAGCGCCGCGTTTTCCAGATGGGAAAAATCAGGGCAGATGCCGCCCAGCTCTTCCAGCTCCGCCGTATCCGGGGGGACGTCCACGTTCTCGACAAAAAAGCGTTTCCGGAACCGCGCCGGAATCGGTCCGAAGGGGTGGGTGCTGGTCCGGGGGTGGATGTTGAACGCTTCCGTGCCGAAGCGCTCCGCCAGGTATTCGATTTCTCCTTCGCCGCAGTCGGAACGCAGGTGGACGTGGGGAATGCGGAGGTCCGGCAGGGTTTCCAGTTCCCCGTACAGAGCCCGCCGGGCGGCGGCGTCCAGGCAGGTGGGAAACAGGGCGATCAGCCGGATCGCCCGTCGTCGCAGGTCTTCCACAAAGGCCGGGATCGATTCGGCCTGGGTGGAAGTAAGCCCGGGCAACAGGGTCATCAGCGTCCCAGAGCCCGCTTCAGCGCGTCCACGTCCACCGGGATGCCGCCCAGACTGGTCACGGCGTCCACGATGAACAGGGCGCCCGCTCTTTTTACCAGCGGACCAAGGAGGTCGACGGGATTGCGCACGCCCGTGGAAGTTTCGGCGTGCACCACCGCTACGATGGCCCATTTTTTGGCGGCGATGCGCCGCTGCGCGATTTCCGGCAACACCGGCGTGCCCCAGGGGAATTCGAGCTCTTCCACCTCGGCGCCCAGACGGCGGGCTGCTTCGGCCATGCGCTTGCCGAATACGCCGTTGACCAGCACCAGGACGGGATCGCCCTTTTCGACCAGGTTGACGAAGGCGGCTTCCATGCCCGCCGAGCCGGTCCCCGACATGGGCAGGGTGAGTTCGTTGGCGGTGCCCATCACGGTGCGGAGCATGGATTTGATTTTGTCCCTGACGCTGATGAAGCGGGGGTCCAGGTGGCCGACCGTGGGCAGCGCCAGGGCCCGGTAGACTTCGGGGGCCACGCAGGAAGGTCCGGGACCCATGAGCAGGGTATCTTTGATGGCGTTCAAAGCGTTCATCTGTCCGTATCCTCCTACTGGAATCAAGATTCGTCGGGGTCGTTTACCAACAGGGCACCGGGTTGGGCCAACGGCGGCCGGACAATCACCTTGTCGATGCGGTTTCCGTCCATGTCGACTACTTCAAAGCGGAAGCCCTGCCAGTCGTAGCACTCGCCGGTGCGGGGTATTTCACCGGAAAGCTCCAGGATAAAGCCGGCCAGCGTATGGTATTCGGTGTGTTCGCCCAGCAGGGCGGCAAAAGAAAGGGCTTCCGCCACCTCGTCGATGTTGGCCATGCCGCCGACCAGGTAGGTGCCGTCTTCCCGCAGCAGCAGGGCTTCGTCATCCTGGTCGGGGGTGGTAAGCTCGCCGACGATTTCTTCGATCAGGTCGGAGAGCGACAGGGCGCCGGCCAGTCCGCCGTACTCGTCCATGACCAGCAGGAATTCGGCGTCTCCCTTGCGGAAAGATTCAAAAGCCTTGAGGGCCGACATGGTGCCGGGGATGAAGACCGGCCGCTTCATGATCTGCTTCAGGCCCTGCCATTTATTCTGGATCAGGACGGACAGGATGTCCTTGGCCGAGACGACGCCCACGACCTGGTCCAGGCTGCCCGCGGCCACCGGAAAGAAGGGGCGGCTCTTCAGCTTGAGCGCCATGGCCTTGGCCTGTTCCAGCGGCGCCTGGACGTCCAGCCAATCCAGCTCGGACCGGTGGTTCATGAAGGTTTCCACCGGCCGGTCGCCCAGGTAGAAGACGCCTTCCACCATGGCGCGTTCCTTCTCTTGCACGATGCCGGAACGCTCCCCGTCCAGCAGGGCCAGGCGCAGCTCTTCTTCGGTGATCGTGTGGTCCGCGGCCTCGCTGATCCCCAGCATCTTGACGATCAGCGCGGTGGTCCGGGAAAAAAAGTTGACCACCGGGGTAAATACGAGGGCGATCAGTTCCAGAAAGGGAACCACGATGACGGCTACCCGCTCCGGATTGGACAGGGCGACCTGTTTGGGTACCAGCTCGCCCAGAATAATCGAAAAGAAGGTGATCGAAAGGACGACGATACCCACCGCCAAGCCCTCGGCGTAGGCCGGCGACAGTCCGGCCTGGTCCAGGTAGCGGGTCAGGGGGGCGGAGATGGTGGCCCCGCCGAAGGCGCCGGCCAGAATGCCGATCAGCGTGATCCCGATCTGGATGGTGGACAAAAACCGCGACGGCCGTTCGGCGGCGGCCAAGGCCTTGCGGTACTTTTTTTTGCCTTTCGCCGCCTGGGCTTTCAGCCGGGATTTGCGGGACGATACGATGGACATTTCGGACATGGAGAAAAAACCGTTGATCAGTATCAATCCGAAAATGATGAGGATTTCTTTTATGGGGGGGTCGTTCATACCCGGTCAGCCTAGCACGAAAGTCCCCGGCGGACAAGGGCGGTTCATTCGGACTGGGGGGTTATTTCATCCCGGACCAGGGGGCGCTCGATATGGATACCCACCTGGGACGTCTGCAGGGTCTTGTTCTTGCCGTCCGGCGTCTTTTCACCAAAAATCTGGACGATCGGGTAGCGGGGATTTTCCGGATTGATGTCCACCACCTGACCCTTCTTGCCGTTGGACAGGAGCACGTACAGTCCGATGGGGTAGATCGAAAGCGAATAGACCAGGGCCCGCACGATGGTGTCGTCGTACTGTTTGCCCACGTTTTTCAGCAGGTCGATCATGCCCGTATACCCGTCCTTGGCATCCTTGTACGGTCGGGGCGCGGTCAACGCTTCGTAGGAGCAGGCCACGGCGATGATCTTGGAGTACAGGCTGATTTTTTCGCCGATAAGTTTCTGCGGATAGCCTTCGCCGTTTTCCCGTTCGTGGTGCTCCAGGGCGGCCACGCAGATGGTCAGGGGAAAATTGAAGGACCTGAGGATGTTGTAGCTCAGGATGGGGTGGGTGACGATGGCCTTGCGTTCCTGGGGGGAAAGCGGCTTCCCGGTCAGATACAGCTGGGGCGGCAGTTTGGTCATGCCGATCTCGTGCAGCAGCGCCGCCACGCCCAGTTCGATCAGGCGATGGCTGGGCAGCTTCAGGTAGGTGCCGATCACCACGGCGATGATGGTCGATTTGACCGAGTGGGCGGTAAGGAAATTCTGGTTCGGACTGACCACCCCCTGGGCGCGCAGCAGGAAACGCCGGTCTTCCCGGACCACGTCGCATAATTCCTTGACCTTGTCGGCCACGTCCTTGAAGTTGGGTTCATTCTTGGTGGCCATGCGGGAAAAGAGGTTTTCCGTGTATTCCAGAAAACGCTGGTAAAAATCCGCCGCGCGCTTGATCTGGTCGCTGTCGCTGGAAGCGGTTTCTTCCGGAAGTGCGGCGCTGTCTTCGACGATCACTTCCGAACCGCCGGAAGTATATTCGGAGCGGGGTTCCCCTTCGCTCAGGACTTCGCGGAATTCCCAATCCAGCAAGGCCCGGACCATCTCGCCGGACAGCGGCATTTCCGGAGCGCTGAGTAAAAAACGGCCGTCCAGAAAAACAGGCTTGCTGAAATAGCTCCCCGCCGCCAGATCTTTGATCGCGTAATTTTGCACCGACCGGTCCCCCGTTGACCCTGTACTGCTTTCCAACTATCATTTTCGACAAGTATACAGGAGTTATCAATTGAAATTCCATTCGAAATTCAAATCCGTCTTCATTTTATTCAATATTGTCGTCGCCGGCTCTTTTGTTTTTATCTTTGCCCTGCCCTTTTTTGTCCTGGGCACCGAATTCGCCCGCACCTTCTGGATGGCCAACTGGGCGTTGGCTTTGGGCTTGCTCGCCATCCTGGGCGGGATGGACGCCTATTTTTTTGCCAATCAGCGGCTGTTCGCCCTGCTGGAACGCGAAGACTGGCCGGCATTGGTGCAGTACCTGGAAGACCGGGTAATCAGGCGCCGACAGTACTCTCCGCGGCTGACGCGCCTGCTGGTCAATACCTACCTGGTCATGTCGGATTCCGCCGCCGTGCTGGGGCTGGAAAAAAAAGTGGCCGCCGACAAACCGGGGCTGCTTAAAAAGAACGCCCTTGAATTTGCCGTGGCCCGCATCCTGGCGGCGGACCACGCCGGCGCGGCGGCGTTCATCGCCGATCGCCGGCGGGAACCCGGCGGCGACGGGGATTGGCTGCGCTGGTACCACGCCTTTGCCCTGCTGCTGGCCCGGGATTTTGCCGCTGCCGCGGATATCCTGGTTCCCCTGGCCGCGGACGCCAAGGACCCGCTGGTAACCGCCCTGACCGGCCATTTTCTGGGCCAGACGGTGATCAAGGCCCTGCCGGAGCGGGAAGACCAGGTGCGGACCGCCGCGGAAGCCGCCCGCGTCCGGGTACTCAAAGCCTTTCCGACCCGGCGCGCCTGGGACCGGGAGGTGGACCGCGCCCGCTCGGAAATACACGTGGTCATCCTTTCCAAACCGATCCAGGAGGGATCGGAACACATCTACGCTACGGAGAGCAAGTTATGAGGAATTTTTCCAAATCCGCCAAGTTGGACCAGGTCTGCTACGATATTCGCGGACCGATCCTGAAAGAAGCCAAGCGGCTGGAAGGCGACGGCTACCGCATCCTGAAACTGAACATCGGCAATCCGGCGGTCTTCGGGTTCAACGCGCCGGACGAAATCCTGCACGACATCATCTACAATTTGCCCAATGCCCAGGGCTACTGCGATTCCCAGGGGCTGTTCTCGGCGCGGAAAGCCATCATGCAGGATTTTCAGTCCAAGGGCATCATGGACGTCGGCGTGGAAGACGTCTTCATCGGCAACGGGGTCAGCGAGCTGATCGTCATGGCCATGCAGGGGCTGCTGGATACGGGGGACGAGGTGCTGATCCCCGCGCCGGACTATCCCCTCTGGACCGCGGCGGTAACCCTGGCCGGGGGCCGGGCGGTGCACTACCGCTGCGATGAAAGCGCCGACTGGAATCCGGACCTGGACGATCTGCGCGCCAAGGTGAGCGACCGCACCAAGGCCATCGTGGTCATCAATCCCAATAATCCCACCGGCGCGGTCTACGCACGGCCGGTGCTGGAAGCCATCGCCCGGCTGGCCCGGGAACGGGAGTTGATCCTCTTTGCGGATGAAATCTACGACCGCATCGTCTACGACGGCGCGCTGCCCATTCCCTTGGCTTCCATCGACCCGGACCTGCTGACCATCACCTTCAACGGGCTCTCCAAGGCCTATCGGGCCGCAGGCTTCCGGGCGGGGTGGATGGTGCTTTCGGGGAACAAAAAATGCGCTTCCGGCTATCTGGAAGGCCTGGAAATGCTGTCCAACATGCGCCTCTGCGCCAACGTCCCGGCCCAGTACGGCATCCAGACCGCGCTGGGCGGCTATCAGAGCATCAACGACCTGCTCTTGCCCGGGGGACGGCTCAAGGAACAGCGGGATACCTGCGTATCCCTGGTCAACCAGATACCCGGCTTGTCGGTGGTCATGCCCAAGGGCGCCCTGTACTGTTTTCCCAGGATCGACGCCAAGCGCTTCAACATCACCGACGATGAACGGTTCATCATGGACCTGCTGCGCGCCCAGCACATGCTGCTGGTGCAGGGGACGGGTTTCAACTGGATGGAGCCGGATCATTTCCGCATCGTGTTCTTGCCGGACAAGGAAACCATCCGGGATGCCATCGGCAGACTGGGGAAATTCCTGGAGACCTATCGGCAGGCATAAAAAAAACGACGGTGCGCCTGGACGTCGTTGCGCGCACCGTCAAAAACCTGAGGAATTATTCCCCGTTGCCATATTATCGGCGCGTCCCCGCCGGGCTTTAATGAAATTCGACAGTACTTTGAGGTGGTACTCCGCAGCCCCCGCCAGGGCGCCGTACAGCAGGGCGGACAGTTCCAGGTGGCGGCCGAAGGGATCCCGGGTATCGATGCTCAGCCGGGCTTCCAGCGCTTCCAGCGGCGGCAGCAGAAAACCGGCCACGTCTTTGGCGCTATTGGCCGAAATCGCCTGGTGCGCCCGGTCCAGGGCTTCAAGGGACCGCTCCCGGTCCGCCGGGGCGCCGCTGGTCCGGAGCGCGTCCGCCGCCGTTTTCTCCGCTCCTCCGGCAAGGGAGGCCATTTCCGCCAGTCCCGCCAAAAGTTCCGCCAGAGCGCGCTCAAACCGGGTCTCCCGGCTGCGCGCCGCGCCGGCATCGCCGTAGGCTTGCCCGATGGCCGCCGCCGCGGCGGCGAGGGCCCGCCGGATTTCCGGGCGGCGCCGGGGGAGGGCCAGGAGTTCCTCCAGCGCCGCGACCGCAAAGCCGTCCAGGGCAAGGCCCCGGCCGGAAAGGCTGCGGGGAGCCGCAGTGCCCATCTGCCGGAAGCGGTGCGCGAACCAGGCTGCGTACAGACTGAGCCGCCGGTCGGTCAAGACCGTGGATCCGTCCGCCGCCGCCGCCGGGTAGGGGCGCCCGTCCCGCAGCGCCCGGAAAGACCGGGTTTCCGCCGGGCACAGACGGTCCGCCTCGGCCAGCGCGCGCTCCTCGAACAGGGCGCCCTTGAAATGCGTCTTGAGTCCGGGAAAAGAAAGATCCAATCCCGCGATCCAGACCGGGCCGGCGCCCAGCAGGCGGGTAAAGTCCCAGGCGCTGGTGGCCACGGAGCCTCCGGCGCCCAGCGCCCCCTTGGGATCCAGCCGGTCCTCAATAAAGCGGCCCAGGGGAAACAGGGTGGAGCACAGGAACCGGGAAGCGAAGTCGTGGCGCAGCACGGAGGGGAAAACCGCCGACTCGGTAATCAGGTAACTGTGCGGCCCGGGGCAGCGGTCCAGGTGGCGGGCGTTCCAGAACTGGGGGTCCACGACCAGCACAAAGTCCGGATCTACGCCCACGGCCAGCGCGGCGCGCAGCGCGGTGTCCACGGCGACGATGACGCAGCGTTCGGCCAACCGGGGCAGGTAGGGCAGCACCGCATCCAGCGACGGACCCGCGGCCAGCACCAGCGCGGGCAAGCCCTGGGCGCAGCCCGCGAAGCCCGCTACGCCGGGGATGTCCCGCAGGGCTTCCAGATTCCGGGCCAGGTTCCGCACCCAGCGCTTTCCGAAACGCCGCAGGGTCGCGGCGTTGACGTCATCCTTGGCGATCCAGGTGGCGACCCGGTTCTCGACTTCGTCGTACCAGAGGGCGTCCCGATTGCGGAGCGTCCGGTTGGCCATGATCCGGGGCGCGCCGGAAAAGAGTTGCAGCAGGGACAGGATGCCGTCGCTGTCCCCGCCGACCATGAAGGCCAGGTTTTCGTGGGCCAGCAGGTCCGCCAGATCCCGGGCGGCAAAGGCGGCAGCCAGCAGGGCTTCGTGGCGTTCCACAATCAGAATGGCCCGGTTGCCGTCCCGGCGGCGCAGCGCTTCGGCCAGATAGCCCAGGCCGAAGCCGAGCAGGATCACCGGTTCCTTGCCGTCGGCGGCGGCGGCCAGCTTTTCCGCTTCCCGGACCGGATCCCGGGGAGAATGGACCAGAACTCCGCCCACGGTCAGCGTGGGGTGTCCGGACGCGGTCGCCGCCAGGGCCGTCCGCAGTTCCGGCTCGGGCGCCGCCTGGTCCAGGCGTTCCGCGAGTCCGGGAAAACGTCGCTGGAGCAGTTCCCGATTCTGGGCTGAAAAAGTCATTCCAGGTCCAGCGTGATCATTTGGCCCGGAATCAGAGGGCTGCCCGCCGCCGGGGTCTGGGAACGGACCCAGCCTTCACCGTGGATCTGAATCGTAATATCGTCCCGCAGCAGCAGGGGCAGGATTTGCCGTTTGGAAAAACCGCGCAGGTCGGGCATGACCGATCCCAGCTCCGGTATCTCGTCTTTGCCCAGTACGACCGACGGCGGATGGGTGGCCTGGGGATTGCGGCCCCGGGGGATGCCCAGGTAGTCCACCAGCGCTTCCGCGGCTTCCCGGATGGGCGGCGCCGCGATCCGGCCGCCCAGGTAGGAACTCCCCTTGGGTTTGACGATCACGTGGTACAGCACCAGACTGGGATCGTCCGCCGGCAGGATGGCCATGGTGCTGGCGATGAAGTCGGTGTCCGAGTATTTGCCCGTTCCGGGATCCACCAGCTGGGCGGTGCCGGTCTTGACCGCCATGGGCACGTCCGCCACGTTGGCCCGACGCCCGGTGCCGGCTTCCGAACTCGCGTCCACCATGTAGCTGCGGATGGCCCGGGCGGTCTCGGCCGCCAGCACCCGCCGGGACGGTTGGTCGGCCAAATCTTTCAGCACCGTGCCGTCGTTGGCCAGCACCCGGGCGACGACCCGGGGCGTCACCAGAATCCCGTCGTTGGCGATGGCCGTCGCCGCCTGCAGCATCTGCAGCGCGGAAACCGCTATTTCTTGCCCGATGGCGATGGTCGGCTTGGAACGCCGCGACCAACGGTCCACCGGGCGCAGATAGCCTGCGGTTTCTCCCGGATTGCCCGCCCCGGTCCGGGACCCGAAGCCGAAATCCCGCAGCCGGGCGTAGAAGGACGCCGCGTCCACCTGGTCCGAGGCGTAGGCTGCGCCGGCATTGCAGGAATAGGTGATGATTTCCCGGGCGTGGACGGTGCCGTGGGTTCCCAGGCATTTGATGGCCACTTTTTCCCCCGTCCCCGTCGTCTGTTCGTACGTGCCGTCGCAGACGAAGGCGCTCTGCTCGTCGATGCCCCCCAGGTCCATGATCGCGGCCAGGGAGAAAATCTTGAACACCGACCCCGGCTCGTAGGCCCAGATCGCGGGTCGGTCGATGCGGGACCGTTCATCCGAGGTCCGGATATCGTTGGGGTCAAAATCCGGGAGCGAAGCGTATCCGAGAATGTCGCCGTTGCGGGGGTCCATGGCGATCAGCATCACCGCCTCGGCTTCGTTCTCCACCAGGGTGCGCCGGGATATTTCTTCCAGGATGTGCTGCACCTTGGCGTCGATGGTCAGCAGCACCTGGTTGCCGTAGACGGCGCCGCCGGCCGGAGCAAGATCGCCGTCGTAGGCGTACTCGATGCCCGCCAGACCCTGGTTGCCGTCGCCGACGAATCCGATCAAGGGCCCCGCCAGCCGGTTTTCCGGATATACCCGGCCCATGACCGGTTCGATCTCCACCCCTTTGAGCCGACCTTCGGCCTTCAGCTGTTCGATCTGTCGAATGGTGGACTGGTCCACGCCCTTCCGCAGGTAGATGAATTCGCTGCTTGCGGTGTTGATCCGGTCCTCGATTTCCCGGGCGTCGGTTTCCAGGATCGGCTGCAGTTCCAGGGAAAGGCTTGCGGCGTCGCCGGCTTCGGGCCGCCAGAGGGTTATGTTGCCCAGCCGCGTCTGCAAGGCCAGAATGCGTCCGTTGCGGTCCAGGATGGGACCACGCTCCAGCGCGACCCGGGTTTCGGTTCCCGTGTCCCGGAGTTCCGGGGCGGTCATCACCACCGCGTAGCGGACAAAGACGGCCAGCGCGGCCAGGGAAAACAGGACGGAGAAAACAACCAGTCGCATCCGGGTCGGCACGGAGGTTCCGGAATGATTGGCGTCCTGGGCGTCGTAATCGATCATTTTGCGGGTACTACCTTACCAAGGATTGAAGCAATCGGCACCGGGCCGTACGCGCGGGAGTCATAAGAGGCTCCCGGATTGTCCCCCAGGGCGATAAAAGTTCGCCCGTCGATGACCTGGGCGATCCGTTTGACCGCCACGCTGCCGACGGGGGACGAAAAGACGACGATATCACCGGTTCGGGGCGTGTTCCAGGTTATAAGATATCCCGAGCCCCAGGGCAGACGTAGTCCGTAGGCGACGCGGTTGAGTACCAGCATGGACCCGCTCGGGATGACGGGAAGCATCGATTCCCCCTCGGCAATCAAAAAATCGAACGTGAATACCTTGACCAACAAAGCCGCGGCCAAGGCCAGCGCTATGGTCTTGCCGATGCCCCGGGCTCCAGAATCTGCTCCCATACGCGCTTGAGTATAATGCCCAGGCTGAATAATGTCGATAAAGCAGTATAATGATCGATATAATCGCAACGCAACACCCCCGCCGCCGCCGTCTTTTCAACCGTTTGCCCGGGCGGGTCGGCAAAAGCCTGCCCGTTCAGGCGGACCTGAACGTAATCAAGGTCCCTGATCTCCCCGCCGGGTTTTCAAGAACCCTTCGGCGCCTGGTCCTGCCGGCCCTCTGGTCCGCGCTGGTCCTGCTGGCCGGCTGGTCCCTGCAAGGCTTGCCGGTCCTGCTCCGCTTCCACGCGTCCCGCTTGCCCGCGGGCAGCGATGGACTGAACCGGCGCGCCATGAGCGCCTACGCCGGAATCCCGATCCCGGGCCTGACTCCGGCGGTGGAGGGCGACGGCATTCCGCTGGATCTGATGGAAACCTTCGGCTGGGAAAAATACACCGTGCAGGCCGGGGATTCGGTTTCCGCCATCGCCCAGGCCCGGAACCTTTCGATGGACGCGATCATCGCGCTCAACCGCATCGCCAACGTCAAAAAATTGACCGTCGGGACGGTGCTGCGGATCCCCAACATGGACGGTATTCCCTACACGGTGCGCAGCGGGGACTCGCTTTCCCGCATTTCCGCCGACTCAGGCATTCCGATGGACGCGATCCTGGACGCCAATGATCTGGACAGCGACCGCTTGGCGGTGGGGGCTACCCTGTTCCTGCCCGGCGCCCGAATGCGGACAGATGAATTGAAGAAAGCCCTGGGCGAACTGTTCATCCATCCCTTGCGGGGCAGACTGACGTCCGGGTACGGTTGGCGCAGCGATCCCTTCACCGGGGTCCGGCGCTTCCACGCCGCCGTGGACTGGGCCGCGCCGATCGGCTCGCCGGTCAAGGCGTCCCTGGACGGCCGGGTGTCCACCCGGGGCTTCAGCGGGGTATACGGAAATTATATCGTCCTCAGCCACGACGGCGGGTATCAGACGCTCTACGCCCACTTGAACTCCTTTTCGGTGGCCAAGGGCGACCGGGTGGTCCAGGGCGGCAAGATCGGGACCGTGGGCTCCACCGGCTACAGCACGGGGCCGCACCTGCATTTTGCGGTTTTCAAGAACGGCCGCGCCATGAATCCGCTGGAGTTCCTGAAAAAATGAACCCCCGGCGGCAACGGCCTTGTTGTCCTTCAGATCGGGACTATGGTATACTGAAGCAGGGACGGGAGGTTCCATGCGCAATCTGGTTTTGATTCTGGTAGCCCTCATCGCGGTGGCCACCTTCATCCGGGCTTACGAAGCTCCGCATCCCGATTCCCCGGCCATCATAAAAGCGTCCCTGGACTATCCTTCAGATCGCTAGGAGTTTGTCGGACTTGTCCGTTTCCAATCAAAAAAGTGCGGTGAAACGCACTTTTTACCTTGCAAACTCCCAAAGGAGTCGAGTTAATCGACATTTTGGCAACCCAAGGGGCACCCTTGGGTTGCCAAAATCCACAAGTCCGACAGGCTCCTGGACGCCCTTGCGCATGGCTTGGGCGGGTAGTACACTGAACCGATATGACAAACTCGGGCCAAAAACTATTCATCATCGACACCAATGTTTTCATCCATAATCCGGAGGCCATAACGTCCTTCCGGAACAGCGAAATCGCCATTCCCCTGGTGGTGCTGGAAGAACTGGATAAACTAAAAACCTATTCGGACCAACGGGGCCGCAACGCCCGGGAAGCCATCCGGTTTTTGAATTCCGTCATCCGGGGCGGCGACGTGCGCGCGGGCATCAAATTGGACAACGGTTCGGTACTGCGGGTAATCCTGGGGGGCATCGACGAACCCCCGCCGGATCTGCCCCTGGATAAAAACGACAACCGCATTCTGCTGCAGGCGGCGGGCCTGCTCAAGCGGGGACGCCGGGTGTTTTTTGTCTCCAAGGATATCAACGCCCGGGTCAAGGCCGCCGCCCTGGGCCTCAAGGCGGTGGACTACGAAAAACAGAAGGTCGACGCCGCCTCCCTGTACCAGGGCATCCGGTCCGTAGAAGCCGCGCCGGCGCTGATGAGCGACCTTCTGGATACGGATCTTCCCCTCTGGAAAGAAAAGCTGATCCACAACGAATACCTGTACGCCCGGGAACGGGAGGGCGAACGGACCTTTCTGGGGCGCTGGGACGGCACCGGCGCCGCGCTGCGGCGGGTAGCCAAAGAAAGATCCGCCATCTTCGGGATCATCGCCCGGAACGAGCGCCAGTGGGCGGCCATGGACCTGCTGACCAACGAGGACGTGCGTTGCGTCACCCTGGTCGGCCGGGCGGGGACGGGCAAGACGCTGCTGGCGGTGGCCGCGGGACTGCACATGGTGGTGGAGGAAAAAAAATACGACCGCATCCTCGTTTCCCGCCCCATCGTCCCCTTGGGCAAGGATATCGGCTACCTGCCGGGGGAAAAGAACGCCAAGCTGGCCACCTGGATGGAGCCGATCTTCGATAATCTGGAACAGCTGATCGCGGTCAACAAGCGGCCCAACGTCAAGAACGTCGAACAGCTGATGCGGGACAAGATCATGGAAGTGGAAGCCATCACCTACATCCGGGGCCGTTCGCTGCCCAACCAATTCATCGTCATCGACGAAGCACAGAACCTGACGCCCCACGAGATCAAGACCATCGTGTCCCGGGCGGGGGAAAATTCAAAGGTCATTCTGACCGGCGATCCGGAACAGATCGACAACATGTATCTGGACGCCAACAGCAACGGATTGACCTACCTGGTCGACGCCTTCAAGGGCGAGCGTCTTTACGGGCATATTACCCTGCAGAAGACGGAGCGGAGCGAACTGGCCGAGCTGGCGGCACGGCTCCTGTGATCAAATCCGGCCGCCGCGCCGATACTGGGGGTACCATGCGTATACGGAAAAACCATTTGGCACTGTGCGGCCTGATCCTGCTGACCGCCGCATCCCTCCCGGCGCGGGTCGTTTTTGACGGCCTGGACCTGTCCGCCGACGACCGCCTGCTCTTCAGGGCGCGTTCCGCCGGCGGCGGCGCGGTCGATCAGTCCGCCTTGTTCATGGCCACGGTGACGGATCTGAAGATCCGCCAGTTGACCGCCTTCCCCGAAAAAATAGACGTCCTGGAAGGCGGCCGGACGCTCCAGGTGCGCAACGCCTTCGGCGCATTGCGCCTGAACGTCGTCGGAGGCCTGCCCGCGGGCATTCCCGGGTTCCCGTCTTTCATGGACGGCGCCCCGGCCCTGGGGGGACGGGTGGAGGATATGGCCCCCTCGGCGGACGGCAAGTGGATCCTCTACGTGGAGCCCGTCAGCGCCGCCTATGGCAACCTGGTGCTCATCGACGCCGCGACGGGCAAGCGTACGCCGGTTTCCCGCAACGTGGAGCGGCCGGGCCGGGTTTTCCCCGCCCAGTGGAGTCCGGATTCCCGGGTTTTTGTGTACGCCCGGGAGGGGCGCCTGTACTACCAGTCTTCGACAGCCAGCCCGGTCAGTTCGGTGGACGAGCGCTACCGCCTGATCGGCGACGGCTTGATCAGTTCCATCTACTGGGGGGCGACGGGGGATTTCTTCTATATCCGGGGCTCCACGGTCTACCGGGTACGGAGCTCCGAACTCTTTGCCCGGGCGCTGTACGCGGATTTTCTGGAAATCGGCCAGGTGTCCGGAAAAATTCCCTTTGAATTCGACGCCAATTTTGATGAGTTTTGGGTAGCCCCGGATTCGCGGTCCTTGTTGCTGTCCAAAGGCGGCCGCAACCTTTTTTATTACCCCCTCAACATCGATGACTACGCTGCCGGCTTTGAATCCTCTTTGCCCTACCTGTTGTTGCCCCGTTCCTGCTCGGATCTATCCGTGCTCTGGTCGCCCGCCGGCCTGGTGACGGTCATCGTGTCCCTGCCCCGCAACGAAGGAAAGAAAATACTCGTCTACCGCCTGGATCTGGCCGAGAACGTCGGTCCCGAAACCTTCTACGAGCTGGAAACCCCGGTCGGCGCGGGGGCGGACCTTTCGCCCGACGGAACCCGGGCGCTGATCTGGGGCGCCGAAGGCGCCGCCCTCTACGACTACGTCAACTGGAAGGCGCTCAAGGTCCTGGGTACCCGGAAAAGCTACGCCGCCCGCTGGTTGGGCAACGAAGACTTTATCCTTGCCGACGAAGCGCGCATCGAACGGATGAACGTGGCGGGAAAAAAGAACCTGGTCTGCCTGGCTGCGGCGGACCGGCAGGGGTACCAGGAAAAAACCGGCCTGGTGCTGGCCATGAAGGACGGTCTCTGGTTCGGCACCGACGGCCGCAGCCCCTGGAAGGAAATCCCGGCGGCTGCGCCGCGGGCGCCGGCCACCGCGGGGGAACGCTATCGGGTGTATCTGGAGCAGCAGGCTTCCGGACCCTACGAAAACCTGCCGATGATCAGGAACGTCTCCGGCGTGGGCACTACGTCGCTTTTGCTGAAGAACGGCATGGCCTACGACGAACTGCCCAAGGCGGAAGATCCGCCGCCGGACGTCGCCGGCCCCTTCAACCATGGCCGCCGTACGGGCCTGCGGGATCTGTCCCTGACTTTTGACCTGATCGACGACGCGGAAGGTCTGCCCTTCGTCCTGGATACCCTCGGGCGCTTCGGCATCCGGGCTACCTTTTTCCTGAACGGCGAATTCATCCGTCGCCATCCCGCGGCGGCCAGGGAAATCGCCGAAGCCGGCCACGAGACGGCTTCCCTGTTTTTTGCGCCCATCGACTTGAGCGATTCCCGCTACAGCATCGACGCCGAGTTCATCCGCCGCGGGCTGGCCCGCAATGAAGACGAATTCTACCAGGCTTCGGGCTACGAGCTGGCCCTGCTCTGGCACGCGCCGCACTATGCGGTTTCCCCGGAATTGATGAAGGCCGCCGCTTCGGTGGGCTATACGACGCTCGGCCGGGACCTGGATCCCCTGGACTGGGTCAGCCGCTCCGAGCTGCGCCGGGCGGCCCTGCCGTACCTGCCGGCTTCCGCCTTGACCGACCGGATCATGGAACTCAAGAAGCCGGGTTCGATCATCCCCATCCGGCTGGGCGTGCCTTCCGGGGGGCGGGACGATTATCTGTTCGGACGCCTGGACGTGCTGCTGGACGCGCTGGTCCGCGCCGGATACCGGGTGGTGCCGGTGTCCACGCTCATTGAGCGCGCCAAGTAAGGGACCGGAACAGCAACCGGATCGAATCGAACATACGCTTGAAGAAGCCCCCGGGGGCGACGCTCCCGGACGCTTGCAGCGCGACCCGCCGCAGCTCTCCGCGGGTGTCGAAGAACACCAGCTGTCCGAGCACGTCTCCTTTCTGGATCGGGGCGACGAAGGGTTCCTGCAGTTCCAGCCGCCATCCGAATCCGGTTCCCCGATCCGTACGCAGGGTAAAGGCTGGCGCTTCGGAAAGAACCAGGTCCAGGTCGGACCGCTTGCCCTTGTAGACCAGCACCGGATCCAGGTGCGCCACCACCGGCCGCAGCGTCCTATAGTGGGTAAAACCCCAGTCCAGCAGCGCGCCGCCGTCCTGCTCGCGAAAGCGCCCGCCCTGGGCGGAGCCCGATCCGGGACCGCCTAAAAGAACGGCGATCAGCCGGGTATCGTCGCGTTGGGCGGTCAGGGCGATATTGTAGCCCGACTCGATGATATAGCCGGTTTTTAGTCCGTCCACCCCCGCCACGGAATCAAGCAGCAGGTTGCGGTTGTACTGGAATACCGTGCGCGGCTGGTCCTGAAACGCCGGCGGTAGATTATGGGGTTGGGGATAGGAAAACTCGCGTACCGAGTGGTAATCCCGCAGCGTATCAGGGTGCATCAGCACGTACTGCCGGGCAAAAAAGGCAAAATCCCGGGCCGTCGTCGTATTGAACTCGGAAATACCGCCGGGTTCGGCAAACCGGGTCCGGGACAAACCCAGCCGGCGGGCCTCCGCGTTCATGCCTGCGGTGAATGCGGAAACGCCGCCGGCCACGTGCAGCGCCGCCGCCACCGCCGCGTCGTTTCCCGAGGCCACGGCCAGGCCGAGCAGAATTTCCCTCAAACTGACGATTTGGCCGGGGGCCAAAAACATCAGGCTGGACCCCGGGCTCTGGTTGATCGCCCAGGCCGCGGGCGGCAAGGCCACGATATCGTCCAGGGAAGCGCGTCCCGCGGCGACGGCCTGCAGCACCAGGTGCATGGTCATCAGTTTGGTCAGGGAAGCGGGCGGAATGGGCAGGTCCGCGTCTTTTTCGAACAGCACCGTGCCGGTTTCGGCATCCAGCAGGATGCCCGACCGGGAGAGGATCCGCGGCGGCTGAAGCGGGGTCCCCAAATCGTCGGCATAGACGGTCCCCGCAGGTCCGAGGCACCAGCCGCACAGCACTATCAGCAAAAAAACCATGAGCTGCCCGTCAGAAGTCCGCCAGACCGACGGCCCGGGGGTAGGGGATGACGTCGCGTATATTGGCCATGCCGGTGACGTACAGGATCAGCCGTTCAAAACCGAGACCGAAGCCCGCATGGGGTACCGTTCCGTAGCGCCGCAGGTCCAGGTACCACCAATAGTCTTCGGGCTTCATCCCCATTTCCGTAATCCGGCGTTCCAGCGCCGCCAGGTCTTCCTCCCGCTCCGACCCACCGATGATTTCTCCCAAACGCGGCACCAGGACGTCCATGGCGCGCACCGTCTGGCCGTCGGGGTTGAGCTTCATGTAGAAGGCTTTGATGTCCTTGGGATAATCGGTTACGATCACCGGCCCGCCCACCACTTTTTCGGTCAGGAATTTTTCGTGTTCGCTCTGCAGGTCGCAGCCCCAGTAGGGTTTGAACTCAAAACTGCCCGGGTTTTTTTCCAGCTCCTTGATGGCCTCGGTGTAGGTCAGGTGGGCGAATTGGGAAGCCGCCACGGTGGACAGGGTCTCGATGATGCCCTGCTGGATGCGCTGATCGAAAAACTCCAGGTCTTCCCGGCAGTCCGTCAGGGCTACCTGGAACAGGTGCTTGAGAAAGTCTTCGGCCAAGGCCATGTTGTCATCCAGGTGGGCAAAGGCCTGCTCGGGCTCGATCATCCAAAACTCCGCCAGGTGGCGGGCGGTGTTGGAATTTTCGGCCCGGAACGTCGGTCCGAAAGTGTAGACCCGGGAAAGGGCGGTGGCGTAGGTTTCGGCTTCCAGCTGCCCGGAAACCGTCAAGTACGCCGCCTTCCCGAAGAAATCCTTGGTATAGTCGACTTCCTTGCCCGCCTTGGCCAAGCCCGGCAGATCCAGGGTGCTGACCTGGAACATGGCCCCCGCGCCTTCGGCGTCGCTGGCGGTGATGATGGGCGTATGGATGTACTGAAACCCGCGGTGCTGGAAAAATTCGTGGACCGCGAAAGAAAGCCGGCTCCGGACCCGGGCCACGGCGCCGAAACTGGTGGTCCGCGGCCGGAGGTGGGCGATTTCCCGCAGGAATTCAAAGGAATGCCGCTTTTTCTGCAGCGGGTAGGTTTCCGCCGGCGCGGCGCCCAGAATGCGCAAGCCGGTGGCCGCCACTTCAACCTTCTGCCCGGCCGCCGGGGAGGGCACCAGGGTCCCCCGGATCTCCACCGAAGCGCCGGTAGTCAGGGCGTCCAGGGCGGCTTTCGTTTCTTCAGGCAGTCCCGTTTCCCGGTTGAAGGCGCACTGGATGTTGCCGAAGCAGGATCCGTCGTTGAGTTCGACAAAGACCAGGTTCTTCAGATCCCGTTTGGTCCGGACCCAGGCGTGGACCGTCATTTCTTGCCCGACGGCTTCCATGCCCAATATATCTTTGATCAGTTCTGACTTCATGATCCCTAGTATATCCGCTGAATGCAGGCTGCGTCAAAGGTATCCGCTGGCGGCCTATTGCATAAGTATTCCAAAACAGGTTAAATGGTGTGTATAAATATGCATGGGGGGCGTTATGAACATCAGCGATTACCTGGCCAAAGTAACCGAAAACAACAAGATGGAAGCTGATCTGTATACAAAATACAACGTAAAACGGGGCTTGCGCAACGCCGACGGAACCGGCGTCCTGGTTGGCCTTACCCGGGTCGGGGATGTCCACGGCTACCTGATCGACGAAGGCGAACGCGTAGCCATCGACGGCAAGCTGTTCTATCGGGGCATCGACGTCGAGGACCTGGTCCGCAATGCCGCGGCGGAAGGTCGGTATGGTTTTGAAGAGACCATCTATCTGCTGATGTTCGGCACCCTGCCCACCGCGGCGGAACTGCAGGCATTCAACATCCTGCTGGGGCAAAAGCGGGCGCTGCCCGCCAACTTTGCCGAAGACACGATCATGAAGGTGCCGTCCCCGGACATCATGAACAAGCTGGCCCGTTCCGTGCTGACCTGCTACGCCTACGACCCCGCTCCGGAAGACTTGAGTCCGGAAAATGTGCTGCGCCAGTGCATCGAACTGATCGCCCGCTTCCCGACCATGGTGGCCTACGCCTATATGGCCAAAAAGCACTACTACGACCACGAGAGCCTCTTTATCCATACCCCCGCAGCTCAGGGTTCCACCGCCGAGACCATCCTGTCCCTGATCCGGCAGGATCAAAAATTCACCCGTCTGGAAGCGGACATCCTCGATCTGGCGTTGATTTTGCACGCCGAGCACGGCGGCGGCAACAATTCCACCTTCGCCGTGCACCTGGTCTCTTCCGCGGATACGGACACCTATTCGGCCATCGCCGCCGGGGTCGGTTCCCTGAAGGGCTACAAACACGGCGGCGCCAACATCAAGGTCATGGGCATGATGGAGGATATCAAGGCGGGAGTCAAAAAATGGAACGACCAGGACGAGATCGCCGATTACCTGGCCAAGATCCTCAAAGGACAGGCGTACGACGGAAGCGGTCTGATCTACGGCCAGGGCCACGCGGTCTACACCGTCTCCGATCCCCGGGCCACGCTGCTGCGGGACAAAGCCGCCCAGCTGGCCGCCGAAAAGGGCTTGAGCGAAGAGTTCGAATTGTACCGGAATATCGAAAACCTGGTGCCCCGGGTGTTCAAGCAGGTCAAGGGATCGGACAAGACCATCTGCACCAACGTGGACTTCTATTCCGGTTTTGTGTACAGCATGCTGGGTATTCCGAAGGAATTGTATACGCCTCTTTTTGCGGTCAGCCGCGTCGCGGGTTGGGCGGCGCACCGGATGGAAGAAGTCATTTCCGGCGGACGCATCATCCGGCCGGCCTACAAGTGCGTGCAGCCCCGGCTGCCCTACGAAAAAATAAGCACCCGCTAGGACGATAGGCTGAAAAGCCGATAGGCCCGTTGGCTGGGTTCGAAAAAAAGGCCGTCCGGTTTCCCGGACGGCCGCCCCCTTATTTGACGGGCTTCAGCGCCGCAGGGGCTCAAGTCCGTCGCTCTCCCTCTTCCTTCCACCGATAGCGGTGATCAATCGTCTGTTTCCTGTACCTTGAAGGCTTCCGCCGCCTTGATGACCTCATCGGCGATCTTGCCGGAAATCGGCGCGTAATGGTCAAATTCCACCCCGTAGGATCCGGTTCCGCTGGTGATGGACCGGAGGTCGATGGAATAGCGCAGCAGTTCCGCCTGGGGGACCTGGGCGCGGATTTCTTCGATGCCGCCGCCGATGGATTGCTGGCCCAGAATCTTGCCCCGTTTGCCCGAAAGGTCGGACATCACGTCGCCCAGGTACTTGTCTTCGACAAAGACGGTCAAGCCCATGACGGGTTCCAGCAGGGTGGCCGATGCCTGGCGCATGGCTTCCCGGAAAGCGTTGCGCGCCGCCAGGCGGAAAGCCAGCTCGGAAGAATCGACGGGATGTTCCTTGCCGTCCGTGATCTTGACTTCCACGTCCACCACCGGGTACTGGGCCAGCACGCCGGCGTTCATGGCCTCGACGATGCCCTTTTCGATACCCGGAATATAGCCCTTGGAAATGGCGCCGCCGAAGACGGCGTTGACGAACTTATACTTCTCCCCCCGGGGCAGGGGGGCGATTTCCAGCGCGACTTTGCCGTACTGGCCATGGCCGCCGGTCTGCTTTTTGTGCGTGTATTCGGCGGCGGCTTTTTTGTTGATCGTCTCCCGGTAGGCGATGCGGGGCACGTGGGTCTGGACTTCGATCTTCTGGTTCTGTCTGAGCTTGTCCAAGATGATGTTGATCTGCAGCTCGCCCATGCCGGAGATGACGGTTTCTTTGGTCTCCGCGTTGTAGTGGTAACGGAAGGTCTTGTCTTCTTCCGTAGCCCGCAGCAGAAATTCGCCCATCTTGTCTTCGTCTTTTTTCTGCACCGCGTTGACCGCCACCGCGTGCACCGGTTCGGGCAGGCGCAGGGGCACGAAGGAAAGCGGCGCTTCCGGCGCGGTGATGGTGTCGTTGGTCTTCAAGGTAGCCGACTTGGCGACGATGCCGATATCTCCGGCCCACAGTTCGCGCACTTCTTCCAGCTTTTTGCCCTGGCTGATGTAGAGTTTGCCGACCTTCTCCTTTTTGTTTTCCGTCACGTTGAACACTTCGGATTCCGCCGACAATTTGCCCTTGACCACCTTGATCCAGGACAGCTTGCCCGAGAACTGGTCGTAGACGGTCTTGATGACCAGCGCCGCCAGCGGCTTGTCCGGATCCACCGCGGCGCCCCGTTCGGTGCCGTCGGCTTCGCGCACCGTGTCCTTGGCCGTGCGCGGGGCGGGACCGACGTCGGAGATGAAGTCCAGGAACGGAATCAGGCCGGAATTCTTGAGCGCCGAACCGCAGAAGGCGGGAACGTACTTGTGGTCCGCCAGGGCTTCGATCAGCCCGGTGTGCATTTCTTCGGCGTCCAGGGACCCCTTGTCGATGTAGTGCTCCATCAGGTTGTCGTCGCCTTCCGCCGCGGCTTCGATCAGCCGTTCCCGAGCCGCGGACATGACCGCTTGGTATTCCCCGGGGACGGGAATTTCCTTCTCTAATCCGTCGGCCTGAACCTGGTAGGCTTTCTGGTTGAGGATGTCGATGACGCCCTGGTACGCCGCGCCGGCGCCCATGGGAATGAAAAAAGGCACGGGTTCGATCTTGAACTTTTCTTTGACGTCTTCAAGTATGCGGTTGAAGTCGGCGCGTTCGTCATCCATTTTGGTGACGTAGATCCCCCGCGGCTTGCCCCGGGCGTTGAGCGTCCGCCAGAGCTTGAGGGTTTCGATCTGGACGCCGGCGCGGCCATCCAGAGCCAGCATGGAAAACTCGCAGGCCCGGATCGCCAGAGTTACGTCGCCGATAAAGTCGGATGATCCGGGGGTATCCAGTATATTGAGCTTTTCGCCCCGGTAGATGATGTGGCCCAGGGCGGTATAGATGGAAATCTTGCGCTCGATTTCTTCCGCCGAGGAATCGGAAACCGTTCTTCCCGCTTCTACCGTTTCCGCCTTGGGAATCATCCCGCCGGCGTACAACATCCGTTCGAAGAGCGTCGTTTTTCCGGTCCCGCCGTGGCCGGACAACGAAACATTTTTGATCAGGTCCGTGGTGTAGCTCATGATGGCGTCTCCTTGAAGCACGTTTTCTGAGAATTAAGACGGCTGGTACCATGATGGGGCCGCCTGGGCGGATTGTCAAGAAAATAAGAATGGCGACGGCTTTCAAAAGGCTCCGTTTGTGTTAAGATACGCTCCATGGCAGCCAAGAACAGCTACGACGAGTCCAAAATAAAAACCCTTTCGTCCCTGGAGCACATCCGCCTGCGGACGGGCATGTACATCGGCCGGCTCGGGGACGGATCCAACGTCGACGACGGTATCTACATTCTGCTCAAAGAGGTAATCGACAACGCCATCGACGAGTTCATCATGGGCCACGGCACGGAGATCGACATCGAGATCAAGGAAGGTACGGTCAAGGTCCGGGACTACGGCCGGGGCATCCCCCTGGGCAAGGTGGTGGAATGCGTTTCGGTCATCAACACGGGCGCCAAGTACAACGATGACGTCTTCCAGTTTTCCGTCGGCCTCAACGGCGTCGGCACCAAGGCGGTAAACGCCCTTTCGTCCCGTTTTCGGGTCATCGCCATTCGCTCCAACCAGTTTTCGGAAGCGGATTTTGAAAAAGGACTGCTGATCAAGGAACGGAAAGGCCGGCTCAAGACGGCGCAGCCCGACGGCACCTACGTGGAATTTACCCCGGACGCGGAAATCTTCGGCGACTATAAATATAACGCCGAATACATCGAACGCCGCATCTGGAACTACGCCTACCTCAACGCCGGGCTGCAGCTCAAGTTCAACGGCCAAATCTATACGTCCCAGAACGGCCTGTTGGACCTTTTGAAAGACGAAACCGGGGACGCGACCATCTATCCCATCGCCTATCACAAGGGCGAGCGGATCGAATTTTCGTTTACCCATACCAACAACTACGGGGAAGAATATTTTTCCTTCGTCAACGGACAGTTTACGTCCGACGGGGGGACCCACCTTTCGGCTTTTAAAGAAGGCCTGCTCAAGGGCATCCAGACGTACTTCAAAAAGGACTACAAGAGCGAGGACGTGCGGGAAGGCACGGCGTCGGCGGTTTCGGTCAAGCTGAAGAATCCGGTGTTTGAAAGCCAGACCAAGAACAAGCTGGGCAATTCGGACATCCGGCCCTGGATCGTGCAGGAGACCAAGGAGGCGGTGGAAGATTGGCTGCACAAAAACGTGGAGTTCGCCAAGCTGCTGGAACAGAAGATCACCGCCAACGAACGGCTGCGCACCGAGCTGAACATGGTCAAGAAGGAAGCCCGGGAAGCGGCCAAAAAGATCGCCCTCAAGATTCCCAAACTGAAAGACTGCAAATTCCACCTGGAGGACGGCGAAAAGGGTCTGCTTGCCACCATCTTCATCACCGAGGGTGATTCCGCCGCCGGGTCCATGGTCTCCAGCCGGGACGTGATGACCCAGGCCATCTTTTCGCTCCGGGGAAAGCCGGAAAACATGTACGCCAAAAAGCGCACTTCCATCTACAAGAACGAAGAGTTGTACAACATGATGATGGCCCTGGGCATCGAGAACAACGTGGACGGGCTCCGCTACGGGCGCATCGTGGTGGCCACGGACGCCGACTTCGACGGCTTTCATATCCGCAACCTGCTGCTGACCTTTTTTCTGTCCTTTTTTGAAGAACTGGTCACCGCCGGCCGGGTCTATATTCTGGAGACGCCCCTGTTCCGGGTGCGCACCAAAAAAGATACGGTCTACTGCTACAACGAAAAGGAACGGGATGCTTCGGTCAAGGAGCTGGGCGCCCAGAGCGAGGTTACCCGCTTCAAGGGACTGGGCGAAATCAGTCCCAAGGAATTCGGCCAGTTCATCGGCGCCGACATGCGCCTGGTTCCGGTCTCGGTGAACACCCTCAAAGCGGTGCCCCAGGTGCTGGAGTTCTATATGGGCAAAAACACCCCGGAACGTCGGGAATACATCATGAAGAATCTCGTCGCCGACGTTACCTAAGGAAAAGCAGCCATGGCTTACGTAAAAAACCTATTTGACCGGAATTTTCTGGAATACGCCTCCTACGTGATCAAGGACCGGGCCATCCCGGACCTGGAAGACGGGCTCAAGCCGGTGCAGCGGCGGATCCTGCACTCCCTCTTCGAGATGGACGACGGCAAGTTCCACAAGGTGGCCAACGTGGTGGGCCACTGCATGAAGTACCATCCCCACGGCGACGCGTCCATCGGTTCCGCCCTGGTGGTGCTGGCCAACAAGGACCTGTTCATCGACCGGCAGGGCAACTTCGGCAACCTGTTTACCGGCGACGAGGCTTCCGCGGCGCGGTACATCGAATGCCGGGCCAGCGGACTGGCCAAAGACCTGTTCTACAATCCCAAGCTGACGGCCATGGCGGATTCCTACGACGGCCGCAACCGGGAGCCGATCCTTTTTCCGGCCAAGGTGCCGGTGGTGCTGATCATGGGCGCCGAGGGCATCGCCGTGGGCATGTCCACCAAGATCCTGCCCCACAACCCGCTGGAGGTGCTGGAGGCGGAAAAGACCTGCCTGGCGGGAAAGAAATTCACTCTGTATCCGGATTTTCCGACCGGGGGCCTGGTGGACGTGGCGGAATATCGGGACGGCAACGGCAAGGTGCTGGTGCGGGCCAAACTGGACGTGTCCGACCCCAAGCGCATCGTCATCCGGGAACTGCCCTTCGGCTCCACTACGGAGAGCCTGATCAACAGCGTGGAAACCGCCGCCAAGGCGGGGCGCATCAAAATCCAGTCCATCTCCGACTTTACCACCGAGGCGGTGGAGATCGAGATCAAGCTGGCCCGGGGCGTCTATTCCCCGGAAACCGTGGACGCCCTGTTCGCCTTCACCGAATGCGAACAGTCCATCTCGGTCAACCTGCTGGTGATCAAGGACGGCATGCCCACCATCATGACCGGCACCGAGGTCGTCGAGCACCACTCCCGGCAATTGCTCCTGATCCTGACCAGGGAGTTGGAGCTGGAAAAGACGGAGCTGCAGGACCGGCTGCACCAGCGCACGCTGGAGCGCATCTTCATCGAAGAGCGGATCTACAAGGCTATCGAAGAAATGAAGACCGCCGAGACCGTCGCCGCGGCGGTGGTCGCCGGGTTCAAGCCCTTCCTCAAGGAAATAGGCCGCCGGGGCGTCAGCGCCGAGGACGTGGAACGGCTGCTGAAAATTCCCATCCGCCGCATCTCGCTCTACGATATCAACAAAGCCCGGACGGAGATGAAGGAGATCAAGCTCCGGATCGCCGAAATCGACGGACATCTGCAGAATATCGTCGTCTACGCCACGGGCTTCTTGGACGGCATCATCGCCAAAATCAAGGCCGACGAAGAACTGGGCCGGGGCAAGCGCAAAACCAAGGTGGGCAGCTTTGAGCGCATCGACGTCAAAGAAGTGGTCAAGAAGGACCTGGAACTGCGCTACGACCGGAGCACCGGCTATTTGGGCACCAGCGTTTCCGGCGGCGAGCTGATCGCCCCGGTTTCCAGCTTTGACCGGGTGCTGGCAGTGCGCCGGAACGGCACCTACAGCGTGATGGACCTGCCGGACAAGGTCTTTGCCGGCAAGGACGCCTGGTGGATCGGCCTGGCGGACAAGGATGCGCTGTCCAAGACGGTGTTTACGATTCTGTTCCGGGAAACCGCCAGTTCCTTCGTCTACATCAAGCGCTGCGTGATCGAAGGGTGGATCATGAACAAGGAATACAGCCTGGTGCCCGAGGGTGCCGAAGCGCTGCACGTGGATACCCGGGATAAATTTTCATTTACCGTGCATTACGCGCCCAAGCCACGGCTTAAAATCGCCAAGGAAGCCTTCAAAGCTCAGGATTTTCTGGTCAAGGGACTCAAAGCCGGCGGCGTCAGGCTGGCGGCCAAAGAGATGGCGCGACTGGAAGTCAAATAGCCCTCAGGCCACCGAATTGGCCGCAGCCTTCATCTCGTAGATGTAGCCCGTCTTGAGGCATACCTCAAAAAGGTGGTAGGGCAGGGTTTCTTCGATAACTTTATCGTAGCCGTCCTTGACCCGAATGACCCGGACCAGGTAGCCGTCCTCGATTTCGCGGAGCACATCCAGGAATTCGACGCGGTCGGTCTCGCATTTGATGCAATAGCGTTTCATCGGTAGCCTCCATACAGAATATCGGAAGCAAGTCGGCCGCGGCTGAGGATTATTTGTCTTGCCCAGCCCGCCGCGCGCCCGGTATAGTCGGTGCATGGCCAGCGACGCCCACTGTCATCCCTACGATCTTTTCCGGCGGCACCCGGACGCCGAAGCCGAACGGCGGCGGCTGGGCATCGTCTGCGCCGCCAGCGCCTGGAACGAAGCGGAATACTCGTACCAGGCGCAATTCGCCGCCCAAGCCCGGGCGGAGGGCGCCGCAGCGGTGCTGAACTGCTTCGGCGTCCACCCCCAGCTGCCCGCCCTGGAGGGCAGCCCGGCGGCGGATCAATCCCTGGCGGCGCTGTCCGCCCTGATCGCCGACCGCCACCCCGACCGGCGTCCGGCGGCGGTGGGTGAGGCGGGCTTCGACCTGTTCGACGACCGCTACCGGGCTACCGAATCGCGGCAGGACTTTTATTTTGAAGCCCAACTGGACCTGGCTTTGGCGGCGCAGCTCCCGCTGGTGCTGCACGTGCGCCGGGGGATGCACAAGGTGTTCGCCTACTCCCGACGGCTGGCCCGGCTTCCGGCGGTCATCTTTCATTCCTATTCCGGCACTTTCCGGGAAGGGACGGATCTGGTCAAACGGGGCGTCAACGCCTATTTTTCTTTCGGGACGCCGCTGCTGCTCAACCACAAGCAAGCCCAGGCCTGCTGCGCCTCCTTTCCCGCGGACCGGCTGCTGTTTGAAACCGACGCGCCCTACCAGCCGCCCCGGGGCAAGGCTTACTCGGACTGGACGGATCTGGCGGCGGTACTCGCCGCCGCCGGGGCGCTGCGGCGGGCCGCAGAGGCTGCGGCTTCCGACGCGGCGGAGCTGGAAATCCGGAGCGACGACAATTTCAGGAGGGCGTATGGCTGCTAGGGCCGCATTTTCCGACCGGACGGCGCTGCTCATCCGAGCGGCCGGCCTCCGCCGGCTGGCTGCGGCCCGGGTCTGCGTCTTCGGCCTGGGCGGCGTCGGCGCGGCCTGCGCGGTGGACCTGGTCCGGGCCGGGGTCGGCCACATCCGGGCCTGCGATTTCGACTTGGTGGGCGTATCCAACTTCAATCGGCTGGTGTTCGGCTACCAGCGCTTCGTCGGCGTGCCTAAAGCGCTGGCCTTCAAGGAACTGGCCCGGGAAATCAACCCGGAAGCCGAGGTGGAGGCGGTCCCGCTGTTGATCCGCGGCGACGGGATCCCGGAGGCGGTGGTGCCGGGGTATGACTTTTACGTCGACTGCATCGATTCCCTGAATTCCAAGGCCAACCTGATCGCCTACCTGAGCCGCAACAACCTGCCCTTCGTTTCCAGCATGGGCACCGCGGGTCGCCTGGACCCGGGCCGATTGCGCTTCGGTTCGCTGTGGGACAGTTCCGGCTGTCCCCTGGCCCGGGCGGTCAGGCAGCGGCTGCGGCGTCTGGGTCTGGACCCTTCCCGCCGGGTACCCTGCGTCTGGTCCGACGAGACGCCCGTGGCTCCCGGAGACTATGAAGCTCCGGCGCCGGGAATACCCGGCCGTCCGCGCCGCGCCCAGGCGTCGGCGCCCTTTGTGCCCCAGGCGGCGGGGCATTTGTTGGCTTATCAGGTGGTGCGGGGATTGGGAATCGGCTGAGGATCAGGCTTTGTCGTTGAAGCGCCGTTCCCGGAGCGGCCGATCCTGCAGGTATTTTTCCAGCGCGCCGAGCTCGTTGCCGGGAAATGAGACAAAATGGAGCGAGATGATCCGGCCGGTGCGCACCAGGCGGCAGACCGGGGACAGCAGCGCCTCGCCGACCCGCAGCGTGCAAGGGGAAAATTCCGTGCCCGGAGGGCTGTCTTTGATCAGGGCGGAACGGTCGGGCAAAAAGGACAGGCCGGTCAGGGAAATCGTTTCCACCGTGCCGCTCACCAGGGTAGCGTCTTCGGCGCGGGAAAAGACAAACCCCACCCGGTCCCACTCCGCCGGCCGCACCCGTTTGGCGCCCCGGCCGTCGTCCACCGAAACGTAGCGGCCCAGGATGCTCTGCAGGCGATCCAGTTCCTCGGATTGGTCCAGATTTTCCGATACGATGCCGCTGACGCCGATATACGAGGCTTTGGCGGCTTCCTCAAAGGGAAAATTGGGACCCTTCAGGATGACGATGGCCGTTTTGTCTTTCGGACGTTCGCTCCTGATGAACTGCACCAGCGTTTTCCAGTGCCGGGGAAAATCCTCGGCGCTGATGATCACCGCCTCCGGATCGACTTCGTCGATATTGTCCATGGCCTTCAGCGCGTGGCGGTAGCGGATCAACTCGAAGCCGAGGGGACCGATGTACGTAGAAACAAGGTTGAACGTAGCGTCCGAACCGACGACGAGTAGAAGCTTCATTCGGTCCCCAGGTTCATCACGGAATAATCGACGATCATCCAGATATCGTCCCGGCGGCGCAGGTAGTAGGTGTACCGCTTGCGTTCAACATAGGTGCCGAACCGGAATTTTTCAAGTACCGCAACCGTACCTTCTTCCCCGGCGTAGCTGGTGCGCTCCACCTGGAATTCGACGGGAATGGTCACGATGTCCCCGTCCACCAGGGCGTTGCGCAGGTCCCTGCGGTAGCGGTCCAGCATTCCCTGCCGGCCTTCCTCCGATTCGGCGATCCAGGCGCGCTTGCGGACTCCGTCGCGTTTCAGCATTTCTTCAACGTCCAGGTACAGGAAGAATTTTTCCCACTGGCCCTTTTGACGGGCATTGAGGATGTACTCGACAACCTGATCCGGGGGCAGGCTGTCCCGCACCAGGACGGCGTTGGTCTCCACATCCAGGGCCGGCGGCGGCCCGCCGGCTTCGGCCAGCGGCGCGGGACGCAGGTTCAGGGACAGGCTGTTGGACAAGAGCGGGGCGGCGGCGGGCACGGACCGGAACAATTCCGGGTAGAGACGGGCCTTGACCACGTAGGATCCGGCGGCGTCCAGGCTGACGTAGTCCCGGAGATCCTCGGTGAAGGAGAAGGATTCACCGCTTTCCACGGACAGTTCCCGGAAAAACACCCGTTGATCTTGGGTCCGCTTTCTGATAAGTATGTCCGTAGCGTCCACGATGCGGTTGGAAAGCGTCCGCACGTCGAAATCCACGGAAAACGCGCGCTCGTCCGCCAGCTTGAAGCGGAAAGGCGCTTTGCTTTGGTTGGATACGGTAATCTGGACCAACACCGGGCCTTCGCCGGCGTAATAGACCCGTTTATCGTAGTAGCGGATGGCCACGTCGATTTCGGCGGCGCCGGCGGTGCCGGCGGCGAGCAGGACGGGGAAAAACAAAGAAGCGATGAGCGTTCGGCGGTTCAATCGTTTCAAGGCGGAACTCCACGTATACCGTTGGGGTATAGTATACTGATCGGTAAGCATCGATGAATACCTTATTGTTTCCTGCGTTCATGAACCGCCTGCGCGCTTCCCAAGCGGTCGCCGCGGTCCTGGACGCCTACAAGTCCAAGAAATTTCCCCTGGAGATCGAAGGCGCCGACGGCGCCTTTGCCGCTCTGTTGGCGGCGGAATTGTTCCGCTCTTCTCCGGGGCCGGTCCTGGTGGTGGCCCCGACGGAAAAAGAAGCCGAGGAGTTGGCGTCGGACCTGGAAATCGCCGGCGTCGCGGTGCGGATTTTTCCCTGGTGGGGCACCATGCCTTACCGGGATATGGCGCCCCTTTCCGCCGTCTTCGGCGCCCGCTGCGCCGCCCTGGCCGCCCTGGCCGCCGGGGAGCCCCAGGTCATGGTCTGCTCCGAGCGGGCGCTGCTGACGCCCCTGCCGCCGCCGTCCTACTTCGTGTCCCTGCTCATTCCCCTGCGCGCCGGCGGCAAGATCGATCCGTCGGCGCTGGCGGAAAAACTGGTGGCCTACGGCTACACCCGGGTGCCCCGGGTGCAGATCCACGGCGAGTTTGCCCTGCGGGGCGAGGTGCTGGACATCCTGATGGCCGGCGACGATCAAGCCTACCGGCTGGTGCTGGACTTCGACCGGCTGGAATCCATCCGCCGCTTTGATCCGGAAGACCAGAGCGGGACGGGTACGGCCCAGGAAGTGGTGATCCGGCCGCTGAAGGAACTGGTATGGACGGATGACCGGATCGCGGCTCTGGAAGCGCGGCTGGCAACCCTGGAGGAATTCGGCGCCGGCGCCGGAACGCTGCTGGAAGAACTGAAAGTCCGGCGCAGCGTATCCGGGGAAGAACTCTACTTTCCGCTGGCCTTTGCCTCCGCCGCAGCGCTGACCGACTACCTGGGACCCGAAGCCACCGTGCTCTTTGTGGATCGGGAACGGCTGGAGAACGCCCAGGAATCGCTGGAGCGGGAATACCAGGGCATGTACCGCAAAGCCCGCCGGGACCGGCCGGTGCCCGCCCCGGAACGGATCCTGCTTGATTTCCGGACCCTGGCCGCCGGCAAGGCGCGGCGGGTTTCTTTCAACGCCATCAAGGGCGGCGGCGAGAACGGCGCGTTCCGTCTGGCCATCCCCTGCGATCCGCCGCGCAGTTTCTTCGGCAACCTCACCTACCTGAAGGAGGAGTTCGCCAACCTGCACAAACAGGGTTGGGAGCTGGTGGTGTTCGCCGAGTCTGCGGCCCAGGCCGGACGCATCGCCGAGATGCTCAGGGAAGTGCCCGTCAAAGTGGCGGATCTGCCCTTTTCCGCCGGCTTTGCCCTGCCGGACATCAAGCTGATGGTGGTGCAGGAAAACGAAATTTTTGGCCGCCGCCGCCGCTTGCCCCGTTCGCTGAAGCACGGCCGCAGCGCGGCCATCGACACCTTCGTGGAGCTGAATCCCGGGGACTTCGTGGTGCACGTCAACTACGGCATCGGTCTGTTCAAGGGCATCGAGCGCATCCGCGCCCTGGGCCTCGAGCGGGACTACGTCAAGCTGGAATACGCGGACGAGGAATTCGTCTTCGTCCCCATCGAACAGGTCAACCTGGTCCAGCGCTACATCGGCAATGAGGGCAGTCCGCCGCGGCTGGACAAGCTGGGTTCTAAAAGCTGGGAGAACCGCAAGGGCCGGGTAAAGAAATCCGTCGAGGACATCGCCGAAAAGCTGATCGAGCTGTACTCCAAGCGCAAGGCCGCCCAGGGCTACGCCTATCCCCGGGATACGGAATGGCAGACCGCCTTCGAGGCCAATTTTCCCTACGAAGAAACCGAAGACCAGCTGCGCTGCGTGGAGGAGATCAAGGCGGATATGGAAAGCCCCCAGCCCATGGACCGGCTGGTCTGCGGCGACGTGGGCTACGGCAAGACCGAAGTGGCGGTGCGGGCCTGCTTCAAAGCCGTCATGGGGGGCAAGCAGGTAGCCTTTCTGGCGCCGACCACGATTCTGGCGGAACAGCACTACGAAAACTTTCAGGAACGCTTTGCCCAATTTCCGGTCCGGCTGGGCATGCTGTCCCGTTTTGTGGACAAGGCGGAAATCAAACGCACCCTGGAGCTGGTCCGCAAAGGAGAAATAGACATCCTGGTCGGGACCCACCGCATCATCCAGAAGGACGTCCTTTTCAAGGATCTGGGCCTGCTGGTGACCGACGAGGAACAGCGCTTCGGCGTCAAGGACAAGGAACGGCTCAAGGAAATGAAGACCAACGTGGACGCCCTGACGCTGAGCGCCACGCCCATCCCCCGGACCCTGCACATGAGCCTGCTCAAGATCCGGGACATGAGCCTTCTAACTACGCCGCCCTACAACCGGCACCCCATCGAGACGGCCATCGACGAATTCAACGAGGACCGGCTGGCTCAGGCGGTGCGGCGGGAAGTCGAGCGGGGCGGGCAGGTCTTCTACCTGCACAACCGGGTGGAAACCCTGGGCGACACCCAACGCATGCTGGAACGGCTGCTGCCGGAAATGCTGGTGGACGTCGCCCACGGCCAGATGGATCCCCGGGACCTGGAAGACGTCATGCACCGTTTCGTCCACGGCGGTTTCCATATCCTGGTGTCCACCACGATCATCGAAAACGGCATCGACATCCCCAACGTCAACACCATCATCATCGACCGGGCGGACATGTACGGCGTCTCCCAGCTCTACCAGCTCCGGGGACGGGTCGGGCGTTCCGACCGGGTCGCCTACGCCTATCTTTTTTATCCCAAAGATCGGGCTTTGTCCGAGCTGGCCATGAAGCGCCTGCAGGTCATCTCCGACTTTACCGAACTGGGATCGGGCTTCAAGATCGCCATGAAGGACATGGAGATCCGCGGCGCCGGCAACCTGCTGGGCCGGGAACAATCCGGGGACATCTATTCCGTGGGCTTCGACCTGTACCTGCGCCTGCTGGACGAGGCGGTGCGGCGCCTGCAGGATTCCAACTACGAGGCGGAAGCCGAGAGCTACCTGGAGCTGGAGTATTCGGGCTTCATTCCCGATTCCTACGTCGATTCGGCGCAGGAAAAAATGGAAGTGTACAAAAAAATCGCCTCGATCCAATCCCGGGATGAACTGGACCGGGTCTACGCGGAGCTGCTGGACCGATTCGGACCCTTGCCCGACGAAGTCCAGAGCCTCCTATCCCTGGCTGAAATCCGCATCATCTGCCGGGACCTGGCGGTGGCGACGCTGAAGGAACGCGGCGGCCTGGTGCGGGTGGAGTTTGCCAAAGTATCCAAGGTGAAGGTGGAGCGGCTGATCCGGCTGATGAAGGAGAGCGCCGGCAAGGTCAAGCTGGACCCCAAGGCGCCCAACGTGGTCATCCTGCAGACCGGCAGCATCGGCCTCAAAGAAAAGAGCGAATTCATCAGGGAAAAGCTGGCCGCCCTGGCGGGTTAGCCCAAGGAGCGACAATGGACATCAAAGCGGTGGTTTTCGATTACGGCAAGGTGCTGTCCCTGCCGCCCGGGGAGGACACCATCCGGAACATGGCGTCCATCGCCGGGGCGGACGCGGCGGACCTGGGACGGCTGATCTGGGGCCGGCGCGGCCTCTACGACCGGGGCGCGGTGAGCGGCGCCGAATACTACGCCGGCATCCTGGCGGAACTGGGCGTCGGCAGCGACGACCGAACCGTAGACGCCCTGGTTCAGGCGGACGTGGAAAGCTGGGCTCATCTGGATCCCGAAGCGGTCCGTTTGGCGGAATCCGTACGGAACGCGGGCCTCAAAGTAGGCATCCTTTCCAACATGCCCCGGGACTTTCTGCGCATCGTCCGGGACCGCTTTCCTTTGCTCAGCGGCGCGGACGCGCAGATCTATTCCTGCGACCTGGGATCCATCAAGCCCGAGCCGCCCATCTATCAGGCCCTGATGGCCGCCCTGGACCTGAAGGCGGCGGAGATCGTCTTTTTCGACGACCTGCCGGTGAACGTGGAAGCCGCGCTGGCTCTCGGATTCCGCGCCTTTGTCTGGCGGGACGCCGCCGCGGCCCGGCTGGATCTGGCCGGCCTGGGGGTAATGCTATGATCAGCCGGCGAACCCTGTTCTTTTTTATCCTGCTCTGGGGGTCCTTCGTCGTCGTCATGCCCGTGGGCATCCTGGGCTTTTTGCTGAGCATCCTGGGACCGCGCGCCTGGACCGGCCGGATGCTGCACGTTTTTGTCGTCCACTGGTCGCGGATGCTGGTGGCCGCCACGGGCGCCACGGTGACCGTACGGGGGCGCGAAAAAATACCGCCCTCAGGCGGGGTCTGCTTTATCGGCAACCACCCCGGCGACTTCGACGTCCTGCTGGCGCTGAGCCTGATCGACCGGCCCTTCGGCTTTACCGCCAAAAAGGAAGCGCTCTTCATCCCCTTCATCAATATCTGGATCTGGCTGCTGGGCGGCGTATTCATCGACCGTAAAAACGTCGGCAAGGCGCGGCGGGCCATCGAAGCCGGTGCCCGGCGCATCCGCTCCGGGGGCGCCATGATCATCTTTCCCGAGGGCACCCGCAATCGCGGTCAGGGCATGCTGCCCTTCCGAGCGGGGGCCTTCAAGCTGGCCACCCTGGCGGACGCGGTCATCCTGCCCCTGTCCATCACCGGCAGCTACGGCGTCTGGGAAGCGACCAAGACGATCCGCCCCGTGCCGGTGGGCATCGTTTTCGGCGATCCCATCCCCACTGCGGGCCTTTCCGCCGACGAACGACGGCTCTTGCCCGACCGGGTGCGCCGGGTGATCGAGCAGGGGCTGGAGGGGCAGGGAGTATAGCTCCGGTTCGAGTCCCTCAGCGCGATTCAACGGCAAAAAAAAAGCACCCTGCGGGTGCTTTTTCATTTTTTCTCTGGGCGCTGAGGGACTCG
>DYPP01000008.1:0-22371 GCA_020719845.1 Treponema denticola | reverse complement strand
AAAAAAGCACCCTGCGGGTGCTTTTTCATTTTTTCTCTGGGCGCTGAGGGACTCGCCTTCCAGGACTCGGCATCCTGCCTCGTCCTTTCAGGCCGCCTGCGCCGCTAAAACGACATCCTGTCGTTTTGCGCTCCCTACGGGTCGCGCCGCGGCTCCGGTTCGAGTCCCTCAGCGCGATTCAACGGCAAAAAAAAAGCACCCTGCGGGTGCTTTTTCATTTTTTCTCTGGGCGCTGAGGGACTCGAACCCCCGACATCCTCGGTGTAAACGAGGCGCTCTAGCCAACTGAGCTAAGCACCCGGCGGGGGGGAAAGTAGCATAAAGGAGCGGCCGAGTCAATGGGAAGGTCGGCGGCCTGCGGTCTTGAGGCGGCAGGGCCTGATGCGGTACGGCAACCTTCAAGGGGCTTGTTCGCCAACATGCCAACGGCTATTCTGGTAATTATGGACAAGCTCATCATCAAAGGCGCCCGGGAACACAACCTCAAAAACATCGACCTGGAACTGCCCCGGGACAAACTGATCGTCATTTCCGGCCTGTCCGGATCCGGCAAGAGTTCGCTGGCCTTCGATACCATCTTTGCCGAAGGCCAGCGGCGCTACGTGGAAAGTCTTTCCGCCTACGCCCGCCAGTTCCTGGGCCGGATGGACAAGCCGGATCTGGACTACATCGAAGGCCTGTCGCCGGCCATCTCCATCGAACAGAAAACGACGCACCGCAACCCCCGGTCCACGGTGGGAACGGTGACCGAGATCTACGACTACTACCGGCTGCTCTACGCCCGGATCGGCGTGCCCCACTGTCCGTCCTGCGGGCGGGAAATCCGGGAACAGCCGGTGGACCAGATCATCGAATCCATCATGGCTTTCGGCGAGGGTCAAAAAGTGCAGCTCCTGGCGCCGGTGGTGCGGGGCAAGAAGGGAGAGCACCAAAAGATCATCGAGGACGCCCGCAAGACCGGATTTGTCCGCGCCCGCATCGACGGCCTCTTGGTGGACCTGGGCGACGGCGTCAAACTGGACAAGCAGAAGAAGCACAATGTCGAAATCGTCGTCGACCGGCTGGTGATCACGCCGGACGTCCGTTCCCGTCTGGCGGAATCCGTAGAGACTGCCCTGCAGGCCGCAGACGGAATCATGCTGGTGCTGCGCCAGGGCGAAGCCGGCGACGAGGAGCACTTTTTCAGCCAGAAGAGCGCCTGTCCGGACTGCGGCATTTCCATTCCCGAACTGCAGCCCCGGCTCTTTTCGTTCAACAATCCCTACGGTGCCTGTCCGGCTTGTTCGGGCCTGGGCATAAAAATGGAATTCGACCCGGACCTGGTCATTCCGGACCGCAGCATCTCCTTCAACGAAGGGGGCTGCGTGCCCTACAACCCCGAATCCGCCTGGCACCGCAGCCGTTTCGACAGCCTGGCCAAGCACTTCCGCTTCAGCCTGGACACGCCCTTCGCGGAGCTGCCCGAAAAGGTGATGGACGCCATCCTCTACGGTTCGGACGAAGAAATCGACGTGCTCTACGAAAACCGCGAAAAGACGGGCCGCTTCGAATACCGCACCCGCTTCCCGGGCATCCTGGAGGACCTGAAGCGGCGATACCTGGAAACCCAGTCCACGGGCATCAAGGACTGGCTGGAAAAATTCATGAGCCAGAAGCATTGCGAGGTCTGCGGCGGCAAGCGGCTCAAGCCGGAAGCCCTGGCGGTCACCGTAGGCGGACGGAACATCTGGGACCTCGCCGGCCTTTCGGTGGCGGATTCGCTGGTCTACTTCGAAACCACCCAGTTCAACGATACGGAAAAGCAGATCGCCAAACAGATCTTCAAGGAAATCACCGCCCGGCTGGGGTTCATGAAGAACGTGGGCCTGGATTACCTGTCCCTGGAACGCAAGGCGGGCACCCTGTCCGGCGGCGAAGCCCAGCGCATCCGCCTGGCCACCCAGATCGGGTCCAGCCTGGTAGGCGTGCTCTACATCCTGGACGAGCCTTCCATCGGCCTGCACCAGCGGGACAACCAGCGGCTGATCGATACCCTGATCTACCTGCGGGACATCGGCAATACGCTGATCGTGGTGGAGCACGACGAGCAGACCCTGCGCACCGCCGACCATATCGTCGACCTGGGGCCCGGCGCGGGGGTGCACGGCGGGTACATCGTCGCCCAGGGTACGGTCCAAGAGGTGATGAAGAATACCGAAAGCCTGACCGGCCGCTACCTGGCGGGCACGCTGTCCATGGACGTGCCGAAGGAACGGCGCCCGGGCAACGGCAACTATCTGCTGCTCAAGAACGCCACGGAACATAACCTCAAGGGCATCGACGTCCGCCTGCCCCTGGGCGCCTTCACCTGCATCACCGGGGTCAGCGGTTCGGGCAAATCCACCCTGCTGTCGGACGTGCTCTACCCGGCCATCGCCAACCAGGTGTCCCGGTCCAACCACGTCGAAGGCGCCTACGGTTCCCTGGAAGGGATCGAATTCCTGGACAAGGTGATCAACATCGACCAGAGCCCCATCGGCCGGACGCCCCGGTCCAACCCGGTCACCTACGTGGGTGTCTTTTCGGCCATCCGGGACCTGTTCGCCGCCCTGCCGGACGCCAAAACCCGGGGCTACAAGCCGGGTCGGTTTTCGTTCAACGTGCGCGGCGGCCGCTGCGAGAACTGCCAGGGCGACGGGACGATCAAGATCGAAATGAACTTTCTGCCCGACGTCTACGTCACCTGCGACGTCTGCCACGGCAAGCGCTTCAACAGGGAAACCCTGGACGTCCGCTACAAGGGCCGGAACATCGCCGACGTGCTGGACATGACCATCGAGGAAGCCGCCGAGTTCTTCGGCCCCATTCCCCAGATCGCGCGCAAAATGGACACCCTGCTCTCCGTGGGGCTGGGCTACATCAAGCTGGGCCAGTCCGCGCTGACCCTTTCCGGCGGCGAGGCCCAGCGGGTCAAGCTGGCCCTGGAACTGTCCAGGCGGTCCACGGGCAAGACCTTCTACATCCTGGACGAACCCACCACGGGCCTGCACTTCGCGGACGTCAAGCAGCTGATGGACGTCATCCAGCGCCTGGTGGACACGGGCAACACGGTGGTGATGATCGAACACAATCTGGACGTGATCCTGCAGGCGGACCATATCGTCGACCTGGGGCCCGAAGGCGGGGACCGGGGGGGCGGACTGGTGGTCAGCGGCACCCCCGAAGCCGTGGCGGCCTGCCCGCAATCCTACACGGGGTTCTACATCCGGGAAGCGCTGGAACGGAGACCATGAGCGCCCGGGGGCGGTGTTTCCGGCTGGTCCTGGCCGGCATCCTGGCGCTGGGCGCCGGTCCGGCACAGGCCCAGGACGCGGTCAGCGCGGCGGCGGACCAGTCCTCGGAACACGCCGTGGCCGAACTGGACATCCGGACTTCCACCTTGCTGGAGCTGGCGGACTGGTGCCGCCGTCTGGGGCTGGCCGAAAGCGGCACCGCCCCGGAACTGGCGGCCCGCCTGCGGGCGCACTACGGGATCGCTCCCGCTGGAAGCAGCGCCGGGGGTACCCCGGCCCAAGGCGGCCCGCGTTCGATCATCATCGAAGCGGCCCGAAGCAGCGAGTACTTTACGCTGCAGACGGTGGACGAAGACTACGCGCGCCTGTCCGGGAATGTGTCGATCCGCATCCAGGACGGCGAGACGGCGCACCGCCTGAAAGCCCGGGAAATCGTCTACAACCGGACACGGAACAGCCTTTCCGCCGAGGGAGCGGTGGAATACGTCAAGGAATCAGGCGGCACGGTGGAAACCTTCCGGGGAGAAACGCTGACCCTGCAGCTGGATAGCTGGGCGGGGGTGTTCATCGCCGGCGTGTCCGAGCGGTCCCTGGCCGGCGAACAGACCACCTACCGGTTTGCCGGGGACCTCATCTCCCGCACCGAAGACGAGGTCACCATCCTCAGCCGGGCCCGGATCAGCAACGCCGGTTCGGACGAAGCCTACTGGTCCATCGACGCGTCCAAACTGTGGCTGCTGCCCGGTTCGGAGTGGGCCATTTTCAACGGCGTGCTCAAGGTGGGCGAAATTCCGCTGCTCTACATTCCCTTCCTCTACCTGCCCGGGGACGAGCTGATTTTTCATCCCGTGCTGGGCTACCGGTCCCGGGAAGGATCCTTCCTGCAGACCACGACCTACCTGCTGGGCCGTCCGAAGGCCGCGGCGGCTTCGGAAAATTCCATCACCAAGATTCTGGGTTCCGGGGAAAACACGGAAAGGGTGCGGGAAGGCCTCTTTCTGCGCAGCACGGGCAAACTGCTGACCGATGCCGACGCGCCGCGCTGGTCCCTGCTGTTCGACGCCTACGCCAACCTGGGCGCGTATCTGGGCACCGAAGTCTATCTGCCCAAAAACGGCATCTTCGGAAAAACGGACTTTTCCGCCGGACTCGGGCTGACCCGGAACGTCTACCTGGTGGGCGGCGATTACTATACGCCCTTTGCCCAATTCGACGGCGTCAGCGAGTGGAACGAAACCCGCCTTTTTTCCCGGACCCTGCCCTTCCGCTACCGGTTGAAGGCCACGGGCTCGCTGACGGGGTCCGCGGGATCCCTGACCTGGTCGCTTCCTTTCTACGCCGATCCCTACGTGGACCAGGACTTCCTGAACCGTTCGGAAAACATGGACTGGTTCGAGATGATCAAGCAAGGCGCCGCCGTCGAAGAGGACGCCGCCGCCATCGGCGTGCTGGGAGCCTACGAATGGCGCTTTGGCGGTTCCCTGAACCCAAAAGTGGAATCCCTGAAACCCGCCGTCTCCGCCCTGACCCTCACCAGCGCCGCTTCGGCTCTAAGTTTCAAGACCAGGACTTCCACCGATCTGTCCGGAACCACCAGCCCGGACCGCACCTTCTTCTATCCCGATAAATTCACCCTGATCTCGGCCATCGGTTCGGTAACCGGAATCCCCCTGAGCCTGGGCGCGCCCCAGGCCACAGCCCCCGGCGGCGCGGCGGATCAGGCCGGTACCCCGATTGCGGATCCCCTGGCGGGTATCGGCGTACCCGTGTCCCCCTGGCCGGAACGGGAAACGGAACGGAGCGTTGCGTCCGCCGACCCGGCGCCGCCGGCGCTGGCGCAAAGTTTTGCGCTGCCGTCCACGGATCGGGACTTCCGCCTGGTCCTGGATTACCGCCTGACGCCCTCGGTCGCTTCGGAACTGCAGTTCCGTTCTTCGGCAGCCCATTGGCCCGAAGCGTCGGATATCGCCTGGGACGACTATTCGTCCATCCTGACCACGCTCAAGTCCGAGGCGACGACCTCCCTGACGTTTTCCGACTCCCAGGGTTACCTGACGGCGTTGCTGCACGCCGGCGGCACCGGCGCCTGGCAGGACTATTCGTACCTGAACGAGGAGGCGGAGGAATACGACAGCCCGGCGGAAAAAGACGCCGCCCTGCTGCGGGCCTACAATTCCACGCTGTTCACTTCCAACGCCGAATTCAGCCTGACCGCCAAGCCCTTCGTCGGGGACGAAGTCTGGGGCGGCAGCAATCTGAAGTATACGTTGAAGGGCTTGTTGGCCAAAACCGCCTTCGACGGCAGCGCCCTGGAGCCTTCCTGGGAGCTGGTCTACGGTACCTGGACACCGGAAGACCTGGAAACCCACTCCCTGGCGGCCACTATGGCCGCTTCGATCCGGGGCAGGGAACAAAGCCTTTTCCTGGTCTCCGACTTGCCGCCGGAAGAAGGCAAGCTGTCCGCGGGTTCCACCCTGCGCGTCTGGCGTACCCAGTCCACCGTCGGCGCCGCGGTCCTGGATCCCTTCGGGACCCCCTACTACAATCCGGTAACTTTTTCGGAAACCCTGGATCTGGGCGAAAAACGGACCCTGAAGCAGGAAGGCGTCTACGATCCCGAACTGGAAGAGCTTACCTCCCTGGTCAGCTCCCTGGCCTTCGGCAAGCTGTCCGCTTCGTTCCAGGCGGCCTATTCCTACGCCTACGAGATGGAAGCCGACTACGGCTGGAAAACCAGCGCCGACCCGCAGCGCCTGCTTCCCAAAAAGATTTCCCTGGCCTACAACGACGCCCAGGCCCGGGACCCGCTCTGGCTGGACCGCATCGCCTATACCCTCAACCTGGCCACCAGCCTGGACCTGGACCTGCAGCGCTATACCTATTCGACCTTCTCCTTTTCCCTGGGCACCACGGTGAAGATCGCCGAATTCATGGATCTGACCCTGAGCGCCAAGTCCCAGAACGCCGTGCTCTACCGCTACCTTCAGGATCTACCCATCTGGCAGGAAAACGTAGCAGTCCCGGGGGAACAAAATATCCTGGTGGACCTGGCCGATTCCTTCCGTTTCGACGACGAAGAAAAACGGCAAAGCTCGGGTTTCAAGCTGAAATCCTTCAGCTTCGGCGCTACCCACTACCTGGGCGACTGGAACGCCAAGCTGGGCATCGACCTGGCGCCCTACCTGGACACGACCCAGGTGCCGTACCGCTACTTGTTCAATACCAAAGTCTCTTTCCTGGTGCAGTGGATCCCGATTCCGGAACTGAAAACCCAGATTACCCGGGACAAGGACGCTTTTGTGTACTACTGAGCCGGAGCTTCCGACCGGTTGACGCGCCGCGGTACGGTCTATACACTTGCGGCACCGAGGTTCTTTTGGACGACAGCATCACTATCGTACTGGATAATCACGATATATTGGCCGGCGTCTGCGGCGCCAATGACGGCAATCTGCGGGTGATAGAAGACTCCCTGGGCGGGCGGATAGCCACCCGGGGCAACGAATTGTGCCTGGAAGGAGCCGGCCAGGACGGTCTGACCCGGTTCCGGACGGTCATCGATGGCCTGATCGCGACGGTACGGGAGGGCGACCAGCCTTCTCCGGAATTCGTCAAGGCTCTGGCCGAGACCGCCGGTTCCGTGGCGGATCCGCTGCGGGAAGCGGCAATCCAGATTCCCCACGGTTTCGGCCGGGTGTATCCCCGCAGCCTCAATCAAGCCGCCTACATCCTGGGCATCCGGACCCACGACATCGTGTTCTGCGTCGGTCCCGCAGGCACGGGCAAGACCTACCTGGCCGTGGCCGAGGCCCTGCGCCTGGTACTGGGCAAGAAACGCCGTAAGCTGGTGCTGACCCGGCCGGTGGTGGAAGCCGGCGAAAGTCTGGGTTTTTTACCCGGGGATCTGGCGCAGAAGATCAATCCCTATCTCCGTCCGCTCTACGACGCCATGGAAGCCCTGGTGCCCTACGAGGCGGTGCGCCGGATGGAAGAGTCCCGGGCCATCGAAATCGCGCCGCTGGCCTACATGCGCGGCCGGAGCCTCAACGACTGCGTCGTCATCCTGGACGAAGCCCAGAATACGACGAAGGAACAGATGAAGATGTTCCTGACCCGCATCGGCGCGGGTTCCCAGGCCATCATTACCGGCGACGCAACCCAGATCGACCTGCCCCGGCGGACCGAATCGGGTTTGCTGCACGCCCTGTCCCTGCTTTCCGGGGTGGAAGGACTTTCCTTTGCCTATCTCAACACTGCGGACGTGGTCCGCAATCCACTGATCAAGAAGATAATCCAAGCCTATGAGCGCGAAACCAACGAACGATAATCCCCGGGGGGCGTCTTTTCTCGGCGCCCTGAAACCGTCCCGTTTCCGCCGGGGTCCCGCGGCGGCGTCCCTGGCCGTTTTTACGCTGGTGTCGATCTTCGTCACCGGCGGGCCGCGTTCCGACGCGGGCACCGATGCGTACCTGCGGGAATTCGAAGTCGGGCGACCGGCCGACCGGGACGTGACGGCGGAATATCCGGTCTCCTACATCGACGAAGAAGCCACCAGGCTGCGCCGCGAAGCCCAGGAAGCGCTGGTGCCCGCGGTCTTCAGGTATTCCGACGCGGTTACCCAGGACGCTCTGGAAGCCTATGGACGCTTTTCGGATCTGGTAGCCCGTCTTTTCCGGGAAAGGGCGTCGGCGGAAGCCTTCAAGCTGGCGCTGCAGGCCGATCATCCCGGGACTTTTCCCAAAGAGACGCTGGACGCGCTGTTCCGCAACCCCGGACGGGAACGTTTTCTGGACTACGGCGCGGCCATCCTCCGGCTTACCCTGGAAGGGGGCGTGTTCGCCCTGCCCCAATCAGGACTGGAGGCGTACAATCCGGACACCGCCGAACTGGAGCGCCAGACCGGCGCCCGGTCGGAGCGGGAACGGATCAACTATACCCGGATCGTTACGCTGCAGTCGGCGCGGGAGCGGATCGCCGAGATCGGACACTCGGGCACCTATCCTTCCAGCTTCGGGGATCAGGCCCCGGCGCTGCTCTATCCCTTCCTGCTGGAGAATGTGTTCTTCTCGCCCGAAGAGACCCGCCGGCACCTGGCGGAGGTCCGCTCCCGGGTCGAACCGGTGATCAAGCGCATCGAGCGGGGCGACCGGATCATCAAAAAAGGGGCCGTCGTGGCCACGGATGACCTGGTCCGGCTACGGGCCCTCAGCGCGTCCCTGACGCGTAGCGATCCCGGACGGATCGTGGGCCAGGTGCTGGTACTGCTGCTTTCTTTCGGACTCCTGTCCTTTCTGTCCGGCCGCCGGGTAACCGGCCGTTCGTTGAAGCCCGCGGAGGTATACTTGCTGGCCGGACTGAGCGGGGCCTACCTGGTGGCGGCGGTATTCGCCGGACGAGCCGCGGCGGACATGGATTTCTTTCCCGCCGCCATTTTTTTGCCCACCTCCCTGGTGGTGATGCTGCCGGCCATCCTCATCGGCCCCCGGGTAGCGGCGGCGGTGGCCGTAGCGCTGCCGCTGGCCGCGTTTGGCACCGGGGCCCTAGACAGCGGCGCTTTTATCTTCGCCGTCGCCTCGGGAATCGCCGGCGTCTACGCCATGCAGGGCGCCGAACGGCGCATGGATCTGGTCAAGGCGGGCCTGGTCATCGCCCTGGCCAACGGCGGGGCGGCAATCGCGGTCCTGCTGCTGCAGCGGGCTTCGGGGCGGGCCTATCCGCCGGCGGTCTTCTGGGCCGCTTTCAACGGCATGGCCGGGGGGATGCTGGCGCTGGGCTTTCTGCCCCTGCTGGAGCAGGCGCTCAATACGGCTACCTCCTTCCGGCTGATCGAGCTGTCGGACTTGAATTCGCCGATGCTCAAGCGGCTGTTGATCGCCGCCCCGGGCACCTACGCCCATTCGGTGACCGTGGCCAACCTGGCCGAGTCGGCCTGCCGGGAGATCGGCGCCGACAGCCTGCTGGCCCGGGTAGGGGCGTACTACCACGATATCGGCAAGATGGACCAGCCGGATTATTTTATCGAAAACCAGACCGCCTACAACCGGCACGAAGACCTGGCCCCCCGCATCTCCGCCATGGTCATCCGCAGCCACGTCAAGGTGGGTATGGAAAAAGCCTACCGCCTGGGACTGCCCAGGGAAGTGGTGGACATCATCGCCGAACACCACGGCAACTCGGTCATCAGCTGGTTCTACAACGAAGCGCTCAAACACGAAGACCAGGTCAAGACCGATGACTTCAGCTACCCCGGATCGCCGCCCCGGTCCCGGGAATCCGCGGTGGTGATGCTGGCGGACACCGTCGAGGCGGCGGTGCGGACACTCAAAAAACCGACCATGAGCCGACTGGAAAAATTCGTCCAGGAGCTGATCATGACCAAATTCGAACAAGGCCAGCTAGCGGAGGCCGAGCTGACTTTCCGGGACCTGGAGGCGATCAAGAAAGCCTTTGTCCGGGTCCTGGCCGGCCACTACCATTCGCGCATCGAGTACCCGAAGCCCGTCCGGGAGCTGCAGCGGTGAACCGGGTGGAAGTCGGTTCCCGGGGCGTGGACCTTCCCGGTTGGGCGGACCGGCTGGGCGCTTACGCCGAAGCGGCGCTGCGGGTTCTCGGCCGGGACAACTGGGACCTTTCCATCGTGCTCTGCGACGACATCACGATGCGGGAACTGAACGCCCGGTACCGCGGCAAGGACGAAACCACCGACGTGCTGTCCTTTGCCCTGGGGGAGACCCTGGCGGACGAAGGGGATGGGCCGCGCTTCATCGCCGGGGATATCGTCATTTCCCTGCCCACGCTGGGTGAAAACGCCGGGTATTTCGCGGTTTCCGAAGATGAGGAGTTACGCCGCCTGACGGTTCATGGTATTCTGCACCTGGACGGCCAGGATCACGAAAGCAACGAAAGCGCCGAGCCGATGCTGGTGCGGCAAGAAGAAATAGTGGCGGCCTTGTCCGGGGAGCGAATTCTCTCATGAGCGTGCGAAACATTCTGGACCGCTGGCTGGGTACCCGGAACGGGCCGGAAAATGCGGATTACCGGGAGCTGGAGACCGAACAGCGGGACATGATCCGGGGCGTGGTGGAACTGTCGGAAACGGTGGTCAAGGAAGTCCTGGTGCCCCGGATCGACACGGTGTTCCTTTCCGTGGACGCCGACCGGGAAGAGCTGCTCGACCTGATCGCCGAATGCGGCCATTCCCGGTTTCCGGTGTACAAGGACACGATCGACAACGTGATCGGCATCCTCTACGTCAAGGACGTGCTGCGGTCCCTGGTGCGGGACCAGGAATTCAAGGTCGCCGACCTGTTGCGCAAACCCTTTTTTGTACCCGAATCCAAACGGATCGACGAACTTTTGCGGGAACTCCGACGCCGGCGGGTGCATATCGCCGTGGTGGTGGACGAATACGGCGGCGTCTCCGGCATCGTCTGCATGGAAGACATCATCGAAGAGATCGTCGGCGACATCCAGGACGAGTTCGACAACGAGCGGGAAGATATTCTGCAGATCGGCGACGGGGTATACCTGTGCGACGGGCGGGTCAACCTCAAGGACCTGTCCGAAGAAATCGGCATCGAGCTGCCCGTCGACGACTTCGACACCCTGGGCGGCTTCGTATTCGATCTTTTCGGAAAAATACCGGTCAAGTACGAAAAGGCGATGCACTCCGGGCATGACTACATCATCCAGGACATGGAAGGCCACAAGATCAATACGGTCAAGATCGTGCTCAATCCCGGAGGTGCGGTATGACGTACCGGTCCGTCCGGCAGGGCGGCGTCGCCCTGCTCCTGGTCTGCCTGGCGCTGGCCGGCGGCGACCCGACGGCTGTTTTCAGCCAAAGCGCGTCCGGCGCCGTTTCCCGCTACGAGCAGGGACGGCGCTTCATGATCGAAGAAGACTGGTATTCCGCCGCCGAGGCGCTGCTGGAATCCCTGCGCATCAATCCGGCCCACGCGGAAAGCGTCGTGGCCCTGGCGGAATGCTACTATGAACTGGGGGAATACGACCAAGCCCTGACCTGGGTAAAAAAAGCGCGGACCCTCTCCCGGGCTTCCGCCGCCGCGGCCAACCTGGAAGCCCTGATCCTGATCGCCCTGGGCAAACTGGAAGGCGCCGCCTCGGTCATCGCCGAAGTGCTGGTGCGGGAACCCTACAATAAAGAGGCCCTGTTCGCCGCCGCGGAGCTGGATGTAGCCCGCGGCCGGGCGGGAGACGCGGTGGCCCGCTACCGGGAAGCGGTGCGCCGCTATCCGGACGATCGCCGGGCGCTGCTTTCCCTGGCGCTGGTGCTGGGTTCCCTGGGCGATCCCGTCGCCGCCGCCGCCTACGCCGCCCGGGCGGTGGAACGGCATCCCGACGACCCCCGGGTGCACTACTACGCGGCTTATCTGGATTCCGCCGCCGGGCGTCTGGACAGCGCGTCCTCCGGCCTGGAGTCGGCGCTGACGCTGAAGCCTTCCTTTACGGCCGCCCGTTCCCTGCTGGCTTCGGTCCGCTATCGGTCGGGACGCTTTGAGGAAGCGGCCCGGCTGGCCGACGCGGCGATCGCCGAAAACCGCGACGATGGCCTGGCGTGGTACCTGAAAGGCTTGTCCTACGTTCGCCTGGGCCGCAGCGCGGAAGCCATGACCATCCTGAAGGGCGCCCTGGCGGTGGACGGGGAGGACGAGTTTATCCGCGCCGCCCTGGAAAACGTGGTCTCCGGCAGCACGTCCCTGGAAGACGCAGGCCGCGTTCCCCTGGCCCGTTGGCATTTTGTGCGCGCCCGGGAATACCGGAGCCGCAACCTTTCCGACCAGGCGCTGTTCGAATACCGCCGCGGCCTGCGGCTCTATCCCTACGCCCCGGATCGGCGGGAATACGCCGAACTGCTGCGGGTCATGGGCTATCCGGCCCGCCAGCTGGCGGAGCTGCGCTTTCTGCAGGAACAGGGGCGGTCGGATCAGGCGGTGAACGACGCCGTGGAAGCCTACGATTCGCTGCTCGTGGACGCCCTGCACCGCCGCTGGAACGTGGATCCCGTGGAACTGGCTTCCCGGCACTGGAAGCTGGCGGTTTTTTCCGTCGCCGCCCAGTCGGCCTTCAACCACGTGGACGCGGCTTCCGTCGCCGCGGTCTACGTCCGGGATCTGCTGTCCCACGACGGCAATGCGGTCGCCCTCAACCTTCCGACGGACCAGAATAGTTTTTCCGCCGCTTTCCGCGCCGCCCGGGAAGCGGAGGCCGACTATTTCCTGATCTTGAGCGTCGCCGAAGGGGATCGGGACCTATCCCTGCGGGGTGAACTGTTCGTCGGTCGGACCGGCGCTCCCGCCGCGGAGTATCGGTCCTATCGCAGCGGCGCCGACCGGCTGCGCAACGCCGCCCGGGGCATCGTCGACCTGGTGGCGGCGGCCTTGCCCTTCCGGGCTCATCTGGTGCGCCGGCAGGCCGGGGCGGCCTTGATGGACAAGGGTAGGGCGGACGGCGTAGAGCCCAAGGCGAGCTATGAGATCGTACGCCGGGGCGCCGCGCAGCCCCGGAACGAGGGCCTCGGCCTGAGCTATGCGCGGCAGGACGTGGTGGGTACGCTGCTCATCGACGAAGTGGACGAACAGATCGCCGCGGGCACGGTTTCCCGGGTCGGGTTTTTCGACCGCATCGCTGCGGGGGATGAAATTCTCAAGTCTCCCGGGGAACAGAATCCGGTTCCCCAGCAGGATGAAGCGGTCATGGACCCGGAGCTCCGGACCCTGCTCAGGACGTTGCGTTGAGCGTCAGCCGGGGCAGCACGGCCTGGATCCATTCGGAAGCTTCTTCCGGATACTGATTTTTGACCGACAGGAATTCAAACAGCGCTTCCCGGTTCTGCCCGGAAAAATAGTAGGCTTGTCCCAGATAGAACCGCGCCCGGGCTTCGGAAGCCGTGCTGCGGGGCAGGGACAGGTACTTGGCGAATTCTTCCGTGGCGGCGGCCCAGTCCCGTTTGGCGAAGGGGCCCTGCACGATGGCCCGGAGGGTATACTCCTCCCCGCCGGCGGGAGCCAGCAGGTCCTGGGCAAAAGCCCGGGGCTTTTTTTCCGGCCGCCGCGGCTGTGTGGCCGCCGCAGTCCAGAAGGCGACGGCCTTGGCCGCTTCGGCGCTCAGGGCGGCGCGGTTGGCCGGCAGACCGGCGTTCAGCGCGGCGCCGGGCACCGCAGTGTGGATGGAAATCAGCGGCAAAGGCATGGACCGGATATCCGACCGGGGTCCGGGCAGGCCGATGCGGTACTTGCCGGCGGGTACCTCCACCGGCACGGTGGTGGCGTTCCTGCCCGGCACGATGCTCACCCGTCCGGTTTTCAGGTCGTCTTCGAACAGTACCGCGTAGTAGTAGTCGATGCCCGGGACCGGATAGTCCACGTAGGGCGAAGCGCTGATGCCCGCCTGGACGATGACCGCGTCCAGCAGGTCCGAGACTCCCGCCAGGGGCTGGGCGCTGCGGTAGAGCACGCTGGTCCGGCTGTTTTCCGTTGCAGTGTAGGAAACGATCACCGCGTCGCCCCGGACTACCGCCTCCAGGGAGCTGAAGCCGCCGGCGTCCCCCGGGGGTAGGGGCGTCGCGACGGCGGGCAGGACGGCGGGTACCGCAGCGTTCGGCGGCACGGTGACGGAAATCGCGTTGGTATAGGGAATGGCGATCTCAAAACGGCGGCCCTGGGTATCGCTGGCCACCAGCCGGTACTGCCAGACCCCCGCCGCTTCCACCTGGTCCAGGTAGGACTGGGCGCCGTAGGGCACTTCCACCGGGACGGTCTTGGCCGCTTCCGCCTGGGTCCCGGCGGAACGGTAGACGTACACCGGACCGGTAACGTCCCGGGAATCGGTCCAGGTCAATTTGACCATACCGTCTTTGATTTCCCCGGCCAGCCGGGACACAAAGGGCGCAAAGACCGATTTTTCCGTTTCCGGATCGGAAAAGCCCCGCGCCGCGGTCAACAAAATGAGCAGGGTATACGAAAGCATCTTCATTCGCCGCATGATTCCATTCTAATCGGCCCAAAGCGGTCCCGTCCATAGTGGTTTGACATAGATCGCGCATTTTCGTACTCTATCGGGCATGTTCGTATCAATCGCGTTGGATCCGGGTTCGGAAGGCCGTGCCCGGGAACTGGCGGACCTGCTGGCCCGCTACGGTTTTGAAAAGGTGCAGCGCGGCGTCTGGGAATCGACGATGATGCCCCCGACGACCCTGGACCGCCTGAAGCACGATCTGGATCGCGCCTGCGACGCCTACGACAAGATACGCATCTTTCAGTTTCCCCTGGAAGAAACCTTGGTGGTTTCCGCCCTCAAGGACAAGAAATGGCGGCGCCTGGTGGCCAAAATCCCGGCCGCCGCCCCGATGCCCACCGTTCCGGTCCGGCGCAAAAAATAAGGAGTCCCCATGCTGCTTTCCGAATTGAATCCCCGCGTCGTCGAGCTCAAAGCCCGCATCCACGATACCTGGAGGCGTCTTTGAGGATTCCCACTTTGAAGCGCGCATAGCCGAACTGCAGGAACGCTCGACCCTCGAAACCTTCTGGAACGATCCCGCGGCGGCGGAAAAGGTCATGACCGAACTCAAACTGCTCCGCGGCCGGTACGAGCCCTGGAAGCGGCTGGTGGCGGAGGTCGACGACCTGGAAGTGCTGCTGGAACTGGCCCAGTCGGAAAAGGACGAGGGCCAGGCCGCGGAAATCGAGGCGGTTTTGAAGAATCTGAACGCAGATTTTGAAAAACTGAATATTTTTGAACTGATGCCCGGCGAGATGGATACCCACGCCTGCTTTATGACCGTCCACTCCGGCGCCGGCGGTACCGAAGCCTGCGACTGGGCCCAGATGCTGTATCGGATGTACCTGCGCTGGGCCGAGCGCCGCGGTTTTGCGGTGGAAGAACTGGATATGCTGGAAGCCGAAGGGGGCCTCAAATCGGCGACGGTCAAAATAGACGGCGAGTACGCCTACGGCTACCTCAAGGGCGAATCCGGAATCCATCGGTTGGTGCGCATTTCTCCCTTCGACGCCAACGCCCGGCGGCATACGTCCTTTGCCTCCATCTACGTCTTCCCGGTCATCGACGATTCCATCCAGGTGGATATCCGGCCCGAGGACCTGCGGGTGGATACCTACCGTTCCGGCGGCGCCGGCGGCCAGCACGTCAACAAGACGGACAGCGCCGTGCGCCTTACCCACCTGCCCACGGGCATCGTGGTGGCCTGCCAGAATGAACGCAGCCAGATCAAAAACAAGGCTTTTGCCATGAGCGTGCTCAAGGCCCGGCTCTACGAGCACTACCGGGCGGAAAAAGAGAAGGACAACGAACGGTTTGCCCAGGAAAAAAAGGACATTTCCTGGGGGCACCAGATCCGGTCCTACGTTTTTCAACCCTACACCATGGTCAAGGACGCGCGCACCAAGGTCGAGGTGGGCAACATCCAGGCGGTCATGGACGGCGATATCGATCCGTTTATCGAGGAGTACCTGCGCTTTGCCTGGAACGCCGAAAGCCGGGACTGACGAGCGCCGCCGGGGGCATCGCGGGCTGCCGGCCATTCTGCTGGCGGCGGCGATCGGCAGCGTTCCCGCCCTGGCCGCAGAACCGCTGTACGGCCAGTGGAAGCTTTCCGTCTGCGCCCTGGACGCGTCGGCCTTGTCCGAATCCCAACGCTTGATCGCGGATACGCTGATCCGCTCCCTGGTCCGCTCCCTGGCGGCGGCGGATACCCGGCTGCGGGACGCGGCGGAGACGGAAACCTACGCCGCCCTGGCCTGGCAGGAAGCGCGAAGGAAGGCGGGTGACGCCCTGGCGGCCAAGCGGGCCGAACGGGACGCCCTGTTCTTCAAGGGCTACCGGGACTGGAAATACCGGTCGGCGCTGGAAAAGCTCGAAGCCGCCATCGTCGAGCTGGAGAAGGAAGCCGCCGTGGTCCGCGGGCAAGCGCCGCAGATCACGCCGGAGCCGGCGGTGATCATCGACGGAGAGGACGGAAATGGGCTTTTTACCGCCGCGCCCCCGTCGGGCCAAGAAGCCGACTACTGTCGCGAAAAGAACGTCGACGCCCTGCTGACGGGCGCCCTCGATCCTTATTACGGACGCTTCCGGCTGCGGCTGCGCCTGTACGGAGCGGTAACCGGGGCGGTGCTTTTGGAAGACGTGCTCCTGTTTTCGCCGGAAAACCAGGAGGCGGCGTTGGCGGAAAGCGCGGGGCGACTGCTGGCTGCGGTGTCCAACCGGCCGGCGGCGGCGCTGGAGGTGACGGTCGAACCCGGGGACGCGCTGATCGTCGTCGACGACGTCGTCGCCGGCCGGGGCAGCACGGGAGCGCGGGAAATGCCGCCGGGAAAAACGGCCGTCGAGCTTTCGCGGTCCGGGTACGTGGACCGGTCCTTCAGCATCGATCTGCATCCGGGGGAGCTGTCCCGGTTGGAAACGTCCCTGGCGCCCCTGGCCCGGGAAGCCCTGGAAGTCAGCGTCGACGGCGGCGGAAGCGTCTACCACGGGGTGACCTACGCGGGAAGCAGTCCGGCTATGGTGCTGATCCGGTCGGATATACCCGAGTACATCCAGGTGGAAGGGCCCGACGGTTCCAGCGCCCAGGCGGTGGTCGCGGGCCAAACCGGCAGCCTGGCGCTGAGCCCCCTGCCGCAGCCGGACCCGGCGGCAAAACCGGTGGACGCCGGGCGGCGGCAATTCTACGGTGCCTACGGCCGCTTCTGGCTGGCCTTGCCGGCGGCGTACCTTTTGAGCGGGATGGCCAACACCTATATCGACGCGGCCAATTATTACGGCGACCCATCCATTTTCGACGAAGCCTATACCGGCTACTACGCTTCCGTCGCCGTCTGGACCCTGGCGGGCGTTTTTTTGGCCGAATCGATATACCGGCTGGCGCGTTATGTGTATATTTCCAATCGGCGGTCCGTACCGCTGGTCAAGGATGGTTTTTTGTGGGGGCGATGAATTTTACCGACCGGATCAAGGCGCTGTTCCGGTTCCGGGGAGCGGTGTCGGAAGAACTTTTCGACGACCTGTCGGATCTTTTGGTGGAAGGCGACTTCGGCGCCGCCGAGGCGTACGCGGCGGTGGAAGAACTGCGGACCCTCAGCCGCCGGCAGAACACCCAGGATCCGGAAGCCTTGCGCCGGCTGCTGGCGGAATTGCTGGAGCGTGACCTCCGGCAGGCCGCGCGGCCGGCGCTGGACCTGTCCGGGTTTACCGTCCTGCTGCTGCTGGGCGTCAACGGCGTGGGCAAGACCACCACCGCCGCCAAACTGGCCCACCGCTACCAGGCCGGTCAGGACCGCAGGGTCGTGCTGGCCGCGGCGGACACTTTCCGGGCGGCGGCCATCGATCAGCTTAAAATTCACGGCCAACGGATCGGCGCCCGGGTCGTAGCCCACAAGCATGGCGGAGACCCGGCGGCGGTGGTGTTCGACGCCCTGGAGGCGGCGCAGTCGGGGGTCAACGCGCTGGTCATCGCCGACACCGCCGGCCGGATGCATACCAAAGCGGCGCTGGTGGAGGAACTGAAGAAAATAGACCGCGTGGTGGCCCTCAAAGCCGCCGGCGCGGGGTACGTCAAGTTGCTGGTGCTGGACGCGACCACCGGGCGGAACGCCCTGGTCCAGGCGGAGACCTTCAACGACGCGGTCCGCCTGGACGGTGTCGTACTGACCAAGTACGATTCCAGCGCCCGGGGCGGGGTCGCCTTTTCCCTCAGCCGGTCCCTGAGCCTGCCGGTGGTCTACGTCTGCACCGGCGAGGGCTACGGGGACATCGCCGATTTTGATCCCCGGGCCTACGCCCGGGAGTTCGTCGGCCTTGAGTGACCAGATGGGGCGTGCCCTGGGGATCCTGTTCCTGTGCTGCGCCCTGGACTCAGGCGCGCAGCAGTGGTACCGTTCGGACGCCACGGGGTTGCCCCGGGAGGCCGTCTCCCAAGGCCGGGCGCTCCGGGAGGACTACGGCTTGTCCCTTGAGCCGCGACCCCTTGCGGCGGCGGAAGAAGCCTTCGGAATCCCCCTGGAAGCCGGCTGGCGGGCGGAACGGTACGTGCTGTACGAAAAGGGAAGCCCGGTCCGGGAGCGCTGGACGTGCACCGACCAGGCCGGAGTCCAGCGGGCCCAGTTGCTGGGCATGCCCGACGGAACCGGTCTGGTCGAACGGTATGATTCCCGGGGCTGCTTGAGCGAACAGCGTCAGCGGGACGGGAAGGGGGGCGAAGTCCGGACCCGGTACGCTTATGAGGGGCAGCGTATCCGCAGCGCCGAGACGGAAGCCTACCCGGGTCCGGTGCGGTTGTGGACGGAGCGCTATTTCTACGGACGCACCGGCGCCCTGGCGTCCATCGAGCGAACGACCCCGGACGGCCTGGTCCGGGCGGCGCGGCCCGGTGAACTGGGTTTGGCCGCCGCAGCGGCTGGTGCGGATACCACCGTCGACGACCGGGGGCGCATCCTTTCCGAGCTGCGCCGGGATCAGGAAGGCCGGACGGTGGAAGAAATCCGCAACACCTGGGAAGGCGACCGCCTGCTGGCGGTGGTCCGCGTCGCCGGCGACGCGGAGTTCCGCACCGAATACGGTTACGACCCGGCGGGAACGCGGGTTCTGGAAAAAAACTACCGCAACGGCGCGCTGGAACGACAGGTTGCCCTGAAGGATGGACGGGAAGTGGAAGAGCTCTACGTGGACGGCAACCTGGTGCTGAGGGCTATCTGGGAGGCGGGTCTCAAGGTGGCGGAAGAACGTATCCGACCCGCCCAAGGGCAGGGCCGCTGATGCGGAGGACGTCGAAGAATTCCCTGCGCTGGGTCGGCTTTGCCGCCGCCCGTTACGTAACCAGCCGGCGGCGGGATAAAACCGCGCCCTCCTCCCTGTTGCCCATCCTCGGCATCGCCGTCGGCGTGCTGGCTTTAACCGTCATCCTGGCGGTGATGAACGGGTTCCAGCTGGGCTTCATCGACAGTATCCTGGAATTGTCCTCCTTCCACGTCCGGGCCGGACCGCTGCCGGAAACCGGGAGCGACGAAGCACTGCTCCGGGATCTGCGCGGCCTGCCGGAAATCGCCTCCGCCGTCCCCTTCGTCGAACTGCAGGCCCTGGCCGGCGGCAACCGGCGCAGCCAGCAAGCCTGCGGGGTGCGCGGACTTCCGGCGGACGCTCCGCGTAGGGACCCCGGTCTGGCGCGCCGGCTGGAGTTCGAAGCCGGCTCCTTCGACCTGGAGGACGACGGGACGGTGCTGCTGGGCGCCGAACTGGCCCGGACCTTGTCGGTACGCCTCGGCGACACGGTCAATCTGGTCTCCCTGGCCGGCGCCGGACTGGAATCCCTGGCCACCGAACCGTTCCGGGTAACCGGAATCTTCCGTACCGGGTTCTATCAGTACGACCTGGGCTGGGCCATCATTGCCCTCCCGGCCGCCCGCCGGTTGGCGGGCGCTTCGGGCGCCGAAGCCTACGGCATCAAGCTGCGCAACCGCTGGCGCGACGCCGCCGGGATCCGGGCCATCCGGGAGCTCGAATCCGCCGCAACGATCCCCCTGGAGTCGTGGCGGGACTATAACCGGGCATTTTTCGGCGCCCTGCGCACGGAAAAACTGCTCATGTTCGTCATCGTCGCCCTGATCTTCGTGGTGGTGGGGCTCAACATCTTTCAGTCCCAGCGCCGGGCCGTGCTGGAGCGGCAGGATGAAATCGGCCTGCTCCGGGCCGTGGGCGCCTCGGAACTGGCGGTGCGGCTGGTTTTTACCGGGGATGGCCTGATCATCGGCGCCCTGGGCGCGACGGGGGGGATCATTCCGGGCTTGCTGATCGCTACGCACATCCAGACCTTCTTCAGCCTGCTGGAAGCGCTGGTCAACGGTCTGATCGGGGTGGCCGACGCGGCGCTGGCCCCGTTTTTGGGACCCGCCGCCCTGGGGGACGCCTCGTTCCGCGTTTTTTCGCCCGCCGTGTTCTACCTAAAAGAAATCCCCAGCCGCGTCATCCCCCAGGAAGCCTTGCTGGTTTTTCTGTTCGGCCTGCTGTCCGCCACAGCCGCCGCCTGGCTCGCTTCGGGAAGGGTCGCCCGCATCCGGCCCGCGGAGGTCCTGCGCTATGAATGATCCCATTGTCCTGATCCGGGGGGTCGGCAAAAGCTACGCTTCCGGGACGGAAACGCTTGCCATCCTGCGGGGACTCGACTTTGAGCTGGCCCCGGCGTCTTCCGCAGCCATCCGCGGCGAGAGCGGCAGCGGGAAGAGCACGCTGCTCAACATCCTCGGCGGCTTGGACCGCTGCGACGCCGGGTCGGTCCGAGTCGGCGGACTGGAACTGGGTACGCTGTCGGAAAAGGCGTTGTCCGTCTACCGCAGCCGGCAGGTGGGCTTTATCTTTCAGTTCCACTATCTGCTCAAAGATTTTACCGCCCTGGAAAACGTCATGCTGCCCGCCTACGTGGCCGGGGAATCCCGGAAGACCGCGCTGGACCGGGCCCGGTCCCTGCTGGCGGACGTGCGTCTGGAGGGGCGGGCCCACCACTTTCCTTCCCAGCTTTCCGGCGGCGAGCGTCAGCGCGTAGCGGTGGCCCGATCCCTGGTCAACGACCCGGACCTGGTGCTGGCGGACGAGCCGACGGGCAACCTGGACCCGGGCAACCGGGCCGTGGTCGCGGAGCTGCTCTACGCCTGCGTGGAAAAGCACGGCAAATCCCTGATTGTGGTCACCCATGACGAGCGCGTCGCGGAACGGGCGGGACTGCAGTACCGGCTCGAGGCGGGAGTACTGTCCGGAGGGGCTTTTTGAAGCCCGGAACCAGTCTGTTCATCGCTTCCCGGTACCTGCTGGGCCGCGGCCGGGAAGGCGGACGTTACCTGCGGGGCGCCGCAGCGGGCATCGCCCTGAGCCTGGTGCCCCTGGTGGTCACGCTGATCGTGGCCGACGGCATGATCAGGGGCATCACCGACCGCTACCTGGAGCTGGGAACCGGCCACCTGGAAATCTATGATTTCAGCGCCGAGGCCGACGTTCTCCGGCTGCGGGATACGGTGGCGGCCTTCCCCGGCGTAACCGGCGCCTGGCCGGAGCGGCAGGGGCTGGGCTTGTTGGTCGGTCCCCGGGGCAAATCGGGAGCCACGGTGCGGGCGGTGGAAGCGGATTTTCTGCGGGATCCGGGCACGCGGCGCTATCTGAAAGTGCTTTCCGGCTCCGCCGCGCTGGACGATGCCCAGTCCGCGCTGCTGGGCGAAGAGCTGGCCCGGACCATCGGCGCCGGGGTCGGCGATACGGTGCGGCTGATGACCCTGCGCACCGGCGCCGACGGCCGGAGCATTCCCCGCCTGTCGCCCTTCGTCGTCGCGGGCATCGTCTCGTCGGGCTATCGCGATCTGGACGCGCTGTGGTTCCTCATTTCCTACCAGGCGGGCCTGCGCAGCCTGCCCCGGGAAACGTCCCGGACCTTCCTGTCCGTCAAGATCGATGACCCTTACTCCGGCGCCGCGGACTACGCCGCCGCCCTGGCCCGGGAGCTGGGAGACCAGCGGCAGGTCTACACCTGGAAGGAACTGCAGGTTTCCCAATACCGCTCCTTCGAGGCCACCCGGCAGCTGCTGCTGTTCATCATGGCCCTGATCGTGGCCGTCGCGGCGGTCAACGTCGCCTCGGCCACGTCGATGCTGGCGGTGGAGCGGCGCAAGGACATCGCGGTGCTTAAATCCTTCGGCGCCGATCCCGGCGGCACCACCGGCGTTTTTATGCTGGCCGCCCTGCTGACCGGCCTGGCGGGTTCAATTGTTGGTATCGCCCTGGGCCTTGGAATCGGCTATACTGTCAATGAGATCATCCATGGCTTGGAGCAAGCCCTGGGCGCGGTTTCCCGGCTTTTCAACGGCGGGACGGTCACGCTGCTGGATCCCGAATACTACCTGGAATCCATACCGGTAGTCGTGGACTGGGCCGCCGTGGCCGGCATCGGCGTCTTGACGGTGCTGGGGTCCCTGCTGGCCGCCTGGCCGCCGGCGCGCCGGGCCGGCAAGCTCCAGCCCACGGAAATTCTGCGGAAATACTGAGGATGAGTCAAATCTGAAAACATCGGTTTTTAGATTTGTACCGATAA
>DYPP01000150.1 GCA_020719845.1 Treponema denticola | reverse complement strand
GACGCCCCGGCCCTGGCGGGTGTCGTGACCAACCTGGCGCGCCTGCGGACGCTGCAGGGTCATCTCTCCGCCGCCGAGGCGCTCTACGCCCGGGCCCTGGAGTTGACGGCTTCCGCATCCGGGGTCTCGCAGGTGGAGCGTGCCGTAACCGTCAACGGACTCGCCGCACTCTATTTCAATACACAACGCTATGGGCAGGCAGAACGGCAATGGAACCAGGTCCTCGACATTTACCGGGAGGCCCTGGGGAAAGACCACGTGATCACGCTGGGCGTTCTCCAAAATCTCGCAGCAGTCAAGCGCAGACAGGGTGATCTTGCGGGGGCGGAGGATTTGTATGAGACTGCATTGACCGTGTGGGAAAAGGCACTCAAGCGGCGGGATCGGGAGGCATCGCACTTTATCGTGGTGTCCCTCTTCGACGGACTGGGCGACGTGTACGTAAGCCAGGGGCGCCTCGACGAGGCCCAGTCGCGCTACACCCAGGCGGTGAAGCTGTTGCGGGAGAACCTGGAGCGGCCGTTCGGCGAAGGCCCGTTACTCGGGCATCCCGGCCCAGCCCAACCCTCAGCAGTCGAGCAGCACCTGCTGATGGCGAACTTAAGCAACGATCTGGCGGTGGTCTACGAGCGCAAGGGGGCCTATGAGCAAACGGCCGAGTCCTACCGCAAGGCGCGGGACATCTTCGCCCTCAAACTCGGCACCGCACACCCCGATTACGGCACCGCCACCAGCAATCTGGCACGGGTGCTGGTCCGGCTCGGCCGGCCCGAAGAGGCCGAGCCCCTCTATCTCACCGCCATCGAAATCGCCGCGGCAAACGCCGACGAATTGAAGGTGGCCTATCGCAACAAACTGCTGGGCCGGCTCTATCGAGACCAGGGGCGCATGGCTCAGGCCAGAGAGCGCTTGGAGACCGCCCATGCCATCTATGTCCGCCTGCTCGGACCGGACGCCCCCAGGACCCGAGCCGTCGGCGACGAGATGGCCGCGCTCGCGCCCCACGCCAACCCTTGATCCCGTGGCCTCGATACGGGCGCGACTCGGTCTGTGCCTTGTCGAGGCCCTGTGCGCATCGCTGTGCGGGCCGGGCTGCACGCCGGCGCACCTGGGATTCGAGCGCACGGCGCGTGCCGCCGGGCTGGAACAGGCCCAGGTCCAGGGGCTCGGCTTCCAGCATATCGTCTTTCGGCAGCCGGACCGCCCAGCCGAGCGGGGTCCCCTGCACGTCTATCTGACCGGCGACGGGACCCCCTTCATCCGGTCCGCTCTGCCCGCAGCGGACCCCACGCCCCGCCACCCGGTCGTGCCGACCCTGATGGCTCTGGACCCGGCCCCGAGCCTGCTGCTGGGGCGCCCCTGCTACCACGGACTCGCCACGGCGCCAGGCTGCAATCCCGCCCTGTGGACCCGCGCCCGCTATAGCGACGCAGTCGTTGCCAGCATGGCTGCCGCCCTGGCCGGGAGCGTACCGCCGGGGCGCGCCCTGATGCTGATTGGGCACAGCGGCGGCGGGGCACTTGCGGTCTTGCTGGCACGACGGGTGTCCCAGGTGGTGGCCGTCGTGACCCTGGCCGGAAACCTCGATACGGACGCCTGGACCCGACGGCGTGGATATAGTCCTCTTGCCGGGTCGCTCAACCCAGTCGACGGACCGGCCCTGCCGGGGACGACGCTCCAGCGCCACTATGGGGGCGAGCAGGACCGCGAGATCCCACCCGACCTGCTGCGCGCCGCGGCGGCAAGGCTCGGCGGGCGCCTGACCCTGCTGCCGGATACCAGCCACAACAGCGGTTGGGAACGCCATTGGCCGGCGATTCTCCAGGGGCTCCAGGTCGATATGGCGGATTCTCGCTAAGAGCGGGTGGCCCCGGCCCGGGGGCCCAAAAGGGGAGCCGACCCGACCGGCGCGCCGGTCGGGTCGGGGCGAATTGACTCAAAACGCCTGGTTCAGACCCACCGCGAACACATTCTCGTTGCGCCAGTCATGGCCAACGGTGGCGGTGACGGTCGCGTATAGAGTGGTGCCTTGGTTGAGTTCCGCGGTCAGAGAGGCGCCAACCAGAAAATAATTCGGGTCAGACGGGTTGGTGGCGTAGCTGATCTGATTATTGGTCGCGTCGGCCACATCCACCAGGGTCGCATCGATGGTTCGGGTGTCGCTCTCGAATTCATGCACATAGCTCACCGACAGCCCCGGGGAGACTCGCCCGTTAGAGATGGGTATCGCGTGGAGGATATTCGCAGTCAGGATGCCGTTGAAGGTCGAATAGTTGTCGTCGCCGAATCTCAAGTTACCAGTGGCCGGATTGAATTCGTTGCCCTGAGCGATCGATCCGCTCTCTGTATAGCCGTCGATGGCGTTGTCTGCCCAGGACAGCCAGCCGGTCAACCCGATCAGGGTCTTGGGTTGAATCAGCCAACTGTAACCGGCGCCGCCGAGCAGGCTAGTGGCACTGCCGTTCGTGCTACCGTGCGCAGTCGTCGGGACGTTTCGATTATTGTTGTCTACGGCATTAGACGTGATGAATGTCCGCTCGGTAGCGATATCCGAGCTACCGTAGCGAAACGCCGCGCTGAGATACAAGTTTTTGTTGCGCAGGGGGTAATAGGTACCGAAGAGTTGGACACCGAGGGCATCCGTGTCCTGTTTGCCCGCGTTGTCCTTGTAAGTCGCGTCCTCCTCGGAGTAATCCAGGGCAATACCGGCGAAATAGTTAGCACCCCATAGGGACACGCCGACGATCCCACCCCAGGTATCACTGTCGAAACCGGGAACGCTCACCGTGGCATAATCCTTATCCCCATAGAGCAGGGTGCCAAAGGCCTGGATCGGCCGACGATCACCGGAACCCTTGCCGATTTCCTCCGCCTCCTCTTCGAGCAGATCGCTGACCAGGGCCAGGGAGACATCGCGCCGCGCGCCGGACTCCGATGCCGAAAAGACGGCGCCAACCGACACCGTGCCCGCGGGCGTGCACTCGAACACGTTGTCCGCTTGTCGGGTACATTCGCCACGGGCCGGTTGCGCTAGCACGGCACTCCCCACCAACACCAAGGCGATTACCAAGTGTTTGAAATTCTTCACTAGAGCCTCCCCCATATATGGTTATCCAGACCTGCTACCGCACCTGTTGACCCATGCGCGTTCGCTGACTTTAGACGAGACTTTTGGAAATGCAACGCCATGGCTGCGTTGGACGAAGCCGCTACCGCGGCAGGTGAGCTGAGCCCCGATACTCTCCCAGCCGCCCGATCTCCGGGCGGTCGCGACCATCGCGACATTCCTGCTGGAGAGTATCCCCTTGAATTCTATCGAGCAAGCCCGGCTTAACCCCCTCTACGCCGCCATGCTGCGCGCCCTGCAGCTCCAGGGCAAGGCCGAGAAGACCGTCGAGGCTTATGCGCGCGCCATCCGGCGTAGCGCCGATTTCTTCGAGCGGTGCCCCGACGACCTGACCGCGGAGGACCTCCAGACCTACTTCGCGGCGCTCCTGAAGTCCCATTCCTGGTCTACGGTCAAGC
>DYPP01000047.1 GCA_020719845.1 Treponema denticola | reverse complement strand
CGCTCCAGACGGGAGCGCAGGTGCCGTTCGGTAATGCCCAGGTCCCGGGCGGCGGCGCTTTTGTTGCCCGCCGCGGCCGCCAACGCCCGGTCGATGACGCCGCGTTCAAAACGGCTCATGGCTTCCTCGTAGGACGGCCGCGCCCAGCCGCCGCCGTCCGCGGCGTCCGGGGCTTCGGCGAACACGGGCAAGTCGCGCTCCAGGATCAGGTCGCCCCGGCAGAGCACCACCGCGCGTTCGATCAGGTTTTCCAGTTCCCGCACGTTTCCGGGAAAAGAGTGGCTCATCAGGCGGTTCATGGCTTCCCGGGACAGTCCCCGGACGCCGCGGCGGTTGCGGCCGTTGAAGAGGGCGATGAAGTGGTCGATCAGCGCCGGAATGTCCTCTTTCCGGTCCCGCAGCGGGGGCAGGTCCAGGTTGATGACGTTGATCCGGTAGTAGAGGTCCTTGCGGAACTGGCCGGCGGCGACCAGGTGGTCCAGGCGGCGGTTGGTGGCCGCGATGATGCGCACGTCCAGGTTCCGGGGGGTGTTTTCGCCGATCCGCTCGATCACCCCCAGCTGCAGAAAGCGCAGCAGCTTGACCTGGAGCGTCAGGGATACGTCGCCGATCTCGTCGATGAACAGGGTACCGCCGTCGGCCAGCTCAAAACGGCCCAGCCGGTCCGCGTCCGCCCCGGTAAAGGCGCCCCGGCGGTGGCCGAAGAGCTCGCTTTCGGCCAGCGATTCGGGCAGGGCGGAAATATTCACCGCCACGAAGGGCTTGTCCCGGCGCAGGCTGCGGTCATGGATGAAGTGGGCCACCAGTTCCTTGCCCGTGCCGCTCTCCCCGGAAATGACCACCGTGGCGTCGCTCTCGGCGCTCCGGGCGGCGGTCTGCATGATGCCCGCCATGGCCACGCCGCGGTAGATCAGCCCCGCCGCTTCGGGGGAGGTGGCCATCCCCTCGGAGGGCGGCAAAAAGGCTTCCCGGATCAGCACGCCCTTTTCGTGGATCCGCAGCACCAGTTTTTCGATGTCCTCCGCCGAAGTCGGTTTGACCAGATAATCATCCGCGCCCTGCTTGAGGATGTCCACCGCTTCCCGGGCGTCGGAAAAGGCGGTCATCAGCACCACGGGGATCATCGGATTCATCCGCTTGACCGCGCCGAGCACGTCGATGCCCGACCCGTCGGGCAGGCGCAGGTCCGTCAACACCAGATCGAGCACCCGGGTACGCGCCAGAGCCAGCCCCTGGGTGACGGATTCAGCGCCCAGATACTCGATCTTCGGGTACTCGATGCGTTCAAATACGAGCCTGATTCGTTCCAGCTGCGCCGGATCATCGTCGATCACCAGGATAGTCATCATCTAGGCCCATTCTAGTCTTGATTTTAGCCGCCAACAAGGGAAGAATGGTCATAATCGAGGAGGAATACGCACCATCCTGCTGGTCTACCTGGCCTTCAGCGTCTCCAACGGCGCCGACGCCATCCTCGGCCTGCGGGTCTTCACTATCCCGATCGAGGACTTTGTGTACAACTTCGCCTTGCTCGGGTTTACGCTGCCGGCCTACCGGACGCTCAAAACCGCCGCACCCGCCGGTAGGTGTACCCGGCGGCAGGCGCACCGGGCAAAAAAAAGCCGCCCCGGAGGGCGGCTGCTGAACCGAAGCCCAGGAAGTCGCCCTGCGGGGCGGCCTCCTGCCGTTTTGTCCGTCAGAACGGGCGTTCCGCCAGATACTTGTATTCCTTCCAGGTCCGGTCCACGTGGGCCTTGGCCTTGGCCAGCAGCATTTCGGCCCGGGCCGGGTCGGCCGTCTTGAGCGCCTTGAAACGCACTTCCTTGTACATGAAGTCTTCCAGGGAAGCCGTCGGCTCCTTGGAATCCAGCTGGAAGGGGTTCTTGCCCTGGTCCTTGAGCCGGGGATCGTAGCGGTACAGGGGCCAGATGCCGCTGGTCACCACCGTCTTGCCCTGATCCATACCCTTCATCATGTCGATGCCGTGGTTGATGCAGTGCGAGTAGGCGATGATGATCGACGGGCCGTCGTAGCTTTCCGCTTCCCGGAAGGCCTTGATGGACTGGCCGATGTTGGCGCCCATGGAAATCTTGGCCACGTAGACGTAGCCGTAGCTCATGACCATGGCGCCCAGGTCCTTTTTGGTGATGTCCTTGCCCGCCGCGGCAAACTTAGCGATGGCGCCGGTGGGCGTGGACTTGGACATCTGGCCGCCGGTGTTGGAGTACACTTCGGTGTCCAGCACCAGCACGTTGATGTTCCGGCCGGAAGCCAGCACGTGGTCCAGACCGCCGTAGCCGATGTCGTAGGCCCAGCCGTCGCCGCCGATGATCCACACCGAACGCTTGATGAAGTGGTCGCAGAGGGAGAGCAGGTTCTTGGCCGTGGCTTTGGCGTCCTTGGCCAGCGCCTTCTTCAGCTCGTCCACCAGGCCGCGCTGGGCTTCGATCTCTTCCTCCGTGGACTGGGGATTGGCCAGGATTTTGTCCAGCAGAGCCGGCTGGATACCCTCCGCCTTGGCGACGGCGGCGATTTCCCGCGCGTGCTCGGCCAGCTTGTCGCTGGTCAGGCGCATGCCGAAACCGAACTCGGCGGCGTCTTCAAAGAGGCTGTTGGACCAGGCCGGGCCGCGTCCGTCGTCCCGCTTGGTGTAGGGCGTCGTGGGCAGGTTGCCGCCGTAGATGGAGGAACAGCCCGTGGCGTTGGCGATGACCGCCCGGTCGCCGTAGAGCTGGGACAGCAGCTTGACGTAGGGCGTCTCGCCGCAGCCCGCGCAGGCGCCGGAGAACTCGAACAGGGGCTGCTTCATGCCGATGCCCTGGGCCAGGTTCAGGTTGAGCAGCTTGGCGTCGGTGTTCGGAATCTTGAGGAAGTAGTCCCAGTTTTTGGCTTCCGGTTCCCGCAGGGGAATCTGGGCCGCGAAGTTGATCGCCTTGAGTTCCGGATTGGCCTTGTTCTTGGCCGGGCAGATGTTGATGCAGGCGCCGCAGCCGGTGCAGTCCTCCGGCGCGACCTGGATGGTGAACTTCATCCCCTTGAAGTCCTTGCCCCGGGCTTCGGTGGATTTGAAGGTCTCCGGAGCGCCTTCCAGGTACTTGGGATCATAGGCCTTCATGCGGATGACCGCGTGGGGACAGACCATGGTGCAGTGGCCGCACTGGATGCAGGTCTCCGCGTCCCATACGGGAATCTTTTCGGCGATGTTCCGCTTTTCGTACTTGGTGGTGCCCGTGGGGAAGGTGCCGTCGTCGGGCATCTTGGAAACCGGCAGCAGTTCGCCCCGGAAGGCGATGATCTCGCCGATGACTTCCTTGACGAAGCGGGGGGAACCCACCGGGACCGGGGGTATCATCTTGAGGCTGCCGGAAACGGTCTGTGGATAGGCGACCTTTTCGATCCCCGCCAGGGCCATGTCGATGGTGTCGATGTTCTTCTTGACCACCTCGTCGCCCTTCTTGCCGTAGGTCTTCTTGATGGCCTTCTTGATCAGCTCCACCGCTTCCGCTTCCGGCAGGACGCCGGAAATCTGGAAGAAGGCGGTCTGCATGATGACGTTGATGCGTCCGCCCATGCCGGCCTTCTCCGCCAGGGCGATGGCGTCGATCACGTAGAACTTGAGCTGCTTGTCGATGATCTGCCGCTGCACTTCCACCGGCAGGTGGGCCCAGATGTCCTTGGCGCCGAAGGGGCTGGCCAGCAGGAAGGTGCCGCCCTGCTTGGCCTTGACCAGCATGTCCACCCTTTCGACAAAGCTGAACTTGTGGCAGGCGATGAAGTCGGCCTGGGTAACCAGATAGGGCTTCTTGATCTTCTTCTTGCCGAAGCGCAGGTGGGACACCGTGACCGTGCCCGCCTTCTTGGAGTCGTAGACGAAGTAGCCCTGGGCGCTGTTGTCCGTGGCGTCGCCGATGATCTTGATCGAGTTCTTGTTGGCGCCCACGGTGCCGTCCGAACCCAGCCCGTAGAAGAGCGCCTCGTGGACGCCGGTTTCTTCCAGGTCGAAGTTCAGGTCCCAGGGCAGGGAGGTAAAGCTGACGTCGTCGTAGATGCCCACGGTAAAGTGGTTCTTGGGCGCCGCGGCTTTGAGGTTGTCCAGCACCGCCTTGGCCATGCCGGGGGTAAACTCCGCCGAGCCCAGGCCGTAGCGGCCGCCGACGATCTTGGGGTAGTCCTTGAACTGGCTCTTGCCGCCGGACATGGCCTCGCCCAGGGCGGTGCGCACGTCTTCGTACATCGGCTCGCCCAGGGAACCGGGTTCCTTGGTGCGGTCCAGGACGGCGATGGCCTTGACCGTGGCGGGCAGGGCCTTGACGAACAGGTCAGCGTCGAAGGGCCGGTAGAGCCGGATCTTCAGCACGCCCACCTTTTCGCCCTTGGCGTTCAGGTAGTCGACGATTTCTTCCACCGGATCCGCGCCGGAACCCATGATGACGATGACCCGGTCCGCGTCGGCGGCGCCGTAGTATTCGTAGATGTTGTACGCGCGGCCGGTCAGCTTGGCGAACTGGTCCATGTACTTCTGGACGATGGCGGGAACCGCGTCGTAGTACTTGTTGACCGTCTCGCGGCCGGTAAAGTAGACGTCCGGATTCTGGGCGGTGCCCCGGATCATCGGTTTTTCCGGGGTCAGGCCCCGGCCGCGGTTGGCGGCGACCAGATCGTCGGAGATCATCTTCCGCATCAGGTCGTAGGACAGTTCCTCCACCTTCTGGACTTCGTGGGAAACCCGGAAGCCGTCGAAGAAGTGCAGGAAGGGAATCCGGCTTTCCAGGGTGGAAGCGTGGGAGATGAGGGCCATGTCCATGACTTCCTGGACGTTGTTGGACGCCAGCATGGCCCAGCCGGTCTGCCGGCAGGCCATGACGTCCGAGTGGTCGCCGAAGATGGACAGACCCTGGGCGGCCAGGGACCGGGCGGCGATGTGGAAGACCGTGGGGCTCAGCTCGCCGGCGATCTTGTACATGTTGGGGATCATCAGCAAGAGGCCCTGGGACGCGGTGAAGGTGGTGCTCAGCGCCCCCGTCGTCAACGCGCCGTGGACGGCGCCGGACGCGCCGCCTTCGGATTGCAGTTCTACAACCTGGGGAACCGTGCCCCACAGATTTTTCCGGCCCTGGGCGGAGAACTCGTCGGAGAGTTCGCCCATCGGGCTGGACGGCGTAATCGGGTAGATGGCGATTACTTCACTGAGCGCGTGGGCTACGTGAGCCGCGGCGGTGTTGCCGTCGATCATGACCATGTTCTTGTCGGACATATGCCTTCCTCGCTGGTGGGATTAAAGGTAGGAATTTCGTCCATTTTATAGCGAAATTATAAAAAGCGCAAGGGCGGGAGGTCTAAACCGGGGAGGCCGGAGCGTCGGCTTTGGCGTAGAACTGCATCAACTGCACAAAATAGTAGATTTTCTTGTAGACCTCGGTCACCCGCTGGTCGATGGGCTGCTCGGTGCTGAGTTCGATCTGCTTCCAGTTGATGATCAGTTCGTGGGAATTGGCCTGGTAGTCTTCCAGCACGTTCTTGAGATTCTTGCCCACCGCGATCAGCGCCTGGGCGGAGGCGTTGATCATCTGCTGGGCTTCATCGTTGACCGCCTTGAGCTGGATCCGCAGATTCTTGACCTGGTCCTTGTCCCGGTCCGCCTTGGCCAGGGCGGTCCGCAGCCGGGCGCCCCGTTCGCCGTCGTCCGCCAGCGCCTCGTCGAAGGCCAGCAGCTTTTCCGACACCGTCAACAGTTCGTGGAAACCCTCGGACAGCTGCTGGGAAAGCAGGTTGGTGGACCACTGGCCCCGGACCAGGAAGAGGTCGCAGAGTTCGCGGATGTCCTTTTTGAAGTAGTCCAGCAAAAAGGCCTTCAGGTAGTTGAGCCCCTGGATATGGGTATAGCCGCCCAGCATCTTTTTGGTGAAGACGATGTTGGCCTTGTCGGTATAGTTCTTGAGCCGGGAAACAGCGGGAGTGCCAAAGACGGCCGTCGCCAGCTCATCGATCTTGGCGTTCCTTTTTTCCTGCAGGATCTTCTGGATGGCCACTTCGGTCTGCGCCCGCAGCCGCTGCACGTAGGGTTCCACCAGGCGTTCTTCGGCGTACTGCGTTTTACCCATCCAGGTCGGGTTCTTGGAGATGTGGCGCACCATCAGCTCCAGCACGCCCGACTTGCGCACGTCCCGCAGCAGGTTGACCAGCTTGCTCCATTGCTCCACCGCGACCACGTCCACGCCCTTGTAGGTTTTCAGGACCGCAAAGGCCGTCTTCCAGTCCAGGTCGCCGACCACGGGGTAGAGCACTTCCAGAAAATCCTTGATGTCGTCGCCCACGTATTCGGCCCGGATCGGTTCGAATTGGGGATGGTAGCTGAAATTCCGTTCCGAAAGGCCGGAGTCGAACTTCTTGAGCACAAAAAAGTAGTCGTAGTTGATGAAATGGGTAAACAGGCCGATCAGGTTGTAGCAGTCGTCGATGGAACGGGTGCGGGCGCTGTCGAACCCGGCGATGAAGGCGATCAGGTCTTCCTTCAGCTGGTGGGACAACTCTTTGGTAGGCACCGTCTGCGCCCGTTCCTTGATGGATTCTTCCGACAGGCGTTCCTGCAGGGCCAGCATGGGCGGGTCCAGAAAAGAATCGATGACGATCTGGCGCAGCTGGACCGACTTGTCGGCGTTCTGCAAAAAAACCTGGGCCGGGGAGATGATTTTATAAATATCATAGAAGAATTTGGCCAGCAAGCCTTGGACTTCGTCGCCCCGGGGTTTGTAGAATTTGTACTTGTTCTTGGCCAGGTCCCGGGCAATCTCTTTGAGCTGCCTACGTTTATCAGCTTCCGGATCGCCGGCGCTGGAGATCAGGGAAAATAGACGATCCAAAAATCCCAAGGACATGGCACATTCCCCCGGCGCCGGGTTTCATCTAGCCTATCGCACCTAGCCTAAACCCCAAGCTATGGGTAAAGTATCGATAAAATGACGGTATCGTCAATAGATGAAGACGTAAGGCGGGAAGAAATCCGCGCCCTGGCCCTGGCGGCGGGCTTTGTCCGGGTCCGTTTTTTGGCGCCCTGGATGCCCCCGGATGACCCGGGCGTCCCGGAAAACTACCGCGCCGGCGCCCCGGCCCTGCTGACCGCCGCCCTGGCCTACGGCAACGTCGCCGATCCGCCGGGCGACGCCCCGGCCGCCCTGCCCCGCTTTCCGGCGCGCATCGCCCCCTTTGCCCAACGCAACTACTACGCCGAGGCGACGGCGCGCCTCAAGGCCCTGGCCCGCACGCTCCGGCTGCGCTACGGCGGCGTCAAGGCGGACTACCGCGTGCTCTGCAATTCGCCGGTGCCCGAACGTCCGCCGGCGCTGGCGTCCGGCCTGGGCTGGATCGGCCGCAACGGCCTCCTGATTACCCCGGAAGCGGGCTCGCTGGTCATCATCGCCGCCCTGACCCTGCCCTTCAGCCTGGCCGGCGATCCGCCCCTGGCTTCAGGCGGCGATGGCAGGGCGCCATCAGCGGGCGCGGCGGGCCCGGGCGCGGCGGATTTTCCCGCCTGCGCCGTCTGCGCCTCATCGGGCGCCGCCTGCGTCGCCGCCTGCCCCACGGGCGCGCTGCGGGGCGACGGCAGCCTGGACCGGACGCGCTGCATCCAGTGGTACGCCTCCGGCGACGGCGAAACCGTGCCCGCCGACGTCCGGGCCGCCTGGGGCGACCGGCTCTACGGCTGCACCCTCTGCCAGGACGCCTGCCCCCACAACCGCCGCCGGATTCCCGGCACGCCCACCCAACTCGGCCCGCTGCCCGCGGCCATGGACGCCGCCGAGCTGGTTTCCCAGTCGGACGACCAGCTCCGGGAACGCTTCCGGGGCACCGCCATGGGCCTGTCCTGGCTGGGCCCCCGGGCCATCCGGCGGAGCGCGGAGCTGGCGCTGGCGGGGGCGCGGGATGCGGCGGAACGCCGGCGCTGAACGGGCCTGCGTCGCAGCGGCACGACCCCGGTTCAACGACCAATAAACGGTGCTTATCCTTTGACGCCGCCCTCGGTCATGCCTTTGATAAACCAACGCGAAAAAAGAAGGTACATAACGACCACCGGCACCGAAGCCATGGTCAGCACGGCAAACACATTGCCGTAATTGGTCTGGTACTGGCCAAAGAGCAAAGCCGTGGCGAGGGGGACAGTCTTGACCGCATCCGACTTGAGCAGGACCAGGGGAAACCAAAAGTCGTTCCATATGGGTATGAAATTGACCACGGCAACCGAGGCAATGGCGGGAAGCAGAAGGGGAGCAATGATTCGGGCAAAGATGCCGGCGTCCCCGCAACCATCGATCCGGGCGGCCGAACTCAGTTCCTCGGGTATCATCCGGATGAAGTCGGTCAGGATGAAAACGCCAAAAGGGATGCCCATCGCCACGCTCACCAGAATCACCGATCCCGTCGTATCCTGCAGTCCCAGATTGATCATCAATTTGAGGATTGATATCGTCCCGAGTTTGATCGGAATGATGAGTCCCGCGACGAAAAACGCGTACAGGAGCGCCGAACCCCGGAAAGGGAGTTTGGCGAGGACATAGGCGGCAAGCGAGGAAAACACGATGATCACGAAAAGGGACACGGCCACAACGATGATGCTGTTCGCAAAATAGGTTGCGTAATTGGATCGCGAAATCATGTTGACGTAATTGTCCGGATAAAAACCGGTGGGCAATCCGAAGGGATTGGTAAAAACCTCAGCGTTCGGCTTGAGGGAGGTCACCACCATCAAATACAACGGATAGGCGACGACCACGGCATACATCAACATCAATACATAATAAATGCTGTTTTTAAGGCGCATGTCAGTCTATCCCCCGGGCGTTGCCCTTGAACAGATAATACCAGACAGCGACACCGGCGGAAACGATAAAAAACATGATGGTCGATACGGCCGCTCCCATACCCATTCCCCAGCCTCCCCGGACCGGGGTGGAAAAAGCCGCCCGGTAAAAAAGGGAACCGAAAAGATCGGTCATGTAACGGGGATTGGCCATCGTGGTGGTCATCGCGTAGACGATATCAAACTGGGTAAAGTCGCCGACAAAAATGAGCAGGGTCACCATGCCGACGATCGGCATGAGGGCCGGCAAGATTATATACCGCATTTCTTGGAGCCAGCCGGCCCCGTCGATGCGGGCGGCTTCGAGATGTTCAGAAGGAATTCCGTCAATACCGACGGCGTAGAGTAAAATTGACTCTCCGATAAATTGCCAACTTACCGCGACGGCAAGCGTCGGGAGAGCGGTAAATTCATTTCCCAACCAAGGAAATTTGCCGAGTATGCCCCAAATCGGATTGAGCATCTGCCGAAACAGGAATCCAACAACTAAAACGGAAAGCGTCGTCGGGAGAAAGCTGATTTTACGGAGAAAGGGAGCACCCCTGATTTTGCGGGTAACGGCGAGGGCCAAAAAAAAGCCGAGTACATTCTGCAATAGGGTGACGATGATAAAAAAGATCGTATTGTTGTAGAAGGCACCCCACACCCGTTCGCTGTACGACGAATGGGTAAATATCTTGACGTAATTGGCGATACCGACAAAGTCCGTAGGCACGAGCCCGGTCCCGGTATAAAAACTGAGCCGCATCGAATCGAGGATGGGGAAAAGAAGCACGTAGCTGTAAACGGCGATGGCCGGCAGGAGAAAAACAATCCTGAAGGCTACAGGCGCAAACGCAGCGCGACGGCGCCCGTTGTCATTGGTTTTCCTTCTCATGGAATATTCACCTCCCTGCGGGGTACTGATCGGCGGAAAGGACCAAAGTCCAGTCCGCCGCAGACGATTGCCGTTACTTTTTAAAAGGCGTATACCAGGAAGCAAGCTGGTCCTGTACGTAGGCAGCAGCGGCTTCGGGAGTATATTTGTCGACCATCATGCCGGGAAGCGCCACGCCCATCAGGGAATTGCCGCTCGGCGATTGGGCGCTCATCTTTTCCCAGACGGTGCGCACGGTCAGATCTGCGTTGGCCGCCGCGTCGAACATCTTTTGGGCAAGGGGATTGCTCAAGGTGACCTTGGCTGGGGTATACGAGAAGAAACCAGGAAGCTCAGTCATGATGGCCTGCGCGTATTCGGCTCCTGAAACCCACTTGATGTACTCCATGGCCGCGTCGAGGTTTTTAGATTTTTTGTTGAGGCCAATTCCCGCATCGACATGGAAGCAGTATTGCAGCTTGTCGCCGGCCTTGACGACGGGAGGCGCGAACCAGCCGATCTTGGTACTGTCCGAACCGAGGTCCTCGAATACGCCGATTTCCCAGGAGCCGCCTAGGAACATCGCGGCCTGCGCGGACCCGAACATCTGCTGCATACTGACGTAATCCAGTGCCTCATACCCCTTGGGCAGGTATTTCTGCAGAGAATCCACCGCCTTGAATGCAGCGATAAAATGGGGATCCGTCAGCTTCATCTTTCCGGCCATCAGCTGCTGGCGTGCCGCCTCGCCACCGTAAAAGTTTGCGCCAAGTCCGGAAAACACCACTTCGTACAAAGTCCAATCGTCAAGCGCTCCTTGGGCAAACACATTCTCGCCATTCTTGAGCAGCGTATCGCAGACCGCGATGAATTCGGCCCAAGTCGCCGGTTCCTTCAGATTGTATTTATCAAAAATCGCCTTCTGGTAGAAGACACCGTGGGTGACGCCAACCGACGGAACCCCGTAGGTGACGCCTTCCTCGGTCGACCAGGCTTTGACCGCTGCCGGCGGGAACGCCTTGAGATTAGGGATGACGCTCGTCAGGTCATAGAGCCAGCCCCCGTTGTAGTAGGCGCGTCCGGTATCGTATGACCGCAGGAATACGATATCGGCGCCCGTATCCGTTTCGAGACCGGCACGCATATTGGCATCATATTCGGTGTCATTGATGGGTTGAAAATTGATGGTGATGTTCGGGTGCGTTTTGGTGAACAGCTCATTGATGCGGTTCATGCGCTCGATATCCTCGGTTCTCCAACTGGTCAGAGTCAGGACAACCTTTTCTCCCGATTTAGCGCCCGATTCGGAGCCTTTGGAACACGCGGTGAATCCGGTGACAAGCATGGCCGCAACAGCCAGCAGCGCGGCGATCGTCACCGCCCATTTTGCACGGGAAATCTTCATAGTAGCCTCCTTAAAATACTCGCCGGACAGGTCCAGCGGACCAAACCGCTTCCTATCCCGCCAAAAAACCCTTAAGCCATACTTCCGTCGCCAGGGAGGCGGCACCCGAAACGCCTCCGTCGTCGTTCACCGGCGCCTCGCAGCGGATCTTCATCACTGAAAATCGATCAACTTTTTTTTGCAGGGCAAGCACGAAATCGGGCAGAAATGAACCAAGCCCACCACTGCTGACGACCGCCAGTCCGATATCGAGCATGACACAGGTATTGGTAACGGCAAGAGCCAGGGATTTTACGACCCGTTCAAGGGTACACGGCGATGGTACGCCATTCAGGGAAACTTCATTCCAAAATTCGCCCAGATTGATATAAGATTCCAGCCAACCGGGCGTGCCGGGATTAACCTGGTACGTCGGATCCACTACGAGGTAGCCGAGCTCGCCGGTAAAGGCGCGCGGACCTCGGCGCAAATGCCCGTCCATTATCAGTCCCGAACCGAGCCCGCAGCCGAGTTCAAGATACAGGAGGTCTCCATCCTCGCCGAGGGAACGGACCTTGTACTCCCCAAGAGCCGCGGCGTTTGCGTCGTTTTCGATGGATACCGGCATGCCAAGTTCCTTTTCCAGGGCGGAAACGTTCAAGCCCAGGTCCAGGGGAGCGTCGACCCCGACAAAAGGGGCAAAAGAGATGGTCAGAAGATCGGGACCGATGACGCCGGGAATCCCCAGGCCGAGCCCAATTACGCTCGTCGCCGGAACTCCGGATTTTTCCACCAGTTCCTGAACGGCCGGCACAAGTTCCGCAGACAGGAGCGTCCGGATGTCGGGATCCACCCGCTTGGTGATGAGAGACCGCACCTTTCCGGCAAGGTCCACAAGACCGATACGCAGATGGAAGCCGTCAAACTCAGCGCCCACCGCATACACCGCAGTGGGAAGGTACCGGAGCAAACGCGGTTTCCGGCCAAGGGCTGAATTGCCATCGCCTGCGGCTTCGACGATCCCTGAAGCCATAAAAAAATCAATTATTTTCATCACCGTCGGCGGACTGATACCGCTCCGCCGCGCGATTTCCGCCTTTGACAGCTCACATTCGGTCTGCAGGAGGGTATAGACCGTTCGCCGATTCAATTCCTTGAGATTTGACGCGACGAAGTTTCCCATAGTCGTTCCCTTCTCACATTACTTAAACAACTTCATTAAGTATTGTTCGGTTATGGAAATTTGTCAAGGATGAGAAAACCGGCTTGGGTATAGGGAGCGGTACGAACAATCCGGCATAACGGACTTATTCTGAACACGCCCAGCTGGCCGCGGCGCCCTAAGCTTTCCAACGACCCAGGTCCTGTCCTGGCTGAGCCCCCGGGCCATCCGGCGGAGCGCGGAGCTGGCGCTGGCGGGGGCAAACAGAGCGGCGGCGATGAGCGGCAATGAATAGGAGCAACTGCAAATAATTCCGATTCTTCGCTTGAAAATGTCCGTGCAAGTGCTATAATTGAAAACAAAAAGTATCACAACATAGTTCACGATCCCCTTTGATTAGGAGGAAAATGGCTATGAAAAGTTTAATTCGGGTGTTCTTGGTCGTCTGGGCCGTTTTTTCGGGACCTTCTTTTACCGTAGCCCAGTCAAAGGATTGGCTGAGCATCAAGCTGCAGCCCGAAGCCAGCATTCCCATCCTGGGCAGTACGGATCTGTACAAGGTCGGCGCCGGAATCACGACGGCCCTGGACATGAATCTGTTTCCCTGGCTTGCCCCGACGCTGGAGTTCGGCTACGGTCTGCATCCTACTTTTGCGGACGAGAATGTCACCGCCACGACGGTCGGCCTAGGGTTCAACTCCGATTTTTCTATTACCAATCGGTTGTTGCTGGGGTTCGGCGGCGTCGGCGGCGTCTATCAAGCCCAGTACGTCGACGACAGCATGGCCGATTTCTTCGGCAAGGCATATCTTAATCTGGCTTATCGGCTCTCCCCGGCCTTCAGCTTGTCCGTTTCCGGCTCCTATCAGCAATTGTTGGCTCCCAGCATTCCCCTCTACCAGGGCGCCGGCGTCGGCCTTACCGCAACCCTCAACCTGTCGGGTTTGCGCGGCGGCACCAACATAAGCGCCGGGGAATTTAAATTCGATCCCATATTTCCGATTTTCTATTCCCATTACGACAAGAACAAATTGGGATCGTTTACGCTTAAAAACCTGGAATCCGGGAGTATCCAGGATGTGCGGGTCTCCTTCCTGATCAGCCAATTCATGGAACAACCGAAAGCGTGCGCCGAGTATCCCCGGATCAAACAGGGCGCGACGATGGAAGTGCCCATCTACGCGCTGTTTACCGATGATGTTCTGAAACTGACCGAAAGCGCCAAAACATCGGCAGAGATCATCGTTGAGTATACTTTTCTGGATTCACGGAGAACGGCGCGCTTCAACGAGACGCTCCGGATCAATCACCGCAACGCCCTGGTCTGGGACGACGACCAGAAGGCGGCCGCCTTTGTTTCCGCCAAAGATCCGGCGGTGCTGCGCTATTCAAAATACGCCGCCGGTATCATCCGGGAAAGCGGGCAGAGCGAAATCAACCAGAATCTCCGTTTTGCCATGGGCCTGTTTGAGGGCCTGCGCTTGTACGGCGTCAACTACGTCGTTGACCCGACGACCCCCTACAAAGAACTCTCGGAAAACACCAATGCCCTGGATTACCTGCAGTTTCCCAACCAGACCTTGACCTACCGGGGCGGAGACTGCGACGATTTGTCCATCCTGTTCAGCTCCATACTGGAATCGGTGGGCATCAAAACCGCCTTCATCACCATCCCCGGACACATCTATATGGCCTTTTCCCTGGACATTGCCGAGAAAGAGGCAACTTCCCTCTTTGCCAACACCGGCGATTTGCTGTTTATCGACGACACCACGTGGTTGCCCCTGGAGGTGACCGCCATCAACGATAGCTTTATAAAAGCGTGGCAGATCGGCGCCAAGGAATGGTATGACAACCATGAAAAAGGGCTGGCGAAGCTGATACGTATCCACGACGCATGGAATCAGTATGAACCCGTCGGCATACCCGGGGAAGATACGCGCATCGTGCTGCCGGACCAGCATATGATCCTGACAGCCTACGATGCGATCCTGCGTAGGTTCATCGCCCAGGAAGTCGAACCCCGAGCCGCAAAGATAAAACTGGATATCATGGCCTCGGGCAACAACGCCCGACAGGTAAACCGGCTGGGCGTTCTGTACGCCCGGTACAACATGCTGGAGCAGGCCAAGGCGGAATTTGAAAAAGCCGGTAAGCAGGGATACGGGCCTTCCATATCAAATTTGGGCAATATTTACTATCTGCAGAAAAAATACCCCGAAGCCATCCACCAGTATCAGGCGGCCCTTGCGCTTGTTCCCTCGGACAAAACCGCCTTGATCGGTCTGGCGCGGTCCCAGTATGAAACGGAAAACTACGCTGAATCCAGCAAAGCCTACGCCCTGGTCCAGAAATCCGATCCCAGCCTGGCCGGCCAGTATCCCTACCTTGTATCCCGTACCGACGGCGCGGCGCGGGCGTCCAGCGCGGGCGAACGAGGCGGCAAGGCCGCGTGGAACGAGGACTAGGAGGACGCCATGTTGTTCGGTTTAAAGGTGAGAAAAAGTATCGGAAATGGATTCCTGATGGTTTTAATCCTAACAACCACCTCTTGTCCGAATATCTTGGATGATTCCGACGATCTGACCGACCGCATCGAGCATGATGTAGCCGTAGCGACGGCGTCGACGCGACTGGTCACCATTTCTTCTGCGTCCAACGCCGTCGTTACGCCGACGGGCGCGCAGGAAGTAAAAGACGGGTTTTCCTTAACCGTAAACGCGGTTCCCTTTTCTACCCATGATCTGGTCGGCTGGAAAAAAGTATCCGGCACGGGCTCCGTCGTCTTTTCAAACCCCACGGCGCACAGCATTGATATAACCGTTACCCGAGGGGATGCGACCATCGAGGCCATCCTGGTTGACCGGCCGACGGTTCTTTATACGACGCCCATAGGCAACAGCATCGCCAAGAATTCTCAGATCGCGCTGTTCTTTTCGCGCATCATCGATTTTAACACGATAAACAACGAGAACATCCGAATCCTGAAGAACGGCGGGCAGGCCATCGAAGGCGAATTCGAAATCTTGTCCGACGGCAAGACCGTACGGTTCCTGCCCAGTGCCAACCTGAGCGATTTTTCCAATTACGTCATCTCCATCAGCACCGATGTCAAGAGCGTCCTGGACCAGGATGATCCGGCTATCCAGGACGCTACCGTGACCAATGATGAGTTATACCTGCCCGCGGTCTACACCGCCGCCTTCAGAACCGGAAACAAGGTGGACATCGAACCACCGGCCTTGGGGGCTTTCTCCATCAAGGATACCTCGGATGATCTGCATTACAGCCAAGGCGAGGTTATCCTCCATGATATCAGCGCCACCGACGATGCGGGCATCGCGTTCTACTCCGTCCTGAACAGCGAAGATTCAGGCGGCGAGTACCAGGATTTTGATATCAACGACCAGCCGAAAAACTGGACTATAGCGCCGGGAAGCGACGGTCCACGGACCGTCCATGTAAAGTTTGTAGATTCCAATGGATTAATAAGTACTGCCCCCACCGAAAGAACGATATATCTTGACCAGACCGGACCCAACGGAACCGCTACCCTGGATAGCGCCGCAGGGGCGCCCGGTTTTATCGGCAGTCTGGAAGCCGGCCTGACCCTGTCGGCGCTCGATCCGGACGTGTCCACCGGCGTCAAGGGCAGCGGCGAGTCCACGGACGGCTCGACTTTCACCGAACGGAAGACAATGCGCTTTACCAATCTGGGCGCCTTTACCAACGAAGCCTGGGAGCCCTACAACGCGGCGCGGTCCGGGTGGATGCTGCCGGTCGGCGGAGACGGCATCAGAACCGTCCTGGCGCAATTCCGGGACGGCATCGGCAACGAGTCCGCGGTCAAGACGACCTCGATTTACCTGGATCGCACCGCACCGACGGGTTCCATGTATCTGTCCGGGGGCGGCTTCCAGACCAAGGACACGGCCAACAACCTGGTGCTGAACATCAGCGACGGCAGCGGCAGCGGCTTCAGCTTGTTGAAGGTGGAAGCCAGCGGCGGACTTGAACCGGGAACCACCTGGACAAGCTGGGACGGAGTCGGCGTCTCGCTGGCGAGCGGCACGCTCGGCGGGGACGGTTCGACGGCGTCCAGCTTTACTGCGGGGGCTAGTCTGGATTTGGTGCTCGACGACGACGCGGCGGACGGATCCCGGGCGGTCAATCTGCGGGCCTACGACGCGGTCGGCAATTCTACCGTGATAAGCACTACTTTGATTCTGGACCGCACCCCTCCGGCGGGTGGCAGCATCCTGATCAACGGCGGCACCGGCGCCGGCCATAAAACCAACTCCACCGCCGTCACCATCAACGTGACCGCTTACGCGAGCGACGCGTTGACCGGCACGAGCTACATGGGCTTCTCCGACGTCGCGGCTACCCCGCCGACTTCCTGGCTGCCGAAGGCTCCCAGCGCTTCCTATACCATCCCCTCCGGAGATGGCCTCAAGACGGTATACGCCTGGTTCCGCGACCTGGTGGGCAACGTCGCCGCGAGCTCCAGCGTATCGGCGTCCATTACCCTGGATACGTCGGCGCCGACCGGCACGGCGACCATCGCGCCCAATCCTACGTCCAACGGGACGGTCACCGTCTCGAGCAGCATCAGCGGTGCCCAGGTCATGCGCTTCTCCAACAACAATGTAGCTTGGAGCGCTTGGGAAACCTATGTTGCCACCAAGAGCTGGGACCTTACTTCCGCCACCTACGGCGGCACGACGGCGAACGGCACCAGATCCGTCTACTGCCAGTACAGCGACAACCTTTCCACCCCGGCGGCGGGCAATATCACATCCCGTTCGCCTTCGACCCTGTTCGACAATACATTGCCTTCGGCGACGCTGTCCGTCAACGCCGGCGCGACGTATACCAACGCGTCCACCGCGACGCTGACCATCAGCGGCAGCGACAACATCTATAGTTCATCCCAGCTTCAAGTGCGCTTCTCGAACAACAATTCGATCTGGAGCGCCTGGCAGACGTATACGACGTCCCTCAGCTGGAGCCTTACTTCCACAAGCTACGGCGGGAGCACGACCAACGGGACCAAGACGGTGTATATGCAGATCAAGGATCCGGTGGGCAATACACGATCGGTAACGGACTCCATTGTTTACGATAATGTCGTGCCCTCGGCCGGAACCGTGTCCATCAACAGCGCCGCCGCCTATACCAACAACGCCACCGTTACCGTCGGCTTCAGCGTGGCTCCTTCGGATGCTACCAGCGGGATAGCGCAAATCAGGTACTCCAACAACGATTCGGCCTGGAGTTCCTGGCAAACCTACGTGACGACCAAAAGCTGGGGCATTACCTCGGCCACCTACGGCGGCACCACGACGGAGGGGACCAAGTACGTGTACCTGCAGGTCATGGACGGAGCCGGCAACATATCCGCCACCCGATACGACTACATCGTCTACGATATTACTCCGCCTACCGGATACTTCTACATCGGCAGCAGTGCCAATCCGGCAACCCTGTACTATCCGCAGACCACCCTGTACTTCTATATGACCGACAACCTGAGCGGCGTAGCCCAGCGGATGATGTACAGCGGCTCGGCTTGGATGAGCTGGGAAACCTATACGGCGACGAAGAGCTGGTATCTCCTGCCGGGCAACGGCACCAAATACGCGTACGCGTACTTTAAGGACGGTGCAGGCAATCAGACGGCGGCCTACCTGAACGATTCGGTTACCGTTTCCGCAGGCTACAGCCACCTGATCCGGGTAGACATCGCCACCGACCGCACGGACATGAGCGGCGACAGCAATGCCTACATGTCGACGGCGGACATCAACCTCAGCGACGGCTACATCGCCGCCGGGCAGTTGTACGTCTACTATACGGCCGCCGGGAGGTACGGGAAAATGTACGTCGTCAGTTTCAATAAATCCGAGGCGTATGGTTCGAATGTCCTGACGCTGAACACCACCACCTACAACCTGGACGGGACGGTGTACGCCACCAAGACGAACTTGAAGATCCGGGGGACGTTCTCGTGCGATCTCGACCTGGGGCTGGAAACCTCCAGCGGTTCGGATTTCCGGTGGCGGCAGGATACCTCGACCACCCGGTATCTGGTACCTTCCACGGGAGCCAAGTTCTTCCGTTGGAATTGAGAGGGAGGGAAGGCATAGCCGGAAGATTGTCGAAACGATCCTGATCCCCGGCCCGGTCGAGCCGCTTCCCCTCCACCCCGACCGGCGCTATACTGGGGGCATGTCGGCTACGTCGATTTTTCTGGAAGAAGCCCGGCCGGTGCTGCGGGACCTGGTGGACCGTCTGGGCGGCGGGTATGACTTTTTATCCGTGCTGGGCACGGACTGCGGGGGCACCAATTTTGAGGCCCTGCCCGGGGAACGGCGGGCGGCGGAGAGCCTGTGGACCGAACGGGGCTTCGTGGTCCGGGCCATCCAGGACGGCGCCGTGGCAGAGCGGTCCCTGGACCGCCTGCCCGACGATCCGGACGCGCTGCAGGCGGAACTGGACGCCCTGCTGGGCGCGGGCCAGACCGACCGCCCGCGGATCAGGGTGGACGAAACGGCGGGATGATCCCCTCGAGCTGCCCCCGGGGGCGGTGCTGAACCGGCTGGACGAAATCCGCCGCCGGGCCAAGGCGCGCTACTACCTGGGCCGGCGGGTCGGATCCGACCTGGTCAGCATGTACGACGGCGCCGCGGGAGTCGACCATACGGGCAGCTACCTCTTTGACGATGAAGGCACCCCCGCCGCGTCGACGCTGGTGCTGGACAAGGGCATACTGGTTTCGGGCATCTCGGACCTGCTGTCCGCCCGGGAGCTGGGCATCCCCGCCACGGGCAACGGCCGGCGCTGGTCCTTCGAACGCAAAGCCTACGCGCGCATGACCAACACCTGGTTCGCCCCGGGGGTCCCCGCTTTTCCGCCCTGGAGATCTTTGCCGTCCGGCGGCAGCGCCATTTCATGGCTTCCAACGGCACCAGCGTCGCCTGGCAGGACCTGCTGGTGGAAACCGAACTGGTCGCCGCCGCGGGTTCCGGAGAGGATGAAGTCGAACTGGCTGATTCCTGGAGCGGCACCGGCGACGCCTACGCCGTGGCGTCCGCCGACCGGGCCCGGGAACTGCTGTACCGGGTCGACCTCCGTCTGCGGGCACAGCCCCTTACGGCCCTGGAAGGCCCGGCCCGGCACGCGTCGGCTTTGGGCGTGGCGCCGGTGGGCGCCTGCGGCTCCCTGTGGGTGGCCGGCGGCAGCTTGGCCGCGCCGGAGATCGCGGCGCTGTCCCACCTGGAAGCCCTGGTCTTTTCGGATTTTTACGTGGACGCCAGCTCCGGGGAATTCGGCGGTGAACTGCGGCTGGGCGTGCTGCACCGGGATGGAAGCCGGATTCCGGTCCGGGGCGGCGCGCTGACAGGCAGCACGGAATGTGCCATACTGAAACGTCATGAAAGACCTGTATAAAAGCTTCCACTACGGACGGGCCAATTTTTTTCTGGTGGGCTTCATCGCCCTGGTGCTGGCCGGGGGGGTATTGAAGATAACCACCCCCGTGCTGCTGCCCTTCATCATTGCCCTGCTGCTGGCCCTGGTCATGGAACCCATGGTCGTGCTGCTGCAGCGCCTGCATATCCCCCGGGCCCTGTCCATCGTGATGGTCATCCTCTTCATCGGCGGCGGGCTGTACCTGGTGGGACTGATCCTGTTCAGTTCCGGCCGGACCATCCTTTCCCTGTATCCCCGCTATGAGCGCCGCTTTCTGGAAATCTACCGCTGGATCGCCGAACTCTACGGTCTGCCCTACGACGAACACCAGAGCTTCATCAGGAACCTTTGGGGCCAGCTGGGGGTGCGCAACGTGGTCGGCGACCTGACCTTATCCCTGACCAACGCTTCCATCGGCTTTCTCAAGGACGCGGTGATGGTGCTGATCTTCGTCGTGTTCCTGCTGCTCGAATCCAGCCACCTGAACGAAAAATTCGAATTGGCCTTTGAGGACAAGGAATCCGGCCGGATCAAGCGCATCATGGCCGACATCCTCAGGCAGGTCAGCCGCTACCTTTCGGTCAAGTTCTACGTTTCCCTGGCCACGGGCGTGCTGGTCACCGCCGGCCTGGCGCTGATCGGCGTCGATTTTCCCGTCGTCTGGGGCGTCATTTCGTTCATCCTCAATTTTATCCCCAACATCGGCAGCATCGCCGCGGGCGTCGGGGTCAGCATCTTCGCGCTGGTGCAGTTCTGGCCCCAGCCGGGCCCCATCGTCGCCGCTTCGGCGATCATGCTGGGGGTCAACATGGTCATCGGCAACGTGCTGGAACCCAAGATCCAGGGGGACAACTTGGGGCTTTCGCCCTTCGTGGTCGTGGTGTCCCTTTTGGTCTGGGGCTGGCTCTGGGGCTTCGCCGGCCTGGTGCTGGCCGTGCCCATGACGGTCATGGTCAAAATCGTCTGCGAAAACGTCCCCGTCCTGGAACCCGCCTCCATCATCCTGGGTTCCTACAAAGCCGCGGTCCACCGGCACAAGGCCGAAGAAGCCGGCGCTGCGGAACCGCCGGCAGAAGAAACGCGGACCGAATAGAAGCGGTACGTCTGACGAACATTGAAAGCGATTAGCTATTCATTATAAAATAAGGAAATAATCACTATGTTTACAATCCTTACATTGGATAGTATAATTGAGGCTGTCTGATAACTCGGTTAGTTATCAGACAGCCTCAGTATTTTC
>DYPP01000149.1 GCA_020719845.1 Treponema denticola | reverse complement strand
TAGGGTATAGGAAACCAGGGATATGCCCGTCACCGTCGCGATGGTCACCAGGATGGTCCGGCGGACCCGGACGTAGTTGCGGGCGCCGTAGTTGTATCCGACGATGGGTTGAAAGCCCTGCACTACGCCGAGGATGGGAAAGATGACCAGCATCACCAGCCGGTTGATCATGCCGTAGATGGACACGGCCTCGTCGCCGCCGTACCGGCCCAGGCTGGTGTTGATCAGCAGCGCCAGCAGGCTCATGCCGGCGGACTGGATGAAGGACGGGGTGCCCAGCACGGCGGCTTCGCCCAAAAGGGCGGGGCGGATGCGGAAGTAGTTCCTTTTAAGCGGTATGTGGGTCTTTTTGAGCAGATACAGCGCGATGAAATAGACAAAAGACGCTCCCTGGCTGATGACGGTGGCGATGGCGGCGCCTTTGACGCCCAGGCCGAAACCAAAGATGAACAGCGGGTCCAGGGCGCAGTTGAGCAGGGCGCCGATGAGCATGCCCGTCATGGATGCCCGGGCGCTGCCCTCGGAGCGGACCAGCGAACTGGCGGCCATAGAGGCGGCGAAGAAGAAAAAGCCCGGCGTCACGTAGCGCAGGTATTCTTCGGCGTAGGGCAGGATGCCCGGACTGGCGCCGAAAAAACCCAGAATCGGATTGCGGAAAAGGGCGGTCAGCAGCACCAGGCTCGCCGTCAGGACGCCGATGGCCGAATAGGCGGTGCCGATAGTCCGCCCCGCGTCGGCTTCCCGCTTTTCTCCCAGCCGGCGGGAGACGACGGACGACGCGCCGACGCCGATGGCCTGGGCCAGGGCGGACACGATCATCTGGATCGGAAAAACGATGGACAGGGCCGCGATGGCCAGGGGCCCGACGCCGTGGCCGACGAAGATGGTGTCCACGATGTTGTAGAGCGCGTTCACCAGCATGCCCACCGCTGCGGGAATGCCCATTTTCAGCAGCAGCGGAAAAATGCGGTCCCGGCCCAGAAAGGCCGTCTTGTGTGCGGATTCGATATCAGATTCCTCAGTTTAAAAGCAGGGCTTGCCAGATCTGGATCAGCGGCAGGACGATGCAGACGACGATGAAGACGATCTCCAGCACCAGGGTGCGCCGCTCGGCGGAATCCGTCTTGGCCATGTCGTACACCGACGACAGCACGTCCAGCCGGCGTTCGACGGAACGGCTCCACCCGTCGGTGTTGAGAATGCCGCAGAGCCGGTCGTAGATCTGCCCCAGGTAGTAGTCGCCGATTATCTTTCCCGAGTTTTCCAGGTTTTCCAGGATGAACAGGGCTTCGACCCGCAGCGCCTGGATGCGGGCGAATTTTCTGACCGGCGCCCGGCCGCGCAAGCGACGGCGTTTTTGGGCGGCCGTGTTGGCGTAGGAGATGCCGAAGGCGGTCAAATCCTTTTCCGCTTCTTCCAGACGCTGGTCCAGCAGGCGGTCCAGAGCCCGCAGCTCCAGCAGCCGGTAGTTGGCGTGCTCGGTGATCAGCAGGATGTCCTCGTAATCCGCCTGGGGGTCTATGATGAAGCAGCGGTCCATGTCGAAGACCGCCAGGTCGTCGGGCCGGTAGGCGAAGGGGCGGGACAGGGCGGCGGCGATCTGGGATTCGTGCAGCCGTGCCGGGTCGGCTTCGCCGATCAGCAGGGCGGCCATCATTTCCCGCCGTTCCGCCGCGTAGCGGGCCGCGCCTTCCGGACATTCCTGCAGGCAGAAGGAAAGATAGCTTTCCGTTTTCCGGGCTTCCGCCGGCGCCGGGTCGACGACGGCGAAGGATACCAGCTTCAGGATGCGTTCAAAAAGAAGGGCCGCGTACTCGTCCAGGCTGCGCAACCCTTCCGGTGCGCCGACGATGCGCGTCGTGGACAGGTGGTGGAGTTCCTCCAGGGCCAGCCGGGCCTTGCCGCGCACCAGAATCGTGATCGCCCCGTCCTCATAGATTTTGGCGGTGGCCGTCAGGGGGCCGACGCGGTCTGCGGGAACGCCGTCGAGGGGTATGCACAGCGGTTGGGGCAGGGCCAGCGACGTGGGCGTATCCCGATGCACCGCCGCCATGCGGCCGCTGCGGGTAGCCGAGAGGGTCGCCGCGGCGGCGGCCTTTTCCAGTCGCGCCAGATCCACCGAACGGCCGATGTCGTGGATCGTGCACTGGACCAGTTCAAAAAGGCGCTCGTCGCGCCGGATATCGGGCATGATGACAGTATACCAGATATGAGCGGCTTTGACAGTTCCCGGTCGGCATTGACAAGCCGCTTTAGTCCGGCATATTTTTAGCCAAATCATGGGTTTTTATTTCCCGAGCGCCCTGGGGGTCCTGTTGTTTTCTGCCCTCACCTACTTTTTTACGCTCTTTCTGCGCCGCCATCCTGCTATCGCTACCCTGGATACGGAAACGATCCAGCTGGAACTGACGCCGAACGGCGGCCGGCCAGGGCTAGTCGCCGTGCCCTGGGGGGAATTCACCGCGGGTTTCAGCGCCGCCGACGGCGTAGATCTGTCCGTCTACGTACCGCTCCGCGGGACGCGGAAGACCGCGGCTGTCCCGGAGATCCGCTGCGCGCCCCAGGACGGCGCCCTTTCTTGCACCGCCCGGGTACCGGTGCTGATCGACGGCGTGGAGCGCAGAGCGGGGCTGCTCAAGCCCGGCGGCGTTCTCCGCTACAGAAATCTGAAAATCCGCCTGCTGGGTACGGAAATAGTCTCTGAAAGGGTAGCGGTCCCCCGGGATCCCCGGCTGATCCGGAACGGCGTCCGGCTATCGGCGGCGGGTCTGGGCGTCGCGGCGGCGCTGGCCGTCCTGGGCGCGATTTCCGCCTGCCGCACCACGCCTTGGACCGTTCCCGCGCCCGTTTCCGCTCCCGGGCTGCCGGATCTGGCCCACGAAGCGCCACCGGAATTCCCCGCTCCGGCGGTCGGCGCGCCGGACTTGCCGGAAGCATTGCCGACGCTCCCCCGGGCCGCGCCGCCGGAAAGCGCGGCCCGGCCTCCGCTGCTCAGCGTCGCCCCGGGCGGAACCGTGCCGGACCTGGGGGTGGACGTCCTCTTCGTGCACGCCCACCCGGACGACGAGTCCCTGGACTACGGCGCCCTGATGGCCCTGAGCGCCAAGGCCGGGTTGCGTACGGCCACGGTGCTGCTGACCGACGGCGAGGGCGGCATCTTTCAGCAAGACTACTCCGGACCCCGGGAGGACATCGTCGCCGTCCGGGTGGCCGAAGCCGCCGCGGCGCTGGGCGAACTGGGCAGCAGCCTCTACATTCGCTTGGGGTTCCGCAATCATCCCTACAACAGCCTGAAGGATATCCGCAGCGCGGAAGAAATCATCGCCGCCTGGGGCGGGGAAGAAGCGGTCCGGCGTCTGGGCGCGATCATCCTCGCCCTCCGGCCCCGGATCTTGATCGCCCCCGACGGCCCCTCCGCGGCGCGGGAGCACTTTGAGCACGAGGCCGCGGGCGTACTGGCCGCCCGCGCCCTGGATGCGCTGCGGTCCGGGTCGGCCTTTGAGCCGGAAGCCCGCCTCTTCTGCGTCGACCCCCGGCAGCACGAGGTCTACGCCGACCTGGTCGCCATTCCCCGGCAGGCCGTGCTGGACCAGCAGCTGCGGGCCCTGCTGGCCCACCAAACCCAGGCCGACGCCTCCTGGTTCGGC
>DYPP01000148.1 GCA_020719845.1 Treponema denticola | reverse complement strand
TCATTCCGGCGCCTTGGCCCGCGCGATCAGACCAGCAAAGTCGTACTCCGAGCTGGTGACGCCGAAATCCGGCTCGCGCTGGAAGGGCTGCCGCAGATAATGGACGCGATGATTCGTGTCGTCCAGAAATTCGACGATGGCCAGAATGAAGTCTTCCGGCTTATTAAGCGAATAGAGCACTTCGTTCCGCGTGACCGTCACGGTGGAAGCCCCCGTCACCCGCCCCTTCACCTCAATAAAGCGTAGCTTGCCGGTGCCGGGGACTCGGCTTTCGACATCATAGCCCAGCTTTTCAAACTCCCGATCCACCGGCTCAAAGCCGAGGCGGCGTTCGGTCTCCATGATGATCGCCCGGGCGCGGGCGGCGCTGGCCTGGGTGTCGACGGCTTGGGCGGGCTGGACCGCCGGCTTGCCCTGGATAGCCCTGATCAGGCCGATCGGCACGACCAGAAAGCCGCCCTGGATCACCGGCGGGCAGGGATCTATCTGCGCCTCCAGCCGGAGTTCTTCCAGACGCTTCTGCAGACGTCCCTGCAATAGGTCGGCCCGCTTGCGCGCCTCGCCGGAATTGAGCCGGGTGTTGGCCTTGCCGGCTTGTTCCTGGGCCCGGAGATCCTCGGCCCGATGGTCCCAATAGTTTATTTCTTTGGTAAGCCGGTCTTTTACCGCCGCTACGGTTTTGGTCAGCAGCTCGACCTTGCCCTTCTTGACTTCATCCAGATGCTCGGGAACGATGGTCGTCACGGCGTAGGTTTGCGCGGTCCGCTCCAAGCTCCGGTTGATCCAGGAGCACTCGGGTCGGGAAAGAATGGCTGCAATGTCCGCCTCTTCCGCCGCGAGGGCGCGGTAGTCCAGGTACGGCGCGTAGTGGATATGCCGGGCTGAGCCGGCGGCGTCCATTTCTATGTGGATGACCCGCCGGGATACTATCCGGCGATCCCCCGACCGGGTGACGCTGGCGTCCTGGATCGCGTGTTCCAGGTAGAAGAAGACCCGCGGGTCGGTGCCGTGGTCGCGGTCGTCGACGAGGACCGCGCCCCGCCTTAAAAGGTCCCGGTTGCGTTCCAGGGTCAGGTCGATGACCGCGTCCAGAAGCGGAGACCCCGGGCACACGAAGGAAGCCAGCGGCTGGCCCGCCGGAGAGATGAGTTCCTTCTCAAAGGTCGCCCGCTCGTAGCGCGGCAGCACGGGCTCGCGGAGCCCGATCATCCGGTCCCGGTTGCGGATAATGGCCGGTACGTGGGAAAGCTCGTAGCGCCGCGGTTCGCGTTGCCGCATGGTCCCGCCGAGCCGGGCAAACGCCTCCACAAAGAATGACTCGATGTAGTGCGGCTGGAGTCTCCGCGCCTCGGCCCGCTCCATGTCTTCCCGAATCTTGCGCACCCGGCCGGCGTCCATCGTGTCGTGCACCAGGACGTGCTCTTCGAGCAGGTCCTGCAGTTGATCCCGGTCCAGCGCGTTCTCCACGACGCGGTTCAGCATCTCGCGGACGTCGGCACGGTCGCCGTAGCGGACCGCTTCGATGAGCAGATCGCGGAGCGATTTGCCTTCGAACAGCAGCTTGCCCAGAACATCGAAGACCTGGCCGCCGAGGGCTTCCCGCGCTTCGGCCAGCTTGTCCAGCAGTTTCCGGTAGACGTCGCCTTCCCGCGTTTCGCTGGCCACCAGGTTCCAGAGAAAGCAGACTTCGGTCTGTCCGATGCGGTGGATGCGGCCGAAGCGCTGCTCCAGCCGGGTGGGATTCCAGGGCAGATCGTAATTGACCATCAGGTGGGCGCGCTGCAGGTTGATGCCCTCTCCCGCCGCATCGGTAGCCAGAAGAACCTGCACCTCGGTCTGGAACTTGAAGGCTTCCTGATGCTTGAGCCGTTCTTCCCGACCCATGCCGCCGTGGATGCATACCACCGCGTCCTCGCGCCCGAGCAGGGTGCAGATCCGTCGGCGTAGATAATTGAGCGTGTCCCGATGCTCGGTAAAGATGACCAATTTCTGCCGCGGAGAAGGTTTCGGCTTGGGCGCCGGGTTGCCGCCGTAGCGGGGTTCGGGATCGGCGGCTGAATCCGCTATCGCGGCGCTGGTAAAGATCTCTCCCAGCAGGCTGGCTAGTTCGCGCCACTTGGTGTCGGTGCCGCTCTGGCGTACGGCCGCGGCCAGGGCTTCCAGGCGCTGCAGGGTGCCTATCTCCGCGCGGAGTTCGATGATGCTGCGCGCGGCGGTCGCCTGGTCCAGGATTTCTTCCTCCGCGGCTTCGACCTCGATATCGGGAGCCTCTTCCAGGTCGTCGACGTCGTCGGCATCCAGACTCGGTCCCACGCCAAGGGCGCTTTCCGCGGCGGCACCCCTCTGCAGCAGTTCCAGCTCCCGCAGACGGCTTTCCAGCCGTTCCCGCCTTCGCTTCAGGGAGGTCCAGATCGCCTCCGGGGATGAGGCCAGCCGCCGCTGCAGCACCGTCAGCGCAAAGCCGACGGTCCCCCGGCGCTTGTCGTTCTCCAAAGCCTCTGCCCGGTTGAACTCTTCCCGGACGTAGGTGGTGACCTCGGCGTAGAGGGCAGCTTCGCTTTCGGAAAGCTTGTAGGGCACCGTATAGGCTATGCGCTGCGGAAAAAGCGGCCGGCCGTCAAACTTGAGCAGCTGTTCCTTGACCATCCGCCGCATCAGATCGCCCGCATCGCCGGCGTGGACACCGTCCCGGAACCGCCCTTCGAAGCGGTCCCCATCCAAAAGGGAAAGGAACAGCTGGAAGTCCTCTTCCTTGCCGTTGTGGGGCGTCGCGGTCATCAGCAGGAAATGCCGCGTAACCGTCGACAAGAGCCGGCCGAGCTGGAAGCGCTTGGTGTACTTCACTTCACCGCCAAAAAACGTCGCCGACATCTTGTGCGCTTCGTCGCAGACCACCAAGTCCCATCTGCAATCCGGGGCTTTGAGCTTTTCCTGCAGCTCCTCGTTCCGCGACAGCTTGTCCAGGCGCGCGATGACGAGATCCGCTTCCATGAACCAGTTCCCCGTGCGGGATGCTTCCAGCCGGTCGTTGGTGAGGATTTCAAAGGACAGGTTGAAGCGCCGGTAGAGTTCGTCCTGCCATTGTTCGGCCAGGCTCCCCGGACAGACGACCAGACAACGCTGCAGATCGCCCCGGGCGATGAGCTCCTTGATCAGGAGCCCCGCCATGATGGTCTTGCCGGCGCCCGGATCGTCGGCCAGGAGAAAGCGGAGCGGTTGGCGCGGAAGCATGGATTCGTAGACCGCGGTGATCTGATGCGGCAAGGGTTCGACCAGGGACGTGTGCACGGCCAGCAGCGGATCGAACAGATGCGCCAGCCGGATGCGCTGGGCTTCCGAAACGAGGCGGAAGAGGTTCCCGTCCCCATCGAAACTCCAGGGCCGCCCCTCCTCGATCAGTTCAAGACGGTCTTCGTCATGCCGGTAGAGCAGCACGTTGGACACGCGCCCGGCAGGATTCTTGTAGGTGAGCTCCAAAGCGTCGGAACCGTACCACTGGACGCTCACCACCGTCGCCAGCTGATCGGGGATGATGCCGCGCAACGCCGTATTCGGAAGCAGTTCCTCCAGCTTCATTCAACCGACTCCATATTTAACTATTTTTTCTGGCTAGCCGATTGTAACCTCCGGGTTGTCGGTTGTCAAATCACGGTGTCAAAGA
>DYPP01000147.1 GCA_020719845.1 Treponema denticola | reverse complement strand
TTGCTGCTGGTCCCCTCGGGAACCCGTTTCAGTCACCTGGACCGGCTGCGCCGCGGCCCAACGCGTGTCAGTGCGCCGGCCTTGATCGGCGCGCTGCACCGGCATCGCGAATTGCAGGCGCTGGGCATCGGCACGCTGGATCTGACGGGGCTGCCGCTGGCGCGTATCAAGCTGTTGGCCCGGACGGCGGCCACGGCCTGGGCGCCGACCATTGCCCGTATGCCGACGCCCCGGCGCCTGGCCACCCTGCTCGCCTTCGTGGCCGTCTACGAAGTCGCCGCGCTCGATGATGCGCTGGATGTGCTGGACCTGTTGATCACCGACATCGCCGCGCAGGCCGAGCGCTTGGGCCAGCAGCAGCGCTTGCGCACCGTGCGGGATCTCGATCAGGCGGCCCTGGCACTGGGCGAGGCCTGTGCCCTGCTGCTCGATCCACAGTACCCGGACCAGGAGGTGCGCGCCGCGGTCTTGAAGCGCATCCCCGAGGCACGGCTACGCCGCGCCATCGCGACCATCGATACCCTGGCACGTCCGGCCGACGACCACTACCAAGAGGAACTCGTTGACCGCTATCAACGGGTCCGGCGGTTTCTGCCCGCGGTCCTGCGGCATGTCCAGTTTCAGGCAACACCCAGCGGTCGCCCCGTCCTGGATGCCCTCAATTTCCTTGGCTCCATCGAGGGCAAGCGCCACGCCGATTGCCAAGCGGCACCGCGCGAGAGCATTCCGACCCCGTGGCGCCGGCTGGTCATCGACAAAAACGGCCAAGTGCAGCGTCCGGCCTATACCCTATGCACCCTGGGACGCCTGCAAGATGGATTGCGGCGCCGGGATCTCTACGTCAGCCCCAGCGAGCGGTGGGGCGATCCCCGCGCCAAACTCCTGCAGGGCCCGCAGTGGGAGACGCAACGCGGTCCGCTCTGCCGTTCCTTGAATCTGCCGGTGAACGGGAAACAGGCACTGGCGCAGCTCGGCACCCAACTCGACGCGGCCTATCGACAAACCTTGGCGAACCTACCGGCGAACGCCGCGGTCAGGATCAATCCAGACCATCCCACGCGACCCTTGACCCTGAGCCCGCTGGACCACATCGATGAGCCGGACAGTCTGATTGACCTGCGTGCCCGCGTGAACCGCCTGTTGCCACGGGTGGATCTCCCCGAGATTCTCCTTGAGATACAGATGCGTACCGGGTTCGCCTCGGCCTTCACCCATGTCAGCGAGGCCCAGGCCCGGATCAGCGACCTGCCGACCAGCGTGTGTGCCGTGCTCTTGGCCGAGGCCTGCAACATCGGCCTGGAACCACTGATCCGCGAGGACAATCCGGCGCTGACCCGCAACCGCCTGAGTTGGGTTCAGCAGAACTACATCCGCGCGGACACGCTTGCTCAGGCCAATGCCTGCCTGGTCGAGGCCCAAACGGCGAATCCGCTGGCCCAGCAGTGGGGTGGCGGTGAGGTCGCCTCCGCCGACGGCATGCGCTTCGTCACCCCGGTGCGGACCATCAACGCGGGCCCCAACCGGAAATACTTCGGCGCCGAGCGGGGCATCACCTACTACAACTTTTCCTCGGACCAGTACGCCGGGTTCCACGGTTTAGTCATTCCGGGCACGCTGCGCGACTCGATCTACATCCTCGCCGGGCTGCTGGAGCAACAGACCAGTCTCCAACCAGTCGAGATCATGGCCGATACAGCGGGAGCCAGCGACATCGTCTTCGGGCTCTTCTGGCTGCTCGGCTATCAATTCAGCCCGCGGCTCGCCGACATCGGCGGCACCCGGTTCTGGCGGCTCGATCCCGACGCCGATTATGGCGCCTTGAACTCGCTGGCCCGGCATCGGATCAACGGGGCACGCGTTGTCCGGCAGTGGGAGGACATCCTGCGCGTTGCCGGCTCCCTGAAACTGGGCGCGATCCGGGCGGACGAACTGATGCGCTCGCTGCTCAAAGGTGATCGGCCGTCGAGTCTGGCCCAGGCCATCGCTGACCTGGGCCGCATTCCCAAGACGATCCACCTGCTGAACTTCCTGGACGACGAGACCTACCGGCGCCGCATCTTGATCCAGCTCAACCGCGGCGAAGGGCGCCACGCCGTCGGCCGCAAGATCTGCCACGGCCAGCGTGGAGAGATCCGAAAACGCTACCGCGAGGGGCAGGAGGACCAACTGAGCGCCCTGGGGCTGGTCGTCAACGCCGTCATCTTGTGGAACACGATCTACATGGCCGCCGCCTTGGAGCAGTTACGCAGCGAAGGATACGTGGTCCGGCCCGAAGACGTGGCCCGCCTGTCCCCGTTGTCGACCCATCATATCAATGTCTTGGGTCGCTACGCGTTCTTGCTGGCCGAGCAGGTCGCCCGCGGCGGGATGCGACCGCTGCGCGGCCCAGAGGACGATGACTGGCCCTTAGCGTAAGTTTTCGTTCCAATGATTGTCAGAGCCCATGTTTCGCCCCGAAGCCAGGGCCGGGATCGTAGATGCCGCGAAACTCGCCATTCAGAAACGGCCTCATCCTGTCCTTCCACAGGCGGCGGCGCTCGGCCTGGAAGGCAGCATCGTGCATTCGGTCTCTAAGAGCCTTCAGCGGCTGGTCCTCAGTCCTGGCATAACGTCACACCGAAGGCCTTGGACAGATCATCTAAGTCATGCTCCAGTTTCGTCGTCAGCAGCAGGCGGTGGCCAGTCGCCGTGGTTTCCAGTTCGAACTCGCCGTAGTCGATGTCGTCGAAGTCGAAGCTGATGACCCGAGTATAGATCTTACTCTTGTCGCCGCAGAGTGTTTGGAGGGCGTCCAGGTCGCGGAGATCCGCCATCTGGAACGACAGGTCCACCGATAGCTTTTCATAGGGGAATGCCTTTGAGATCGCCAGCTCCGCGATCTGATCGAAGGTCGCCGGATAATCGGCGTCGGCATCGCTGCGACGACCGAAAGCCACCCGCCAGCACACCTCGAAAATGCGACCGCTGGAGAATTCTCTCACCGCGATCCCGAGCTTGTCCATTAGTTGCGCGCAACTAAGTTCCAACGGACACCAGAACCCCTCCGGGTCATGTTCGAGCAGTCCCCCCCAGGTTTGTACCTCTCTCCCGCCCGAGTGCACGATACGAAAACGGCCATCTTCGTCGATGAATTCCAACGGGAGATCCAGCCGCCCTGCGAGGCGCTCGAAATGCCCCTTCCGAGCCGGGGTGTCGGTCATAAGCGGAAGCCCGTTAACGATATACCCGAAGGCATTCTCCCCCTTTTCGACCCTGACCTGCACCCGCTCACCATAGCCACGGCTCTGCTTGGTGCCCTTCAATTCGAAACCGACCTCAGCGACCAGCATACCCAACTCGCCGATGTCCCCAGCGGCACTCTGTAGGACGCTGCCGAGCGGTACAACCGATGCCTCGGCCGCCTTAAGTCGCCCCTCCAAACACAAATCGGTAATTCGCAGCGAACGCAGCGCCTGCAATCTCGACCACTGCCCTTTGGCGAAGCCTAAGTACACAAATACGGGTTCCTGTCCAGACCGCTCGATAACGCCGCCGAAGGTCCTTCTCACGAGATCGGCAATGGCATCGACACGGTTCAGGCTAATCGGATCCGGCACCTTGTAGGTGAAAGTCTCGGACATTGACGGTTCTCCTCTAGCGATGGGATATCCTAACTATACGAATCCGTTCTCGCTCCAGATACGATTGGATTTGCG
>DYPP01000007.1 GCA_020719845.1 Treponema denticola | reverse complement strand
TCCAGGATCTTGAGCAGCGAACTCCGTTCAATCGGCATGAGCGCGCCGGAGCGCAGAAAAGCTTCCGCCAGGGCGTTGGGCACGTCCGAGGCCAGGGCTTCATAGCCGGAAACGGTGGATTTTACCTCAAAATCCAGAATGGCCACCGCCGGGGCTACCGTTTCCAGCTCTGCTTCCGGATAGGAATCCCCATCTACTGGGCCATTCCCCGGCGCCACGCTGAGGCAGGAAGAAAACAGGAACGCCGACAGAATAAGCACCGCCGATCCCGCCGGGGAACTACGCCGGTAAGTACGCCGCATCGATGCCTCCCGCCCTTACATTTTGAACCCGATCATAAAGATGGTCGTGTCCGTGGTCGTCTCGAAGGTTTCCAGGTAGATGGCGCTCGTATAGCTGGCGGACAAGAGCTGGTAGCGGACGCCGAAGAGAAAATCATCCATCCGGAAATCGATGCCCAGATCCATGCCGCCTTCAAAGCCGGTATAATCTTCCCGCTCCAGTACGGCGACGCCGAACTTGCCCGCGCCCCAGAGCATGAACGGCCCCAGGGGCAGGGCCAGGCCGATGCCCATGTCGATGGAAGTGCTTGAAAAATCAAATTCCGTAGGTCCGTCGAAGTAGGTCAGGTTCAGCGTCAGGCACCAGATGCCGTCCAGAGGCGCCAGCAGGTACATGTCCACCGCCGGCGTATCGTAGGAATCGCCGTCGTTGACCACCAGCGCGCCCTGACCGGCACCGAAATACAGCCGCACGCCGATCTGTTCCGTCAACGAGGGGCTTCCCGTCGCCGCGGGTTGAGCCGGCGCGCTCGGGGGCTGTTCCGGGGCGGGCGCCACCTGCGTCCGTTCCCGCTGCGTCTGGGCCGGTGCCGGCGCGGGCGGCTGCTGGGCTACGCCGTTGGCTACCAGGCTGCCGCCCACCTCGGCGGCCAGGTCCAGCAGCACCGCCAGCTTGCCTTCGCCCTGGGCGGAAGCCTGGCGGGCGATGATGCCGGATTCGACGTTGATCATCCGGGAGCTGACGAAGTAGGTGTCGCCGATGGTTTCCACCCGGATGACGACCACCAGCTCGGCGCCTAGGTATCTACCGGCCTGGCTGATTTCCTGGTCCGAAACCATGCCCGAATACTGGAATTCCCGTTCCTTGAGCACCGCTTCCACGTTGGCCCGGTCCAGGACCAGGTACTTCCCGGATTCCACCAGTTTTTCAACCACCTTGTCCGTTACCGGCACGGCCACGGCCTTGTTCATCGATTCGGGTATGGAGGCGCCCAAGACCGCAACTTTTGGCGCTGCGGCGACAAAGAAAACGGGCAGGACCAGCATTAAAAACAAGTGATGCACACGCCGCATGATTAATCTCCTTACGCTATTATAATAGACTTTAGCGCTTTTTTGGGATACAAAATATACTATGCTCGAATTCATAAAACAACTACCCTTCCTCCGTCGGTTGGAGCGGGTTTCCCCGGACCCGGACGCGCTGGTGGAAGAAAAATGGACCTTTGATTTTGCCCGTCCCCGGCTCAGACGCTTTGAGGAAGAGACCCAGCCCACCTACAGCGCCTTTTTTGCCCATAAGGCGCTGGTCCTGCGCCTTACCCAGGCCGGCCGGATCGCCTGGGTCGAAGATCCGCTGTACCGCTACGCCGATCTGGCGCTGGAAGGCGAGCTGCGGTTTGAAGCGGGTTCGGGCTACGCCGCCGCGGGGTTTCAATTCCGCCGGGCCGACGAGCACAGTTATTATTCCCTTCTGGTTTCCGTCCGGGGCTATTTCCGGCTGGACGTAATCTTCAACGGCAGCCCGATGCATCTGATCGGCTGGACGGAGATTCCGGACTTTGAACCCTACGGCAAACCGCCGATCAGGCTCAGGCTTATCGCGCTGGGAGACCGGATCACGGTGGTCATCAACAACCGTTGGTCCGGCGAGATCGTGGACGACACCATACCGTCGGGAAAAATTGGCTTTACCCTGGCTTCCTACGAAGCCGATCCGGACCGCGACGCAGGATCCGCCTTTTGTTGCGGCGCGGTTCTTGAAAGGCTGAACATCGATTCCCGATCGATCCAGGTCGAAGCCCTGCACCTGCGCTGGAATACGCTGATCAAGGTGGATCCCGCCGCCCGGTTCTCCCTGGCCGGCACCTTCAGCGCCATGGGCCAGCCGATGTCGGCGCTGGTGCAGCTGAAACGGGCCTGGAAGCGCCCGGGACGGCAGCGCACCCAACCGGAACTGCTGCTGGCCGCGACCTGCGCGCTGCAATTGTCCCTGCTGGAAGAAGCCGAAGACTACCTGGACCGCTGCGTCGAAGCGGACAGCGAATCCGGGGAAGCCCGCCGGGCGCTGGCGGAGAAGGCCAAACTGCTCTATCTGGACGGGCGGTTCGGCGAACTTAAAACCTACGCCGAAGAAGCGCTGCGCTTCTTCCCCGAAGACGCCACGCTGCACACGCTTTTGGGCCACGCTTTTTCCCACCTGGGGGCTTTTTCCCCCGCCGCCGCGGCCTACGACGCGGCGCTCCAGAAGGACCCGGACAACGGACTGGTCGCCCAGAATGCCGCCCAGGCCTACGAAAAGCTGGCCCTGCCCGCGCAGGCGGTCGAACGTTACCTGCGCGCCGGCCAGGCGTTTTTGCGGGACGAGCGGTACGCCGATCTCGGCTTGATCATACCCCGCCTGGCGGCGCTGGACGGCGCCCGGGCGGAAACCCACGCCCTGGCGGGCAAGCGGGCCTACGCGCTGGAAGCCTATCCGGAAGCGGAAAAGGAACTCAACCTGGCGCTGGACCGCCGGACGGCCGGCGAGGCGGAAGACCCGGCGATTTCTTTTCTGCTGGGCCTGCTCAAGATGCGCCGCGGCCATTTGAAAAAGGCCCTGTCCTTTCTGGAACGCTCCGTGGAACTGGCGCCGGACTACGGCCCCTTCCGGTTCAAGGCGGCGGAATGCCGTTTTCTGGCCGGCAACGACCCGGAGGATCCCCGCTTGGCCGCCGATCTGGCGGCAGCGCTCCGCCTGGGCCCGGAAGACGGCTGGACCGCCAATCTGGCCGGCCAGATCGCCCTGGCGGGCAACCGCCTGGACCGGGCGGCGGAATACCTGGCCCAGGCGGCGGCCCGCCTGGGGCCGGAGCCGGCGGTGCGGACCAATCAGGCCGAGCTGGCCTTCCGGCGGGGCGACCAGGAAGCGGCGCTGGCGTTGGTTACGGTGGAAGCCGGCCTCAAGGACGCCCAGGGGATCTTGGCCAACAAGAGGGGCAACCTGCTGGTCAGGTCCGGCCGGTTCGAGGAAGCCGACGCGGCCTACCGCCAGGCCTTGGCCGAAGTTCCCGACAATATCGAATACCTGCGCAACCGGGCCAGCTGCCTGGTCGAGCTGGCGGCCTACGGCGAAGCCGACGCGGTGCTGGCCAAGGCCTACGAGATCGAACCTTCGCCCCGCATCCTGGAACTCATCGCCTACGTGGCCGCCAAGAAGGGCGAATACCCCCGGGCTGAAACCGCCTGTCGGCTGGCGCTGGAAACCGCGCCGGAGGATACGGCCATCCTTTCGTCCCTGGCCTGGATCTACCTGACCATGGCCCGCTGGGCCGCCGCGGCGGGGACCATCGACCGGCTGGAAAGGGCGGTAAAGCCGGGCAGCGCCGAAGCCGCCGGCGCCCGGGATCTGCGCCGGCGTCTGGACGACGCCACCACCCGGGTCATTCCCTGCGCCGGCTGCGGCCGTTCCTGGCGGGTGGCCAGGGATCAGGTCGGCACCGGACCCCTGCGGCTGGTGGCGGAACCGCCGGAAGACCTGCCGGCGGGCACCTGCCCGACCTGCGGCAAAACGTGGTGCATCGGCTGCGCCAAGAACGCGCTGGACCCGGACGGCCGTTTTGTGTGCCCCGACTGCGGGCAGCGGCTCAAGCTCTTCGACGAAGGCCTGAAGAAGCTGTTGGCCGACTGGGCGGCCGGCCGGTAGACCCCGGCGGCTCGACGTGTTGTCGAATGCCGTTTTTTTTGCTATTCTGAAGTATGCAAATCGATATCAATCCGCGCGGCAACGGTGCCTGTCCCCTTTGCCGGCAAAACGGTTCTTGCCGTATCCAGAAGGCGCTCATCGGTTCCCTGGGAACGCTTCCCGATCAGGATGCGCCGATCGAGATCGTCGTCTATTCCTGTCCGCAGTTCAAGGAGAAGGACTGAGGTGAACGAGCGCTTGGCCTCCTTTCTGCACCGCTACGACGAACTGGAAATAATGCTGCAGGATCCCAACCTGGCCCGGGATCAGCACCGCTACCGGGACCTGATGCGCGAACATTCCCAGCTGTCCGAGCTGGTCGCCACCCAGCGGGAAAGCGAGATTTTGACCCAGCAGATCAGCGACGCCCAGACCATCCTGAAGGACGAAAAAGACGCTGAGATGCGGGACATGGCCAAAGAGGAATTGAAGGAACTGGAGCACCGCCAGACGACGCTCCAGGACCGGATCAAGTTCCTGCTCATTCCCAAGGACCCGCTGGACGAAAAAAACATCATCATGGAAATCCGCGGCGGCGCCGGCGGGGACGAAGCCGCCCTGTTCGCGGCGGACCTGTACCGCATGTACGCCCGCTTTGCGGAAAACAAGAACTGGAAAATCGAAGTCATGGACCTCAACGAGACCGAACTGGGGGGCCTGAAAGAAATCATCTTTTCGGTAAGCGGCAAGAACGTGTACGAAAACCTGCGCTACGAATCCGGCGTGCACCGGGTGCAGCGGGTGCCTGCCACGGAAGCTTCCGGCCGCATCCACACCTCCACGGTCACCGTCGCCGTCCTGCCGGAAGCGGAAGAAACGGAAATCGATATCCGCACCGAAGACCTGCGCATCGACGTCATGCGCGCCGGCGGCCCCGGCGGCCAGTGCGTCAACACCACGGACTCGGCGGTGCGCATCACCCACCTGCCCTCGGGCCTGGTCGTCCAGTGCCAGGATGAAAAGAGCCAGATCAAGAACAAGGCCAAGGCCATGCGCGTCCTGCGGGCCCGCTTGTACGATCTGGAAGAAGCCAAAGCCCAGTCCGAGCGCGCCGAAGCCCGCAAAAGCCAGGTAGGCACCGGCGACCGGTCGGAACGCATCCGCACCTACAATTTTCCCCAAAACCGCCTGACGGACCACCGCATCAACCTGACGCTCTACAAGCTGGACCTGATCATGCAGGGGGACGTGGCGGAATTGTTCGACGCCCTCAAAATTTCGGCCCGGGAAGAGCTGCTCAAGGCCACGGCTTCATGACCATCGCCGAGGCTCGGGCGGAAGGGACGGAGACGCTCCGGGCTTCCGGCATCGAGACCCCGGGCCTGGACGCCGGCCTGCTGTTGGCCGCAGTTCTGGGCGTGGACCGTTCCCGGCTGCTCGTCCGCGGCCCGGAGCCCCTGTCTTCAGCCGACTTGGAAGAATTCCGGCGCCGCATCGCCCGCCGCCGAACCGGAACCTGCGTCGCCGTTATCCTGGGCCGCAAAGAATTCCGCGGCCTGGATTTCATGGTGGATGAAACCGTACTGGTGCCCCGTCCGGAGACGGAAACGCTGGTCGAGGCCGCCCTGGCTTGGTTGGCCGACCAACCCAGGCCCGTCCGGGTGCTGGACGTCTGTACCGGTTCGGGCTGCGTGGCCGTGGCCATAAAAAAAGCAGCCCCGGACTGCGACCTGGCGGCCGCCGACGTCTCCCCCGCCGCCCTGGCGGTAGCCCGGGAAAACGCGGTCCGCCTGCTGCCCGCCGACGCGGGCATCGCCTTCTACCGGAGCGATCTGCTCCAGACGGTGCCCGGCTCCTTCCGGTTGATCGTAGCCAATCCTCCCTACGTGCCCCGGGCGGTGATCGACACGCTGGCGCCGGAAGTCCGCCGCGAGCCCCGGCTGGCCCTGGACGGCGGCGCCGACGGCCTGGACCTCATCCGGCGGCTGATCAAGGAAAGCGCGGCCAAACTAGCCCCCCGGGGCCGCCTGCTGATCGAAGCGGGACACGACCAGGCGGATTTCGTCGCGGCGCTCTTGGCGGACTCGGGCTTTAGGGCTATACAAAAGTACCCGGATCTTTCCGGCACCCTCCGCGTTTCAGGCGGAACTCTGGGGTAAACGGGGACACGATGAGCGATTGCATACAGGACTTCAACCACAAGGTCGACGCCTACCCCCCCGGGGAGCGGGCTCTGATTCTGGAGGCGGTAGCCTGGGCGGACACGCTGCACCGGGACCAGAAGCGCGCTTCCGGCGAGCCCTACCTGATCCACCCGCTGGGGGTCGCTTCGATCCTGATCGATCTGCAGATGGACGCGGACACGATCATCGCCGCCGTCCTGCACGACTCGCTGGAAGACACCATCGCTACGATTCCGGAGATCGAAGGGCGGTTCGGCAAGTCCGTTACGCTCATGGTGGAAGGGGTCACCAAGATCGCGGATATTTCCGCCAAGAACAAGACCAACCATGAAGCGGAAAATATCCGCAAAATGCTGTTCGCCATGGTCAAGGACATCCGGGTCATCCTGATCAAGCTGGCGGACAAGCTGCACAACATGCGGACCCTCGAATTCCTGGCAACCGAGCGGCGCAAGGTCATCGCCCAGGACTGCCTGGACATCTACGCGCCCCTGGCGGACCGGCTGGGCATTTCCTGGCTCAAGGACGAGCTGGAAGACCTGTCCCTCAAGCACCTGAACCGTGATGTGTACGATCAGGTGAAAAAAATAGTGTCCCTTAAAAAGGGGGAACGCGCGGATTTTCTGGCCCAGGTTCAACAATCGATAGAAAAGGAAGCTTCCGCGTCGGGGCTGCGCATCAGCGTCAGCGCCCGGGCCAAACATTTTTATTCCATCTACCAAAAGATGCGCAAACGGAACAAGGGCGTAGAAGAGCTCTTCGACCTGTTCGGCATCCGCATCCTCTGCGACGACGTCGAAGCCTGCTATACCCTGCTGGGAACGGTGCATCGCCTCTGGAAGCCCATCGACGGCCGTTTCAAAGACTACATCGCCATGCCCAAGTCCAACGGGTACCAAAGCCTGCACACCACGGTCATGTCCTTTGACGGCAAACTGCTGGAGATCCAGATCCGCACCCAGGAAATGCACCGCATAGCCGAATACGGCGTGGCCAGCCACTGGCTGTACAAGACGGGCCACTCAGGCGAAGGCGTCCAGCTGGACGACGTGGCCATCGTCAACCGTCTGAAGGACTGGAACAGCCCGGACAACCAGGACGCCGCCGTCCCGGTCTCCGGGTCTTTCCTGGAAGACATCAAACGGGAAATCCTCAAGGATTCCATCTACGTCTTTACGCCCCAAGGCAAGGTGATCGAGCTGCCCGCGGGTTCAACGCCCATCGACTTTGCCTACCACATCCACTCGGCCATCGGCGAGCACTGCGTCGGCGCCAAAGCCGACGGCGCCATCATTCCCCTCAGCTCGGAGCTCAAGAACACCCAGGTGGTGGAAATCCTCACCGCCACCAACGCCCACCCCAACGTCAACTGGCTGCGGGCGGCGCGCACGTCCAAAGCCCGGTCCAAGATCCGCGCCTGGCTGCAGCTCCACGACGAGACGCTGATCATCGAAAAGAACATCGTCGCCAAAAAGAAGAAAGACGGCCCCCCGGCCCCCCTCGCCGCCCCGGCCACGGCTTCCGGCAGCGCCGTAAAGGAAGAAGACAACTTTCAGAGCGTCGTGCAGGACCAGGCCACGGAAAGCGGCTTTCTGCACGTCCGGGTGGAAGACGAAAAAAACATGATGATCCGCTTTGCCCAGTGCTGCCGCCCGGTCACCGGCGATCCGATCATCGGCTACGTGTCCCGGGGACGGGGCATCATCATCCACCGCAAGACCTGCCGCAACGTGGCGTCCATTCCGGATTTTGAGGAGCGCAAGGTAGAAGTGCAGTGGGAAACCGCCGCCACCGCGCTGATCAAGCGGTTTCGGGTAGAGGCGCGGCATTCATCGGATCTGTTTTCCCGGATCGAAGGCGCGGTGCGGAAACACCAGGGCCACCTGATCGAAGGCCGTCTGGAAGAAAGCGCGCCCGGCCACCTGACCGGGTTCTTCACCATGGAGCTGGACCACCGGGACGACCTGAAGAAGGTGCTCAAGAACCTGCGGAGCATTCCTTCGGTCATCGCCATTCAGACGATCAGCTGAAGTTTTCCCGCACGTCCACCACCCGGTCCACCAGGGGCGTCACCGTATCCAGCAGGGTCTTTCGGGCCAGGCCTTCAACCTTCAGGGTGCAGTAGGAATTGGTCGGATCTTCGCCTTCGAAGGTGGCCAGGGAAACGATATTGCCTCCGGCGGAAGCGATGGCCCCGGCCAGGGCCGCCAGCTCGCCCCGCTTTTCCGGCAACAGCACGGTCAGGCGCACCCCGGCGTGGCGGGCGCCGAACAATTCGATGAACAACCGGAAAATATCCGACTCGGTGATGATGCCCACCGTAATGTCGCCCCGCAGCACCGGCAGCCCGGAGATCCGGGAATCCGCCATGATCCGGGCGGCTTCCTCGATGGGCAGGTCTTCGGTAACCGTCACCGGCGGCTTGGTCATGACGCTTTCCACCGTCAGCTTGGACAGCAGGTAATGAAGCTCGTAGATGTCCAAGGACGTGGCGGGCGATGCCGAGGCGTGCATCAGATCCGAGGCGGTGACGATACCGATCAGTTTTCCGTTTTTATCCTGCACCGGCAGACGGCTTATCTTTTCGCGGCGCATCAGGGCCTGGGCTTCGGGCACGGTAATATCGGGACTTACCATCACCGGATTCTTGGTCATGTAGTGTCCAACAATCATACGTCACCTCCTCTTGAGAAGATAATCAATCTACAAGCCAAGATACGCTTTTCTTACTTCCTCGTTGGCTAAAAGATGGGCCGAAGTGTCCGCCATCTTGATCACGCCGTTCTGGAGCACGTAGCCCTTGTCGGCGATTTTCAGCGCCATGTTGGCGTTCTGCTCCACCAAAAAGATCGTCGTTTTCCGTTCCTGGTTGATCTGCTTGATGATTTCAAAGATGTGGTGCACGATCAGCGGCGCCAGGCCCAGGGAGGGTTCGTCCAGCAGCAGAATACGCGGCCGGGCCATGAGCGCCCGGGAAATGGCCAGCATCTGCTGTTCGCCGCCGCTCAGCGTGCCGCCGGCCTGGTTGCGCCGCTCCGCCAGGCGGGGGAAAATGGCGAACACTTCTTCCATGTCCTTTTTGATCTGTTCTTTGTCGGTGCGCAGAAAGGCGCCCATGTCCAGGTTTTCGCCCACCGTCAGCTGGGAAAAAATTCGTCGCCCCTCGGGCACCTGGGACACCCCCATGGCGACGATCTGGTGCGGCGCGTGGGCGGCGATATTGACGCCGTCCAGCAGGATTTCGCCGCTCCGCACCGCGGTGATGCCGCAGATGGACATCAGGGTAGTCGTCTTGCCGGCGCCGTTGGCGCCGATCAGGGTCACGATTTCGCCCTCTTCCACGGACAAGGATATGTTCCTCAGCGCCTGAATGTTTCCGTAATACGTGCAGACGTTCTTGAGTTCCATCAAAGCCATTTCATTCTCCTAAATACGCCTTGATGACGTCGGGATTCTTTTTGATCTCCGCCGGGCTGCCTTCGGCGATCAGACGACCGTAGTCCAGCACGTAGATGCGTTCCGACACGTTCATCACCAGACTCATATCGTGTTCGATCAGCAGGATGGTCACCTTTTCCCGCTCCCGGATCAGGTTGATGGTTTCTTCCAGTTCCTTGGTTTCGTGGGGATTCATGCCCGCCACGGGTTCGTCCAGCAGCAGCAGGAAGGGGTCGGTGGCCAGGGCGCGGGCCATCTCCAGCCGGCGCTGCGCGCCGTAGGGCAGGTTGCGGGCCGTCTCGTTGACGAACATTTCCAGATTCATTTTCTTCAGGATCCCGTAGCTGTCGTCGATCAGGCGCTGCTCTTCTTCCCGGGTAGCCTTGTCCCGGATGATGGCCTTGAAGATGCCCGCCTTGAGCGCGTTGTGCCGGCCGATCATGACGTTTTCCAGCACGCTCATGTTGCTGAACAGCCGGATATTCTGAAAGGTCCGGGCCAGGCCCTTCATGTTGATCACGTTCGGCTTGAGCCCGTTGATTTCTTCTTTGCCGCGCTCTTCGTGCTGGATGAAGATCGAGCCTTCGGTAGGTTTGTACACGCCGGTGACGCAGTTGAAGATGGTCGTCTTGCCGGCGCCGTTGGGCCCGATCAGGGCGCAGATCTCGCCCTGCTTGATGTGCATGGAAACTTGGTCGATGGCCTTGAGGCCGCCGAATACCATGGAAAGGTCCTGAATGTCCAGGATCGGTGCGCTGGCTGCGGTCATTTCTGCCCTCCCCGGGCGGCATCGGCGCCGGCTTTTTCCACAAAGGTGTATTTTTTGCGATTCCGGGGGAACAGGCCGTCGGGCTTGAAAATGATGACGATGATCATGGCTATTCCGTAGATCAGCATGCGGTACTGCGCCAGGGGCCGGAAGTATTCGGGCAGCAGCTTCAGCAGCAGCGCCCCGCCGATGGACCCCGGAATGGATCCCGTACCGCCGATGACCACGGCCATCAGCACCATGATGGATTCCCAGAGGGTAAAACTGTCCGGGTTTATGTAGGTGGTCTGGCTGGCCAGGACGACGCCGGCGATACCCGCCCAGAAGGCGCCCAGGGCAAAGGTGCTCAGCTTGTTGCGCACCAGGTCGACGCCCATGGCTTCGCAGGCAATTTCGTCCTCCCGCATCGCCTCCAGCGCGCGTCCCACCCGGGAATCCTCGATGCGCCGCACCACAAAGATGGTGATGATCACCAGGACCACGACGATGTAGTAGATGTAGGTCGCCGCCTGCTTGGGCGGAAGCTTCATGTTCAACAGCCACGGACGGGGTATGAGGCTGATGCCGGTGGCCCCGCCGGTGACATTGCCGGAGTTCTGCAGGATCATGCGCACGATTTCGCCGAAGGCCAGGGTGATGATGGCCAGGTAGTCGCCCCGCAGCCGCAGCACCGGCAGGCTCAGCAGCACGCCGAAGACGACCGCCAGGATGCCCGCGGACGGCAGGGCGATCCAGAACAGCCAGCCCGTATTGATGCCCGCGGCGACCAGCGCCGGTCCGGCGTATTTCCAGAGCAGGCCGTAGGTGTAGGCGCCGACGGCAAAGAACGCCGCGTAGCCCAGGTTCAGCAGGCCCCCCAGGCCGACGACGATGTTCAGTCCCAGGGCCAGGATGACGTAGATCAGCGCGGTGATCATTATGTTGGTATGGTACATGCCCAGCGCGAGGGGGTAGGCAACGACCAGGACCAGTAGGACAGCGATGGCGGTGCGGCGGATGGCGATGTTTTGCAAAGAAGCGGTCAAAGCCGCCTTGAACCGCGTAAAGGACGTCGACCGGATTTCCTTGTCGCCCCGGTGTTCGTTCCATTCCAGCGCCTGCCGCCAGAGAAAGGACAGCGCGAAGGCGGCGACGGCGATGACCGGCACGGAGCCCCAGCGGAAGCGGACCGTCGCTATGCCCGAAGAAACGCTGACCTTCATGACCATCATCGGAAACAGCAGGACGACGAACCAGAAGGTGGTCAGCAGCGCGGATACCAGTTCGGCCATCAATTTTTTTCGGGTCATCGTCTATACCTTCTGCTTCTGGTTTTTGCCCAGAATACCGTCGGGCTTGAGGATCAGGATCAGGATCAGGATGATGAAGGCAAAGGCGTCCTCGTAGTCGCTGGAGATGTAGCCCGTACCCAGGCTTTCGGTCCAGCCTAGTATAAAGCTCCCCAGCACCGCGCCGGGAATGCTGCCGATGCCCCCCAGAACGGCGGCCACGAAGGCTTTGATGCCCGCCACGAAGCCGATGTAATAGTTGATCTGCCCCATGTACGAGCAGATGAGCACCCCGCCGATGGCGGCCAGCGCGGACCCGATCACGAAGGTGACCGAAATGACCTGATTGATGTTGACGCCCACCAACTGGGCCATGTTTTTGTCTTGGGCGGTGGCGCGCATGGCTTTGCCCATGCGGGTAAACTTGATCAGCACGGTCAAAAAGACCATGATGACCGCCGTGGTTACGAGGATGATGAACTGGGTAGAATTGATATATTCCCGAACCGGAAGCAAGAACGGAAGTTCCGGCAGATATGAAGGGAACGAAAGGTATTTTTCAGTCTGCGCCAGCAGAACGAAGTTTTGCAGGATCATGGAAATGCCGATGGCGCTGATCAAAGCCGAAAGCCGCGGCTTATTGCGCAGCGGCCGATAGGCTAATTGTTCGATGGTGAAGCCGTAGGCGGAGGCATAGATCACCGAGGCGACAATCGAAAGCAACAATACGACCGGAACCGGCAACCCCAGCGTAAAAAGGTAGCCCCCCAGCACCAGGGCGGTGAAGCCGCCGATCATGTACACTTCGCCGTGGGCAAAGTTGATCAGCTGGACGATGCCGTAGACCATCGTGTACCCGAGGGCGATCAGCGCATAGATGCTGCCCTTCGCCGTACCGCTCAAAAAAAGTTTCAGAAAATAGTCCATGTCGCCAATCCTTGAGTCCGCTCCAAAAACCGGTTGTTTTCAGAGCGGACTTAAGCAATTCCTTATAGGAATTGCGTTTTTATAGGTACAAATCTAAGAAATGATGTTTTTAGATTTGACTCACCCTTGGAAATCCGATTAACCAGACCCCGGAGAATCTTACAATTCCGGAGGGTTTTTGAAAGGGCTGCCCTACTCTCGACAAAAAATCAGCCGTTCCGGCCACAGACGACCGGAACGGCAGCGGAAACTATAATTGAAATTCCTACTTCAGTTCGACGTACTTGCCGGACTGGACCTGGTAGACGGAGAAGCCGAAGCCGATGACGTCGCCCCGCTCGTCGAAGCTGATCTTGCCCAGGGAAGTCTCGACGTACTCGCTGCGCAGGGCCTTGGACACGGCGTCGTAGTCCGTGCCGCCCGCCTTTTTGATGGCGTTGACGATGGCCTGGGTGGCGGCGTAGGCGTTGAGGAAGAATGCGCCGGGCTCGTCGCCGAACTTGGCTTTGTGGTCGGCGACGGCTTTGACCGCCATCGGGTTGGCGCTGGTGTCCATCGGGCCGGTGGCGTACACGCCGTCGGCATATTTGCCGGCCACTTCGATGAAGGTGTTGTCTTTGACGCCGTCATCGGAAATGAAGGGCAGGTTCATGCCTTTTTCCTTCATCTGCTGCACCAGCTTGGAAGCCTCGGGGTGATAGCCGCCCCAGACCACGCCGTCGGCGCCGGAGTTGCCGATCTTGTTGACCACTGCGGAATAATCGGGAGCGCCGGGATTGACGCCTTCAAACAGCACCACTTCAAGACCATCTTCTTTGGCGTACTTTTCCACCAGTTCGGAGAAGCCTTTACCGTAATCGCCCTTGTCGTGCAGAACGGCCAGTTTCTTCAGGCCGAGCTTCTGTTTGATGAAGGTAGTGGCCAACTTGGCCTGGGCATCGTCCGGAGCGATGGTGCGGAAGAAGTTGGGGTACTCGCCGCTCTGGGTCAGGGGCGGGTTGGTGGCGGAAGGGGAAATGGTGATGATCTTGGAGTCTTTATAGATGCCGAGGGCGGATTTGGTGGCGCCGGAGCAGATGTGGCCGATGACGGCGACTACTTCGGAGCTGACCAGCTTGGAGGCGGTATTGGTGGCCAGTTCGGGCTTGCACTGGTCGTCTTCGACAAACAGCTCAATCTTGGCGCCATTGATGCCGCCGGAGGCGTTGACTTCATCCACGACCAGTTTGGCGGCGTTGACCGACGGCAGGCCGTAGGAAGCCAGGTCGCCGGTATGGGCGCCGGCGACACCGATCTTGATAGTCTTGGCCACCTTTTTTTGACAGCCGACGGCTACGAGCGCCATTGCTATGGCAAACACCGCCAGAACTACTTTGCTTCTCTTCATTCGTTCCTCCTAAAATCAGAACAACCGTATATAGCAACCTGATATTAGTAATGTTTATACGATTTGTCTAGGTCCAATTGCATAAGAACTGCATATTTATTTAGCCTATGGCTCGCGCAATAAAAAAGCTGCCCGACCGGCAAAAGCCTGATCGGACAGCTTCGGGAAACAAGGGCCAAGCCGGGTACTATACCGCTTTGCCGTGCTTGATGGCCGCCTTGCAGGTTTTGCAAACCTTTACTTTGGCACCATTTATTTCTTGCTCATACAGCACTTTCACGTTATTCCGCCTGCAGACCGGGCATTCTCCCCGACCACGACCGGCCAGATCCCGGATCCCCTTCCCTCTGTGCGCCTTAGACATTTTCGGCTCCTTCTTTTTCCGCGGGCTTGGCGGCCTTGGGTTTGGCCGCTTTGGGCCCGGCGGATTTTTCCGCCGCAGGTTTGCTTGCCGCAGACTTTTTGGGCGCCGCTTTCTTGGCGGCGGGCTTATCCGCCTTTTTGTCCGCCTGGGGGGTCTTCTTGTCGGCCTTCTCCACCTTCTCGGGGAGCTTGTAATCCACCAATTCCAGAATGACCATCGAAGCCGCGTCGCCGGCGCGTTCGCCGAGCTTGATGATCCGGGTGTAGCCGCCGGGCCGTTCCTTCATGCGCAGGGCAATATTGGTGAACAGCTTGGCCAGAATACCCTGGTCGTACATGCGGCGGGACACGATGCGGCGGTTGTGCACCGAATCCACCTTGGCCCGGGTAATCATCCTTTCGGCGGTCCGGCGGATTTCAAGGGCTTTCGCTTTAGTGGTCGTAATCCGTTCATTCTCGAATAGGGCTTGGACCATATTGCGATGAAGGGCTTTCCGATGCGCCGACGGCCGGTCAAGCCGGTTAAAGCCGATCTTATGCTTCATCTTCTTCTTCCTTTTCCGGGCTTATCTTGACCGCGTTCTTGAGGAGGTTGTAATCCGTCATGCCGAGACCCAGGTTCCACTCTTTGAGTTTTTCCTTGATCTCCTGCAGGGACTTCTTGCCGAAGTTCCTGGTCTTGGCGATATCGTCCTCAGTCTTGCGGGTCAATTCCCCGATCGTCTTGATATTGGCGTTCTTCAGGCAGTTGGAAGACCGTACGGACAGTTCCAGCTCCTCAACAGGGGTATTCAAAATCTGCCGGATCCGCTCGTCGTCCTCGTCCAGGTCTTCTTCGGAACCGATGTTGTTCTCGTCGAAGTTGATGAAAACCGAAAAATGGTCTTTGGAGATCTTGGCCGCCTCGGCCAGAGCGTCGTCGGGCCGCACGGTTCCGTCCGTCCAGACTTCAAGGATCAGCTTGTCATAGTCGCTGCGCTGACCCACCCGGGTCGGCTCAACGGAATACTTGACTTTTTTGACCGGCGAAAATATCGCGTCCATCGGTATCGTACCGATGACTTCGATATACTTCTCGTTTACTTCCGACGGGACGTAGCCGCGGTTCAGGTCAATCTGCACCTCGAATTCCACCCGGGCGTTTTCCATCAGGGTCATGATATGCTGTCCGACGCTCAATACTTCCAGCTGGCCGGACCGACCCAGATCATCGCTCTTGACTTCGACGTTTCCCTTCCATTCGTACAGCAGCGTGTCCTGTTCGACGTCCTCGGGAAGCTTCAAGCGTATCTGCTTGAGATTGTTGATGACCTCCAGGGTGTCCTCAACGATATTCGGAATGGTCTCGAACTCGCTGGAGACGTTATGGGGAACCCCGTCGGCGTCATAAGAGGTGATCTTGACGGCCGTAATCGCAAAACCTTGAATGGAAGACAGAAGCACTCGCCGCAAGGTATTACCCACGGTCGTACCGAATCCCGGTTCGAAGGGGGCAGCGATGAACTTCCCGTAATTGGGTTTCAGTTCACCGTGCTCAAAGGTAATGCCTTTCGGACGTTTGAAGCCTTTAAGCAGGTTCTTACGGGCCATTGGGACTCCTTATTTAGAATAAAGTTCGACGATCATCTGTTCTTTGATGTCCGCCAAATCGGTGATGTCGCTGCGCCGGGGTACCGCAAGGAAGGTGCCCTTCAGGGCATCCGGGTCCATGTGCATCCAGGGCATTACGCCGGCTTTACCAAATTCTTTAAGGGCCTCTTTGACCACCATAAGATTTTTGCTGGCTTCCTTGATCTCCACCACGTCGTTGGGCTTGACCAGGAACGAAGGAACGTTGACGCTCTGGCCGTTGACCCGAACGTGTCCGTGCAGCACGATCTGCCGAGCCTGGGTGCGGCTGACCGCGAACCGCAGCCGGTAGACCACGTTGTCCAGCCGGCGTTCCAGCAGGGAGAACAGGTTTTCGCCGGTGATGCCGGGCATGCGCAAGGCGCGCTGAAAGAACAGGCTGAACTGTTTTTCCTGCATGCCGTAAATCCGCTTCAACTTCTGCTTCTCGCGCAGCTGGATTCCGTAATCCGAACGCTTCCCCGGCCGCGCCTTGGGGTCTTTGCCCGGAGCGGACCGCTTTTTGTTGATCGGGCATTTGTCGCTCTTGCAACGGTTGCCCTTGAGGAACAGTTTCTTTTGCTCGGCTCGGCAGAGTCGGCAAACGGGTCCTGTATATCGTGCCATATTCTCCTATCCCCCTCTTAGATACGCCGCGTCTTGCGGGGCCGGCAACCGTTATGCGGAATCGGCGTAACGTCGTTGATCGACTTGACCTTGATGCCCAGGGCGCCCAGCTGGCGGATGGCCGATTCGCGGCCGATGCCCGGTCCTTTTACAAAGACGTGCACTTCCCGCAGGCCGACCTGCATGGCCTTCTGGGCTGCGGTCTCGGTAACGGTTTGGGCCGCGAAGGGGGTGGACTTCTTGGCGCCCCGGAAACCCAGACCTCCGGAGCTTGCCCAGGAAATGGCATTGCCCATAAGATCGGTGATCGTGACGATCGTATTGTTGAAAGTAGCCTGAATGTAGACATTACCTTCGTATACCGACTTCTTCTCTTTCTTCTTCTTGGTCGTATTAGCAGCCACGGTTCATGTTCCTCCGCCTACTTCTTCTTGCCGGCGACAGTCTTCTTCTTGCCCTTACGGGTTCGAGCGTTGGTGCGGGTGCGCTGACCCCGGACGGGCAGGCCTTTCCGGTGCCGCAGTCCGCGATAACAGCCGATATCCATCAGCCGCTTGATGTTCAGCGCGATCTCGGTGCGTAAACGGCCTTCCACCTTGTACTCATTCTCGATAAGTTGGCGAAGTTCGTTTATTTCTTCCTGAGATAGGTCGTTGATCAACCGGAGCGAATCGATTTTCGCTTTTTCGCAGATTTCATCCGCGCTTGAGCGACCGATGCCGTAAATATACGTCAAAGCGATGTTTACGTGCTTGTTTGGGAGGTCGACTCCCGCTATACGTGCCATATCAGTCTACCTCCTTAACCCTGGCGCTGTTTATGCTTCGGATTGGAACAAATGATGCGGACGATGCCGTTCCGTTTGATCACCTTGCATTTATCGCAAATGGGCTTTACGCTTGTTCGGACTTTCATCCTACTACTCCCCTCTATTGTTCACTGATCGGAACCGCGCCATGTAGACCTGGGGGGGTGCAGCGCGAACCCGATCTGGTTATTAAAGCGAATTTTACAAGTTTCGCCTAGTACTTGCGCTACAGATTCCGGGACCGCAGCTTACCCTTCTTGGTCAACCCTTCGTGGTGGTGCATTTTGAGCAAGGCTTCCACCTGGCTCATGGTGTCCAGATCGACGCCCACCAAAATCAACAGCGACGTGCCGCCCATCAGGTAGGAGATCGACGAAGGAAAGTTGAACAGCGTCTGAATGATGGTGGGCATGACCGCGATCAGCGCCAGATACAACGACCCGGGCAGGATGATGCGGTTGAGGATGCCCATCATGTATTCTTCGATACGCTCGGTTCTGATTCCCGGTATGGACCCGCCGTTTTCCCGGATGTTCTTGGCGATTTCCATCGGATTCAGCGTCACCTGGGTGTAGAAATAGGCAAAGAAGATGATGAAAACGACGTACAGGATATTGTAGGCGATGCCGTGGGGGCTCAGCCAGTTGGAGAAATCCGCCAGCCACTTGACGTTGGCGCCGATGCCGGACGCAATCTGCAGGGGGAAAGTCAGAATGGAAGAAGCGAAGATGACCGGAATTACCCCCGACGGGTTGATCTTGAAGGGAATGTAGGTGTTCTGGGCACCGTACATTTTCCGTCCGACGACGCGTTTGGCGTAGTGCACCGGAATCTTGCGCTGACCCTGCTGTTCGAACACGACCAGCGCCACGATGGCGGCGAACATGGCGAACACGACGATGACGAAAACCGGGTTGAGTTCCCGGGTCCGCACCTTGCTGACCAGCTCGTAGACCGCCGTCGGCAGGCGCGCCACGATGCCGGCAAAAATAAGCAGCGAAATGCCGTTGCCGATGCCGCGCTTGGTGATCTGCTCGCCCACCCACATCAGGAACATGGTGCCCGTGGTTACGGTCAGCATGGCGATCAGCGTATAGGGAAGCTTGGCCATGGTGACGGCGTTGGGGATCTGGTCCGCCCACACGGTGACCGCGTAGGATTGGATGACGCAGACCAGCACCGTACCCATGCGCTGATAGCTCTGGATCTTTTTCCGCCCGCCTTCTTCTTCGGAGATTTTCTTCAGACTGGGGAAGATGATCAGGAAGAGCTGCATGATGATGGACATGGAGATGTAGGGCATGATGCCCAACATGAAGACGGAGAAGTTGGAAAAGGCGCCGCCGGCGAAGAAGTCAAGATAGTCGACGATGGCGTTGCCCGAATTCTGCTGGGACAGAAAATACGCCTTCAGGGCGTTGATGTTGATTCCTGGTATGGGCAGGACCGCCCCCAGGCGGAAGACGACGAGCATGGCCGCCGTAAAGAGGACGCGCTCGCGTAATTCCTTGACCCTGAAGATGCCAAACAAAGGGTTACTGGCCATGAAACGTCCCCCGCCCGCGCTACGCGTCGACAGAAGCGGCTACGGAACCGCCTGCCTTCTCAATCGATTCCTTGGCGGGAGCGGAAATCGCGTCCACCTTGAACATGAGTTTTTTGGTGAATTCCCCATCGCCGAGGATCTTGACCGGCAAAACGCCCTTGACCAGACCCTTCTGGATCAGCGCGGCCAGGTCGACGGTGTCGCCGTCGTTGAAGCGCTTCTGGACTTCGCCCAGATTGACCACCTGGAAGGTCTTTTTGAAGGGATAGTTGGAAAAACCGCGGTGCGCCAGGCGGCGGTACAGCGGCATCTGTCCGCCTTCGAAGCCGACGTACGTTTTGCCGCCCGAGCGGGACTGCTGACCGTTGTTGCCCTTGCCCGAGGTAGTCCCCAAGCCGGAACCCTGACCGCGGCCGACGATCCGTTTCTTCTTGTTGGCCCCCTGGGGGGCGCGCAGATCAAAATCGTGCATTTATTCAATCTCCTCAACCGCCACCAGGTGGGCGACGGCCTTGACCATACCGAGTACGGCGGGGGAACTGTCTTGCTCGGTCACGGAACCGATTTTCCGCAGACCCAGGGAACGCACCGTAGCCCGCTGGGCCGGCAGCGTCCCGATGGTGCTGCGCACCAGCCGGATTCTTATCCTCTTTGCCATAATCTTATCCCCACAGATCTTTCAGGGTTTTGCCCCGGTTCTTGGACACCGCCTTGGCGTTCATCATGGAGTTGATACCCTTGAAGGTAGCCTTGACGACGTTGTACGGACTGTTGGCGCCCAGGGACTTGCTGAGTATGTCGCTGATGCCGCCGGCCTCCATGATGGCCCGGATCGGTCCGCCGGCGATGATGCCCGTGCCGGAACAAGCCGGCTTCAGCAATACCGCGGAGGCTTTGAAGCTGCCGATGATCTCGTGCGGTATGGTGCCGTTCTTGATCGGCAGCTTGATCATGTTGCGCTTGGCCTTGTCGATGCTCTTGCGGATGGCTTCGGAAACGTCGTTGGCCTTGCCGAATCCGTAGCCCACGTTGCCCTTGCGGTCGCCCACGACGGTCAGCGCGGAGAACGAAAAGCGGCGTCCGCCCTTGACGACCTTGGCCGTCCGGTTGAGCTTGACCAGCTTTTCGACGAATTCCTTTTCCTGGTAGCCTCTGTCACGATCTCTATCTCTTGAGTGGTCCATCCTGCCCCCTAGAACTGGATCCCGGCTTTCCGGGCGCCGTCGGCGATCGCTTTGACGACGCCGTGATACAGATATCCGTTCCGGTCAAAGACCACTTTGGTAATGTTCTTCTCCAGAAGACGTTTACCCATGATCTCGCCGAGCTGAGCGGCGCCATCGACGGTACGCTTGATTGCCTTCAGTTCCTTTTCCAGGGTAGAGGCGGACGCGATCGTGGTGCCGACCTTGTCGTCGATAACCTGTACGTACAAGGAACGATTGCTCCGGAAGACGCTCATCCGCGGCTTGTCCACCGTACCGGATATGCGTTTGCGGATATGAATCTTTCTTTTAAGACGCTTTCTGTCTTTCTCGACCATTTTCCGTATCATAGCATGCTACCTTATTTAACGCCGGACTTGCCGACTTTCCTTCTGATGGTCTCGTCGTCGTACCGAATCCCCTTGCCCTTGTAGGGCTCGGGCAGACGGAGCTTGCGCACCTGGGAGGCGAATTCGCCGACCCGCTGCTTGTCGATGCCGCTGATCACCACCTTGCCGGAGGGATCCACGATCACCTTCAAGTCCTTCGGAATCTGCACGAAGATATCGTTGGAATAACCCAGGTTCATGGACAAAAGTTCGCCCTTGACCTCGGCCCGGTAGCCGACGCCGGTCACCACCAGGGAGCGGGTAAAGCCGGTGGAGACGCCGATCACCATGTTGTTCAACAGGTTGCGGTACAGACCGTGAAAAGACTTGCTCTGCTTTTCTTCGTTCTTCCGGGTGACGTTGATCTCGTCCCCTTGGGCGGCGAACGCCACCAGGGGATTATACTTCTGGGTCAACTTTCCCTTCGGACCTTCAACCGTGATTGAATCGGTGCCGATGGCGACTTTAACGCCCTGGGGAAGCTTGACCGGAATCTTTCCGATACGCGACATAGGCTACCTCTTACCAGACGGTGCAAATGATTTCGCCGCCGACCTTCTTCTCGGCGGCCTTCTTTCCGGTGGTGACGCCGATCGACGTAGAGACGATCAGCGTTCCGTATCCGTTGTAGACCCGGGGCAGGTTCTTATACCCAGCGTACACCCGTCTACCAGGGGTGGATACCTTCTGAATGCCGTGGATGACCGGTACGGTCAGCTCATCGTACTTCAGAAAGACCCGGATGGTATTGGCACCGTCCTGGTTGATCTTCTTGAAATTCTTGATGAATCCCTCGGTCTTCAAGATCTTGACGATTTCAAGCTTCAGCTTGGAGGTGGGGATATCAACTTTTTCATGCCGCGCCATGCCGGCATTCCGGATTTTCGTCAGCATATCCGCGATAGGATCTGAAATGCTCATCCTTCTCTCCTACCTTACCAACTTGATTTGGTGACGCCGGGAATAAGACCTTCGCTCGCAAGCTTGCGAAAGCATAGACGGCACATTTCATATTTGCCCAGGTAGCCCCGGGCGCGCCCGCAGATCCGGCATCGATTAACCTTTCTGGTCGAATATTTCGGCACCCGCAGGGCCTTGATGATCATTGCTTTTCTGGCCATTGGTTCCTCGCTTACTTCCTGAATGGCATGCCGAACTTGGCGAGGAGGGCTTTGCCCTCCGCGTCCGTCTTCGCCGTCGTCACGATGGCGATGTTGAGTCCGGCAACACGTTCGATCTTGTCGAAGTCGATTTCCGGGAAAATGATCTGCTCGGTGATGCCGAGCGAATAGTTCCCGCGACCGTCGAACGCGTTCTGGTTGACGCCGCGGAAGTCCTTGACGCGGGGCAGCGCCACGTTCACGAGGCGGTCGAGAAATTCGTACATGATGGTTCCCCGCAGGGTAACCCGGGCCCCGATTTCCTGGCCCTCACGAATTTTAAAGTTGGCGATGCTCTTGCGCGCCTTGGTCTTGACGGCTTTCTGGCCCGTGATGTGGGTCAAATCGTCGATCGCCGCGTCAAGAAGCTTCTTGTTTTGAAGAGCTTCGCCTACGCCCATGCTGACGACGATCTTATCGACCTTCGGCGTCTGCATCGTCGATTTGTATCCGAACTCCTTGAACATCTCCGGAGCGATATTCTCCTTGTAGATCTTCTTGAGCCGCGGTTCGTAGTTCTTCATTACAACGCCTCTCCGCACTTTTTGCAGACCCGGATTTTATTGTCCCCTTCCAGCTTGTACCCGATACGGGTGGGTCCGCATTTTTTACAAACGATCATCACATTGGAAATGTGCATCGCCGCTTCCAGCTCTACAATACCGCCACGATCCTGCTGGCTGCGGCGCTTCATCGCTTTTTTGACGATGTTGGCGCCCTCAACGAGAACCCGGTCTTTATCGCGGATGATCTTGAGGATCTTTCCGCGTTTACCCTTGTCCTTGCCGGCTATGATCTGGACGGTATCTTCTTTTTTCAGCTTGAACTTGTGTTCAATCATACCGCCGCTCCTTACAGAACCTCAGGCGCGAGGGATACTATTTTCATATAGTCCTTCTCGCGCAACTCACGGGCTACGGGCCCAAAAATGCGTTTGCCCTTGGGATTCTTGTTCGCGTCGATGATAACGCAGGCGTTGTCGTCGAAGCGAATGTAGGTCCCGTCGGGTCGACGATATTCCTTATGAGTCCGAACCACCACCGCTTTTTCGACGGTGCCCTTCTTGATCGCCGAGGTGGGCAGGGTATCCTTGACCGCCACGACGATGATGTCGCCGATACTCGCGTACTTGCGCTTGGAACCGCCGAGCACCTTGATGCACTGCACGATTTTGGCGCCCGAGTTATCGGCCACATTCAGGAATGTTTCTACTTGAATCATTGCCTTGTTCCCTCCGGCCTATTTCGCGCGCTCGATGATCTCAACCAGGTTCCAGCACTTGTCCTTGCTGAGCGGCCGACACTCCACCACCCGCACGCGGTCGCCGATCTTGGCGCTGTTCTGCTCGTCGTGGGCTTTGATCTTCTTGGTGCGCATGATGTATTTTTTGTACGTCGCGTGCAAGGTCTTGGATTCGATATAGACGACGATGGTCTTGTCCATCTTGTCGCTTTTGACGATGCCCACGAATTCCCTTTTCTCTTTCCCCGTCTGAACGGTCTGGTCTTCCACGATACGCTCCTTTATGCCTTAGCGGTCAGTTCGTTCTGACGGATCAAGGTATGGAGCCGCGCGATCTGCCGGCGCATGGTGCGCTTCTGGAGCGGATTCTCCACGTGGCCGATGACCATCTGAAAGCGGAGTTCCATATATTTCTTGTTCAGCTCGTCCCGCTTTGCGACGAGTTCCTGCATCGACATGTTCTTGAACGAATTCTTCATACCTTATTTCCTTCTCCGCGACCAGGTTCAGGCGCCCAGTTCCATATCCGCACGGGCGGCGAACTTGGTCTTGATCGGCAATTTGGTTCCCGCCAGACGCATCGCTTCTTCCGCCAGGCTGCGGTCGACGCCGCCCAGCTCAAAAAGAATCGTACCCGGTTTGACCACCGCCACCCAGTATTCCGGAGCTCCCTTGCCCTTGCCCATCCGGGTTTCCGCGGGCTTCTTGGTGTAGGGTTTGTCCGGGTAGACGCGGATCCAGAGCTTGCCGCCGCGCTTGATATGCCGGTTCAGCGCGATACGCGCCGCTTCGATCTGGCGATTGGTGATCCACATCCGATCCAGGGAAACAAGGGCGAAATCGCCGTAGGAAACCAGGTTTCCCCGGGTCGCGTTGCCCGGCATGCTCCCGCGCTGCACTTTCCGGTATTTAACTCGTTTAGGACTCAGCATACCTCAACTCCTCGCGGGAGCGCGTTCCCGCCGCTTGCGCACCAGTACGCCCGCATCTTCTTTCTGTTCTTTGCCGTACTTCATGCCGTTGTAGACCCACACCTTGACGCCGATGGCGCCGAAGGTGGTATGGGCTTCGGAAAAACCGTATTCAATATCGGCGCGCAGGGTATGCAGGGGCACGCGGCCTTCCTTGTATTCTTCGGTACGGGACATTTCCGCGCCGCCGAGGCGTCCGGACAGCCGCACCTTGACGCCCTGGGCGTTGCCCTTCTTGATGGCGTTGCCGATCGCCTGCTTCATGGCCTTGCGGAAGGAGCCGCGGGCCAGCAGCTGGCGGGCGATGTTCTGGGAAATGAGCTGGGCGTTGCTGTCCGCGTTGCGCACTTCCTTGATCTTGATCTGGATCTTTTTGGAAACCAGCTTCTGCAGCTCGGAGCCGATCTTTTCTATATTGGCGCCCTTGACGCCGATGATGACGCCGGGACGCGCGGTATGGATGACGATCGTGATCCGCTGGGGATGCCGGACGATCTCCAGTTCGGCAATATCGGCGCCCTTGGTTTCGGGCAGGTTGACGATGATTTTGCGCAGCTTCAGATCTTCGTGCAGCGTATCGGCGTATTCCTTGGGATCGACGTACCAATGGGAAGCCCAGGTCCTGTTGATGCCGATCCGCAGTCCTATCGGATTTACTTTTTGTCCCACGTTATTCCCCCGCCTTCGCGATTTCGTCGATGACCACGGTGATATGGCACATCCGCTTGAGCAGCATATCAGCCCGGCCGCGGGCGCGGAACCATACCCGCTTCATCCGCGGACCCTCGTCGATGCGGATCTCCTTGACGTACAGCATGGCTTCATCCAGCTGCTTGTTGAGATCCAGCGCGTTGGAAGCTGCGGACTTGACCGTTTTCCGGAGCAGGCGCGCCCCCTTGTGGGGCATGTTGTCGAGGATGGACATGGCTTCCGGGTACGCCTTGCGGCGCACCAGGTCGGCCACCGGCCTGACCTTGAACGGAGAAGCGATGAGATATTTGCTGATCGCCTGATAACCCTTCTTTTCTTGGTCCTTCATATCCATCCTACTTCTTCGCGGCCTTTTTGTCCGAACCCGCGTGCCCCCGGAAAATCCGGGTGGGCGAGAATTCGCCAAGCTTGTGACCGACCAGGTTTTCCGTTATGTACACGGGCACCCAGGTTTTTCCGTTATACACGGAAATCGTCCCACCAACCATTTCGGGGATGATCGTTGAACAGCGGGAATAGGTTTTAACCATCTTGCGATCCCCGGCCTTGCTCATCTCCACGATTTTCTTGTACAGGCTCTTTTCAATAAAGGGCCCCTTTTTGACCGACCTTGACACCCCTCGCTCCTATTTCTTGCCGCGGCTGACGATAAACCGGGAAGACGGCTTATGCTTGTTGCGGGTCTTGTACCCCTTGGCCGGTTGACCCCAGGGGCTTACCGGATTGACACCCTTGTTGCGACCCTCGCCGCCACCATGGGGGTGATCGACCGGGTTCATCGCCATACCGCGGACCGTGGGCCGTACGCCCATCCAGCGCTTGCGGCCGGCTTTGCCGAGCTGCACGTTCATGTGCTCTTCGTTGCCCACTTCGCCGATGGTGGCGGAGCACTTATGGAACACCATGCGCATTTCGCCGGAAGGCAGCTTGACGGTGACGTAGTCGCCCTCTTTGGCGGCGATCAGGGCGCCGGCGCCGGCGGAACGCACCAACTGGCCGCCCCGGCCCAGGTTGAGCTCTACGTTGTGCACCGTGAAGCCCAGCGGAATGTTTTCCAGGGGCAGCGTGTTGCCCACCTCGATGGCGGCGCCGGGGCCGCTCATGATCTGCGTTCCCACGGTCAAGCCCTTAGGCGCGATGATGTAGCGCTTTTCGCCGTCCACGTAGTTGACCAGGGCGATGTTGGCGCTGCGGTTGGGATCGTACTCGATGGTCGCGACCTTGCCGGGAATACCCAGCTTATCGCGCTTGAAGTCGATCTCCCGGTAGCGGCGCTTGTGTCCGCCGCCCTTGTGCCAGACGCTGATGCGGCCCTTGGCGCCGCGGCCCGCTTTTTCCATGCGGCCGCTGGTCAGGGATTTTTCGGGACGATCCGTGGTCAGTTCGGCAAAATCCAAGCTGACCCGCTGCCGTTGGCCCGGAGTCATCGGCTTATATGTTCTTATACCCATAATTTTCCCCTAATTCCCGCCGGCCTACACGCCTTCGAAGAGGGCGATCTTTTCATCCTTAGGCAGGCGGACGATAGCCTTCTTCCAATTGGCGGTATACCCCGCCCTGCCCCGCAGCCGCTTCGGCTTGCCGCCGACGACCATCACGGTGCAGGAAATGGGATGCACGTTGAAGAGGCGGCGCACCGCCTCCTTGATCTGTATCTTGGTCGCCTGGGGAGATACTTTGAACACGTACTTCCCTTCTTCCCGCAGGCCGTTGGCCTTTTCGGAGAGCACCGGCTCGATGAGCACTTGTTCATAGGTCACAGCGCGGCCTCCTTGGCGGCGACGGCAGCCGGCTTGGCTTCGGTCTTGTAGAAATCGCCCAGATTTTTGGCGGCGCTTTCCAGCATCAAGACCCGGCGCCCGTAGAACAGATCATGGGCCCGTAGCCGGTTGTAGGACAAAAAGCTCAGCCAGGGAATATTCTTCCCCGCCCGCTTGACCTGGGCGTCGTCGTCCTTGAGCACGATGACCGTCCGTTCGTCGGCGCCGAAATTCTGCAGTATTTTTACCAGATCCTTGGTTTTTCCGGATTCGACGGAAAAATCCTCGATAACCTTCAAAAGATCGCTCTGGGCCTTCAGGCTCAGAATGCTCTTCATGGCCACCCGCTTGGCCTTCTTGGGCATGGCGTAGGAAAAATCCCGGGGCTTGGGCCCGAAAACGATGCCCCCGCCGACCATGATGGGCGATTTTTTATCGCCCCGCCGCGCGCGCCCAGTACCCTTCTGCTTGTAGGGCTTGGCGTTGGATCCGTGAACCTCGCCACGATCCTTCGTACTGGCGGTGCCGAGGCGCTTGTTGGCCAATTCATTGTTGACGGCATACCAGATGACTTCTTCATTGACCGGAAGACCGAACACGGCATCATCCAGCTCAATGCTGCGAAGCTCTTTTCCGTCGGTGGAATAGACTGTCCGCTTCATTGCATTCCCCGCTATTTCTTGACCGCGGCGCGAACGAGCACAGTACCCTTGTTGACACCGGGCACGGCTCCACGAACCATTATCAGTTGTTTGTCGACGTCTACTTTAACGACCCTCAGATTCAGGACCGTGATCCGGTCCCGTCCCATGCGGCCGGGCATCTTGATGTTTTTGAATGAACGCCCCGGCGAGGTGCACTGGCCGGTGGAGCCCGCTTCACGGTGAAATTTGGAACCGTGGGTGCTGCGTCCACCTCCGAAACCCCAGCGCTTGACGACGCCCTGGAAGCCCTTACCCTTGGAAGTACCGGTTACGTCCACGAAGCGGCAATCCGCCAAAAGGTCGGCGCCCAGCGAATCGCCGACGGCACACTCTTTTTCAAAGTCGCGAAGTTCCCGGATGCGCTTTTTGGGCGCCATGCCTTCGGGAAACTGTCCGGAGTAGGGCTTGGTAACCCGGCTCTTCTTTTTGTCGTCGACCCCGAGAACGACCGCGGTGTACCCGTGCTTCTCTTCGGTCTTTTGGGCGATGACGATATTCGGATCGACCCGGAGCACCGTTACCGGAGTAAGATTCCCCTCGTCGTCGAAGACCTGCGTCATGCCCACTTTCTTGGCCATTAGACCCAACATCCAAACGCTCCATGTAAGGGCACGTTATTCCGTGGTCGCGGAACCGTCTGCCCCGATTCGCTATTGCTTAATCTCTACGTCCACGCCCGCAGGCAACTCAAGCTTCATCAAAGAATCCATGACTTCCGAAGACGGATCGATTATGTCGATCAGGCGCTTGTGGGTCCGCATCTCGAACTGCTCCCGCGCTTTTTTGTTCACATGGGGTGAACGAAGTACGGTCACCTTGTTGATGCGGGTGGGCAACGGTATCGGACCGCAAACCTTGGCGCCCGCCTTCTGGACCGTCTGAACGATGGATTTCGCGCTCTGATCGATCAGCTCTACGTCGAAACCGCGCAATCGTACGCGAATTCGTTCCTTAGTCATTATTCCTCCAAAAGAAGGCGGCCCGGCTCACAGCGCTGGACCGCCATCCGTCTCACCGAATCTATTCGGTGATCTCAATAACCTGACCGGACGCTACGGTGCGGCCGCCTTCGCGAATGGCGAAACGGAGGCCCTTTTCCATGGCGATCGGGTGGATCAGCTCACCCAGGATCTCGGTGTTGTCGCCGGGCATGACCATTTCTTTTCCCGCAGGAAGCGCGACGGTGCCGGTGATGTCGGTGGTCCGGAAGTAGAACTGGGGCCGGTAGCCGGTAAAGAAAGGACTGTGCCGTCCGCCCTCAGCCTGGGACAGGCAGTAGATCTGGCCCTTGAACTTGCTGTGCGGGTTGATGGTGCCCGTCTTGGCCAGAACCTGGCCGCGCTCGACGTCCTTCTTGTCCACGCCCCGGAGCAGGGCGCCGATGTTGTCGCCCGCCTGGCCTTCTTCCAGCAGCTTGTTGAACATTTCAATACCCGTGACGACCGTCTTGCGCGTCGGCTTGATGCCGACGATTTCAACTTCTTCGTTGAGCTTGACGATACCCCGGTCGACCTTGCCGGTAACGACGGTGCCGCGGCCGGAAATGGTGAACACGTCTTCGATGGGCATCAGGAAGGGCTTGGCTTCGTCCCGCACCGGATCGGGGAAGTAGCTGTCCATGGCGGTCAGCAGCTCGTCGATGCACTTGGTGGCCTCCGGATTGTCCGGTTCGGTCATGGCCTTGAACGCCGCACCCTTGATGATGGGGATCTCGGCGCCGGGGAACCCGTTCTGGGTCAGCACGTCGCGGATTTCTTCTTCCACCAGTTCGATCAGTTCCGGATCGTCCACCAGGTCGACCTTGTTGAGGAAGACGATCATGTTGGGCACGCCTACCTGGCGGGCCAGGATGATGTGTTCCCGGGTCTGGGGCATGACCGAGTCGGGAGCGGAAACGACCAGGATGGAACCGTCCATCTGGGCGGCGCCGGTGATCATGTTCTTGATGTAGTCGGCGTGGCCGGGGCAGTCGATGTGGGCGTAGTGCCGCTTGTCCGACTGGTACTCAAGGTGCCGGGTATTGATGGTGATACCCCGGGCCTTCTCTTCCGGCGCGTTGTCGATCTCGTCGTACTTCATGACCTTGTCGCCGTATTTCTTTGCGCAGTGCATCGTAATAGCGGCGGAAAGCGTGGTTTTACCATGATCGACGTGGCCGATCGTACCGACGTTCATGTGCATCTTGGTTCTGTTGAACTTATCCTTTGCCATTGTGTCCTCCTTCCGAATATGGGCACTCAAGTTTAATGCAATTCCGGGAAGTATATCCAAACGCCGAAATGAGCGCAAGACATACCTGCCCGTCCGGGACGGGCGCCAAAATGGGTATTCCGTTAATAGGGGTTTAGTGGTGCGTGGGTGCTGCCGCGGCGCGGAGCATGGCTCCCGCCGGGTTGCATTTTGCCTCGTTCCACCTATCCCATCGCGGACTACGCCAAAGGAACACCGGCTTTTTGCCGCCGGGCCCCCGCGATGATCGGTTTGGATCATCAAGACCGCCCCTTTCCGGGTTGGTCGACGATCGCAGAATTAGGATACCTTCTACCTCCTCAACACAACCCCAGACAGGGCAATCGTGGAATCACCCTCCGGCCTTCAAAGCCCAAGGACGATTCCCCATTTCATTTCAAAGACCATCCGGAAAAGGATCCGGCTTGTTACCAGCGATAGTGGGCAAAAGCCTTGTTGGCTTCGGCCATCTTGTGCGTATCTTCCTTCTTCTTGAAAGCGGTTCCGGTATTGTTGAACGCGTCGAGCAATTCCGAAGCCAGGCGCTCGCTCATCTCGTGGCCCGAACGGGCGCGGGCGGCGTTGATCAGCCAACGCATACCCAAGGCTTCCCGGCGGGATTCCCGAATTTCGACCGGAACCTGGTACGTGGCACCGCCCACCCGGCGGGATTTGACCTCAACCAGGGGTTTGACGTTGTCGATGGCCTTCAGGAAAACTTCCAATGGCTCTTTTTCGACCTTGGACTGAATCTTTTCCATCGCGCCGTGCACGATGCGCAGGGTGATGGAGCGCTTACCCTGCCACATCATCCGGTTGACGAACTTGGACAGGACTACGCTGTTGTATTTAGGATCCGGCAGGATGCCGCGATCGATGGTCTTCTTTTTTCTACCCATTTTATTCCTCCCTTACGCCTTGGGCCGCTTGGCGCCGTACTTGGAACGGCTGCGCTTGCGATCCTCAACGCCCAGGGTGTCCTTGGCGCCACGGATGATGTGATAACGAACGCCCGGAAGATCCTTGACGCGTCCGCCGCGGACCAACACGACCGAGTGTTCCTGCAGGTTGTGCCCCACGCCGGGGATGTAGGCGGTAACTTCGGTGCCGTGGGAAAGGCGCACGCGGGCTACCTTCCGGAGCGCCGAGTTGGGCTTTTTCGGCGTCACGGTCATGACGCGGGTACACACGCCCCGCTTTTGCGGGCAGGACTGCAAAGCCGGAGACTTGGTCTTTACCGCTATCTGCTTGCGTCCGAAACGGACCAGCTGGTTAATCGTAGGCATTAAATACAAACTCCCTTATGTTACGCGTCGTCAGCACCCGACCCGTATGTGTAACTACACTACCAAACGGTGGTGTACTATAGCGCCCTTCTCAAAATTGGTCAAGGAGCAAGAGCGGAATATGGTTCATTCCTCCCCTTCATCCGTATCGTAGTCTTCCTCGATCGGTTCGGCTACCTTTTCCAGCTTCCGTTTTTCCAGGATTTCCTGCATGTAGACGTCCATATCCTGCTGGTCCTGGTCAAAGAGCTTGACCGCCCGGTAGCGCTTCATGCCCGTGCCGGCGGGAATCGGGTGCCCGATGATGATGTTTTCCTTGAGGCCCCGCAGGTAGTCGGTGGATCCGGCGATGGCCGCGTTGGTCAGCACCCGGGTGGTCTCCTGGAAGGAAGCCGCAGAAAGGAAGGAATCGATGTTCAGCGACGCCTTGGTGATGCCCTGGAACATCGGCCGGGCCACCGCAGGCTGTCCGCCCTCGTTGATTACCCGGTTGTTCTCTTCGTGGAAGCGGTACTTGTCCACCATCTGGCCGTAGATGAACTTGGTGTCCCCGACGGAGACGATCTCCACCTTGCGCATCATCTGGCGCACGATGACGCCGATGTGCTTGTCGTTGATGGTCACGCCCTGCAGCCGGTACACCTGCTGGATTTCGTCCATCAGGTAGCGCTGCAGCGCGTTTTCGCCCATGATATGCAGGATATCGTGGGGATTGGCGGCGCCGACGCACAGCGGCTCGCCGGCTTCGACGGTATCCCCGTCCCGGACCAGCAACCGTTTGGTCATGGGCACCAGATGCTTGAATTCCTTGCCGAAGTCGTCCCGCACCTGGATGATGCGCTTGCCCTTGACGATGCCCTTGAACAGGACCTTGCCGGAAACCTGGGCCAGGACCGTGGGCGCCTTGGGCTTGCGGGCCTCGAAGAGCTCGCTGACCCGGGGCAAGCCGCCGGTGATGTCCATGGCCTTGGCCGATTCCTTGAGCGTCTTGGCGATGGTCCGGCCGGCGTTGAGCTTTTCGCCCTCGTCGACCAGCAGGTAGGCGCCGCCGGGCAGGTAGTAGGAAGCCAGCTCGTTGCCCGCTTCGTCGCTGATCAGGATGCGGGGCTGCTTGGTTTCCAGCTGGAACTCGGTGATCCGCTTCTCGATGTTGCCCGTTTCCTCGTCCAGCTCTTCCTTCAGCGTCGTGCCGGGAATGATGTCCTCATAGCGGACGTAACCGGAAGTCTCGGCGATGATCGGGTCGGCGAAGGGGTCGAAGCTGGCGATGGTCTGATCCGCGGCTACCACCTGGCCCTTTTTGACCAAAAAGTCCGAACCGTTGCGGATTTCGATTTTTTGGTCTTGTCCGATCAGGTAGAGCATTCCGTTGAGGACCATGGAATAGGCGATTTCCGAAGAAAGGATGTCCTTGCCGCCCCGGCGGATGACCGCCTCGCCGCGGATGATGCGCTTTCCGTCTTCGACCAGCAGCTCGTCCTTGGGCTCCAGCTTGAACTCGCGCATCACCTTGTTGACGATGGTGTAGCCTTTGCGGGTAAAGAGCAGCTTGCCGTCCGCCATGGGCACGTGGGCGCCCAGTATGTCCCGGATATAGACCGGATATTTGAGGAAGGTCCGGTTCTCTTCGCTGGATTTGGTGGCCGCGCCGCCGATGTGGAAGGTCCGCATGGTCAGCTGCGTACCCGGCTGGCCGATGGACTGGGCGGCGATGATGCCCACCGCCTCGCCGATGTCCACGGGCCGGTTGGTGGCCAGGTTGCGGCCGTAGCACTTGCGGCACACGCCGTGCTTGGCTTCGCAGGTCAGCACGGTGCGGATGCGCACCGACTCGATGCCCGCTTCTTCGATGGCCGTGCCGATCTCTTCGGTGATTTCTTCGTTGACGTCCACGATCAGCTCCCCGGTGATCGGGTGCTTGACGCGTTCCAGCGTGTACCGGCCGACGATGCGGTCCCGCAGCGTCTCGACCACGTCTTCGCCGTCCTTGATGGCGAAGTGGGGGATGCCGTTGATGGTGCCGCAGTCTTCTTCGTTGATGACCACGTCCTGGGCGATGTCCACCAGCCGGCGGGTAAGGTAGCCGGCGTCGGCGGTCTTGAGCGCCGTATCCGCCAGACCCTTGCGGGCGCCGTTGGTGGAAATGAAGAATTCGATGACCGACAAGCCGTCCTTGAAGTTGGACCGGATGGGCAGTTCGATGATGTCCCCCGAGGGCTTGGCCATCAGGCCGCGCATGCCCGCCAGCTGGCGGATCTGGTTGCGGCTTCCCCGGGCGCCGGAGTTGGCCATCATGTACACCGAGTTGAACCCGCCACGATCGGCTTCCAGGGTCTTCATCATGATGTTGGTCAGGTCTTCGTTGGTCTTGGACCAGACTTCGACGACCCGGTTGTAGCGTTCTTCCTGGGTGATGTGGCCCTGGCGGTACTGCTTCTGGATCGATTCGACCTCTTTGTTGGCCTTGTCGATCATTTCGACCTTTTCTTTGGGCACCACGATGTCGTCGACGCCGATGGTGGCGCCGAAGACGGTGGCGTACTTGTAGCCCGTGGCCTTGATCGAGTCCAGCATCCGCACCGTGGTCCAGGGACCGTTGTGCCGGTAAACGTACTCGATCAGCACCTTCAATTCCTTGTCCCGCAGCTCAAAGTTCATGAACGGCAGTTCGGGCGGCAGTTCCTCGTTGAAGACCAGGCGCCCGGCGGTGGTTTGGATCAGGCCGTCGGCGCCGACCGGAACTTCGTGCGCCGGCTTGGTCCAGACCACCGAGCGGGGAGCGCGGACGGTGATGACCGATTCCCACTCCAGGGCCTTGGATTCCACGGCCATGACGATCTCTTCGGTGGAAGAATAGCGCCGACCCGTACCCTTGCCGTCGGACTTGATCTTGGTCAGATAGTTGATGCCCAGCACCATGTCCTGGGAAGGGAAGACGATGGTCTTGCCGTTGGCCGGGTTCAGCAGGTTCCGGGCGGACAGCATCAGCGTCCAGCATTCCATCTGGGCGGCCTGGGTCAGCGGGACGTGCACGGCCATTTGGTCGCCGTCGAAGTCGGCGTTGAAGGCGTGGCAGACCAGGGGATGCAGCTTGATGGCCTTGCCTTCGACCAGCACGGGCTCGAAGGCCTGGATGCCCAGGCGGTGCAGGGTCGGCGCGCGGTTGAGCATCACCGGATGCTCCTTGACCACTTCGTCCAGGATGGCGAAGACTTCCGGCGTTTCCTGTTCCACCAGCATCTTGGCTTTCTTGATGTTGTAGACCACGTCCTTGTCCACCAGCTTCTTCATGATGAAGGGCTTGAAGAGCTCCAGGGCCATTTTGGTGGGCAGACCGCACTGCCAGAGCTTGAGGTCCGGACCGACGGTGATGACCGACCGGCCCGAATAGTCGACCCGCTTGCCCAGCAGGTTCTGGCGGAAACGCCCCTGCTTGCCCTTGAGCATGTCGCTGATCGACTTGAGCGGCCGGTTGCTGGCGCCCTTGACCACCCGCTTCTTTTTGGAATTGTCGAACAGCGCGTCCACCGCCTCCTGGAGCATCCGTTTTTCGTTGCGGATGATGATGTCCGGGGCGTTCAGGGTCTGCAGCCGCTTGAGCCGGTTGTTGCGGTTGATCACCCGGCGGTACAGGTCGTTCAGGTCCGAAGTGGCAAAACGCCCGCCGTCCAGCTGGACCATGGGGCGCAGCTCCGGCGGGATGACCGGGATGGTCTCCAGGATCATCCACTCCGGCTTATTGGTGGAGTTGCGGAAATTTTCGACTATTTCGATGCGCTTGAGCAGGCGCTTGTCGCTTTTGGCGCCCTTTTCGATCATTTTGGCCCGCAGGTCGATGGCCATCTGGTCCAGGTTGAGGTTTTCCAGCAGCGTGCGCACCGCTTCGGCGCCCATGCCGGCGGTAAAGCCGCCGCCGTAGCGCTCCTGGGCTTCGTAGTATTCTTCTTCCGTCAGCAGCTGCATCTTTTTGAGATCCGTGTCGCCGGGTTCGATGACCACGTATTTTTCGTAGTACAGGACGGAGCGCAGCGCGGCCATGGGCAGGTCCAGCAGCAAGCCCATGCGGCTGGGCACGGAGCGGTAGTACCAGATGTGCGATACCGGCGCCGCCAGTTCGATGTGTCCCATCCGTTCCCGGCGCACCTTGAAGTGGGTAACTTCGACGCCGCAACGGTCGCAGATGACGCCCTTGTAGCGGATGGACTTGAACTTGCCGCAGTAGCACTCCCACTCTTTGGTGGTGCCGAAGATGCGCTCGCAGAACAGACCGTCCTTCTCGGGCCGCAGGGTCCGGTAGTTGATGGTTTCCGGCTTTTTCACTTCGCCGTAGGACCAGGCCCGGATCATGTCCGGGGAGGCCAGTTTTATCATTATGGAATCGAAGTCTTGTATATCCCGCATCCTGTAACCCCTTTAGAGGTTGTAGAAATAGCCGGTTGCTATTTCTACAACCCTTGCTATTGCTCCCAACCCTTGCGGGTTGGTACGCAATAGCGACAATATTGTAGTGTTGAAAAGCCCGCATCCGCGGTTTTTCAACACCATGTTAGAAGTTGGAGCCCTGTTTGGTGATCAGCTCCTCGTCGCGTTCGGTCAACGGGATCTGCTTGCCTTTGGCGTCGTAGATGGTCATGTCCAGCGCCAGGCCCCGCAGTTCCTGCACCAGCACGTTGAACGACTCGGGAATCCCGGCCGTCGTGGAAGGCTCGCCCTTGACGATGGCTTCGTAGATCTTGGATCGGCCGGTCATGTCGTCGGACTTGATGGTCAGCAGTTCCTGCAGGGTATTGGCGGCGCCGTAGGCTTCCAGCGCCCACACTTCCATTTCGCCCAGGCGCTGTCCGCCGAACTGGGCCTTGCCGCCCAGGGGCTGCTGGGTAACCAGCGAGTAGGGCCCGGTGGAACGGGCGTGCATCTTGTCGTCCACCAGGTGGTGCAGCTTGAGGAAGTAGATGATGCCGCAGAAGACCTCGTTGACGAACCGCTCGCCCGTGCGGCCGTCCCGGAGCACGGTCTTGGACGTGACCGGCAGGCCCGCTTCCTTCAGCTTGTCTTCAATCTGTTCGGTGGTCGGCGACTGGAAGACCGGGGTGGAATACCACTCCCCCAGGGTGGACGCGGCCCAGCCCAGCTCGGTTTCCAGCAGCTGGCCGATGTTCATGCGCGAAGGAACGCCCAGGGGCGTCAGGCAGATGTCCAGGGAGGTGCCGTCTTCCATGTAGGGCATGTCCTCCACCGGCAGGATCCGGGCCACGACGCCCTTGTTGCCGTGCCGGCCGGCCATCTTGTCCCCTTCCCGCAGCTTGCGCTTGGTGGCGATCAATACCTTGACCACTTCGTCCACGCCGGGGTTCAGATCGTCGCCTTCGGTGCGCTTGAGGCGCTGGATGTCGATGATGGTGCCTTCGATGCCGTGGGGCACGCGCAGCGAACTGTCCCGCACTTCCTTGGCCTTTTCACCGAAGATGGAATTGAGCAGCTTGAATTCCGGCGTAGTCTCGGTTTCGCTTTTCGGCGTCACCTTGCCCACCAGGATATCCCCGGAGCGCACCTTGGCGCCCACCCGGATGATGCCTTCCACGTCCAGGTTGTCCAGGCTCTTTTCGCTGGTGTTGGGGATGTCCCGGGTGATCTTTTCCGGTCCCAGCTTGGTCTCCCGGACTTCGGTGACGAACTCCTTGATATGGATGGAGGTGAACATGTCCTCTTTGACCACCCGTTCGGAGATCAGGATGGAGTCTTCGTAGTTGTAGCCGTTCCAGGGCATGAAGCCCACCAGGATGTTCCGGCCCAGGGCCAGTTCGCCGTCCTTGGTGGCCGGACCGTCGGCGATCACCTGCCCCTGGGCGATTTTTTCGCCCAGGGCGACGATGGGCCGCTGGTTGTAGCAGGTATCCTGGTTGGTGCGCTGGTACTTGACCAGCGGGTAGCTGTCGAAGGCTTCCGGGCCGGCGGCGTCCACGGGCCGGATCCGGACTTCCTGGGCGGTAACGCTGACCACCGTGCCGGCGCGCCGGGCCTTGATCAGGACGCCCGAGTCGTAGGCGCACTTGCCTTCCATGCCCGTGCCCACCCGGGGCGGGTCCGGGAAAATGAGCGGCACCGCCTGGCGCTGCATGTTGGAGCCCATCAGGGCGCGGTTGGCGTCGTCGTGCTCCAGGAAGGGAATCAGCGAGGCGGACACGGAAATGATCTGCTTGGGCGAAACGTCCATGTACTGCAGGTCTTCCGGCGTGCGGGTGGTGTAGTCCCCCTGCCGCCGGCAGGAAATCTGCTTGTCCGCGAAGGAACCGTTGTCGTTGAGCTTGGCCGAAGCCTGGGCGATGTAGTACCGGTCCTCGTCCATGGCGGACAGGTACTCGATGTCCCCCGTAGCCTGCCCCTTGACCACTTTGCGGTAGGGGGTTTCCAGAAATCCGTATTCGTTGACCCGGGTATAGTTGGCCAGGGAGACGATCAGGCCGATGTTCGGACCTTCCGGCGTCTCGATGGGGCACATGCGGCCGTAGTGGGTATAGTGGACGTCCCGGACTTCAAAGCCCGCCCGATCCCGGGAAAGGCCGCCGGGACCCAGGGCGTTCAGCCGGCGCTTGTGGGTCAGCTCCGCCAGGGGGTTGACCTGGTCCATGAACTGGGACAGCTGGCTGGAGCCGTAAAATTCTTTGATCGCCGCCACCACGGGCTTGATCGAAATCAGGTCCTGGGGCTTGATGGTGTCCGTTTCCTTGAGGCTCATGCGCTCTTTGGCGATGCGCTCCATGCGGCTGAAGGCGGTCTTCATGGTGTTGGCCATCAGCTCGCCCACGGACCGGACGCGCCGGTTGCCCAGGTGGTCGATGTCGTCGATGTTCTCGTCCCCCACGTAGACCTTGATCAGGTATTTCATGGTGGCGATGATGTCCTGCTTGGTCAGGGTAAAATCTTCCAGCGCGGGCTTAAAGTCAAATTTCTTGTTGAGCTTGTAGCGGCCGACCTTGCCCAGATCGTAGCGGCGGCTGGTGAAGAACATGCCCAGCAGGTCTTTTTCCGCGGCTTCGACGGTGATCGGCTCCCCGGGCATCAGCACCGAGTAGACCGTGGACAGGGCGTCTTCCCGGGAAGGCTCGTCCCGGTTCGGATCTTCCTTGACGAATTTGATCTCTTCCCGCTCAAAGCAGTTGAGCATCATGGGCGAATTGAGCGAGCCCGGCGCGGTAAAATCGATCAGCTCCACCGACGTGACGCCGTTCAGCAGCAGTTCGTCCAGGTCGTGGGGATGCAGCTTTTCCCCCGCCCGGTAGAGCTTCTTCTTTTCCGAGCCCCCTGCGGGAGCGCCGTCGGGGGTGTCGATCCAGACCGCGGCGGCCAGCACCCGGCCGACCAGCTTTTCTTTTTCGTCCCGGTTCTCGCTCAACGCTTTGGTCTCGGTTTCGTAAAAAGCCCGGATCATCTCTTCCCGGCCTTCGTAGCCCAGGGCCCTCAGAAACACCGAGCCCAGGATCCGCTTTTTGCGGTCGATCTTGGCGTAGATGAGTTCCCGTTTCTGGTCGATTTCGAATTCCAGCCAGGAACCGCGGTAGGGAATGATGCGCGAAGAGTAGATGCCCTTCTCATGGCTGAAGATGACGCCCGGCGAACGGTGGATCTGGGAGACCACCACCCGCTCGGCGCCGTTGATGATGAAGGTGCCCCGGTCGGTCATGACCGGGATATCGCCCATGTAGATGTCTTTTTGTCGGATTTCGCCGGTCTGCTGAAAAATCAGGTTGATCCGCGCCTTGAGCGGGACCGCGTAGGACAGACCCTTCTGCTTGCATTCCTGTTCGGAAAACTTGATGTTGTTCTCGTCCAGGCTGTAGTATTCGTATTCCAGAACCATGTCCCCGTTGGGACTTTCAATGGGAAAAGTCGATTTAAAAACCTCTTCCAGCCCCTGGAACGCCGGAGCCTGCCCTGCCTTCAAGGGCTCTCGCTGCAAAAAACGCTCGTACGAGGAGGTTTGTATATCTATAAGATCGGGAAGGTTCATCACGTCTTTGATGTCCTGCCCTAAATACGTCCGTTTGACGACAAAATTGCCCGCAACCATTCGTTACCCCCTATCGGTACCGTCCGACCAGATCGGAATTTCTATTTTTACCTGTAGACTACAAAAAGGCTCCGCCCGAAGGCGGGGAGCCTAACGGAATAGTGAAAACCCGCAGGTTCTCACTATTCCATGTTGAGAAAAATAAACTGGATGATCCGTTTTCCTACTGAATTTCAACCGTACCGCCGGCAGCAGTAACCTGCTCCTTGATTTTGGCAGCTTCTTCTTTGGAAACGGCCTCTTTGAGGGGCTTGGGGGCGCCTTCAACGAGATCCTTGGCTTCTTTGAGGCCCAGACCGGTAACGGCCCGGACTTCCTTGATGACCGCGATCTTCTTGGTGTCCTCATAGGCCTTGAGGATGACGTTGAATTCGGTCTGCTCTTCCACGGGAGCCGCGGCGGCGCCGGGGCCGGCGGCGGCGGCGACGGCCACCGGAGCGGCGGCGGAAACGCCGAACTTCTCTTCCATCGCCTTGACGAGTTCCGAAACCTCAAGCACGGTCATGGAAGCAATCGCATCGAGAATCTGATCTTTGGTAAGCGCTGCCATATTATCTTCTCCTATTTGGACAGTAGCTTTGTACGCTCCATACGGAGCGCCGCCGGTTTACCGGCAATTTCAATAAGACCGACAGGAACGGCAGCCTTCCGAAGCCTGAAGGTCATGTATCGCGTACAATAGCGGCGACTAGCGTCGCTGCGGTTTAGGCCGCGCCTTCCTGCTTCTTGTCGGCCACCGCTTTGACGGTGCGGACCAGGCGGGCGTTGATGTCGTTGAGCGCCGCGGCCAGATTGCGCGCCGGAGCGTTCATGACGGACATCAGCATGGCGATCAGTTCCAGCCGGCCCGGCAGTCTGGAGAAGGCTTCGATCTGCTGGGCGCCGTAGACGGTGGCGCCGACCAGACCGCCCTTGACCTTGAGGGCGGGCACTTCCTTGGCAAAATCGAACATGATCTTGGCTACTTCGTTGGCGTCCCGGGGCGAAATGGCCACCGCCGTCGGCCCGACCAGGTAGTCGTGCACGTCCGGCGCGGAAAGCTGCTCGAAGGCCAGGCGGGCAAAATTGTTCTTGACCACCTTGAACTGGGCTTCCTTGGCCCGCAGCTGGCGGCGCAGGTTGGAAATCTGCTCCACCGTCAGGCCGCGGTAATCGGCAAAGATGAAGTCCGGAACGGCGCCGAAGGTCTTCTTCAGGGCATCGATGGACGAAATCTTGGCGTCCTGCAATTTTTTGGCGACAATGGCCATGGCTTACTCCTCATCCTTGACGGAAACCCATACTCCCGGTCCCATGCTGGAACTGATGGAGATCGAGGCGATAAAGTCGCCCTTGGCGTCGGCAGGCTTCTTGCGCCGAATTTCTTTCATCACCGCGTGGACGTTGTCGGCGATCTTGGCGCCTTCCATGGACACCTTGCCCACCGGCAGGTGCACGACGCCGGTCTTGTCCGCCCGGAACTCGACCCGGCCCTTGCGCAGCTCCGCCAGGGCGGCCTTGAGGTCGAAGGTGACCGTGCCGGTCTTGGGGTTGGGCATCAGGCCCTTGCGGCCCAGCACCATACCCAGCTTGCCCACGTCCTTCATCATGTCCGGGGTGGCCACGGCGATGTCGAAATCCAGCCAGCCACCCTTGACCTTCTCGATCATTTCGTCCGAACCGAAGTAGGTTGCCCCGGCTTCCTGGGCTTCTTTTTCTTTTTCGCCCTTGCAGAACACCAGGATCTTCTTTTCGCCCCGGAACTGGTGGGGCAGCACGACGGTGTCCCGCACGGACTGGCTCTTTTTCAGGTTGAGCTTGACCGAAACGTCCACGGTTTCGTCGAATTTGGCAAAAGCCAGTTTTTTGACCGCGTCCGCCGCGGAAACCGCGTCCAACACCGCCGCGGAATCATAATTCTTGAGACTCGCGTTGTATTTTTTTCCGTGCTTCATACTACCACTCCACCTCAACGCCCATGGATCGGGCGGTCCCGGCGATGATGCGCATACCCGCTTCCACGTCGTTGGCGGTAAGGTCGGGCATCTTCAGTTTGGCGATTTCTTCCAGCTTGGCCCGGGGCAGCTTGCCCACCTTGGTCTTGTGCGACTCGGGGGAGCCCTTGTCGATGCCCGCTCCCTTCTTGATCAGCACCGACGCCGGGGGCGTCTTGAGGATGAAGGTGAACGATTTGTCGCTGTAGACGGTGAGGACCACGGGAATGATCAGGCCCGTCTCCATGCTCTTGGTGCGCTCGTTGAACTGCGTTACGAACTGGGGCGCGCTGACGCCGTGGGGACCCAGGGCGGGACCGACCGGCGGCGCGGGCGTCGCCTTGCCCGCCGGGCACTGCAGCTTGACGATCGCGGTGACCTTTTTCTTTGCCATTCAGAATCTCCTTCTGTGGTATACCCGGCCGGGAACCAGCCCGCCGGGGTAGCGTCTCCGCCCAATGTCGGAAACTCCCATCCTTGGAGGTAACACCTCGCCGGCGGCACCCGGGGGTTCCGCCTTCCGGAAGCGCGCACCCTGCGGGTCCGCAACAGCCGGTTATGAGAAGCGCCGCGGATACCTGATCCGAAGCGCCGCTTTTCAAACTTGAGTCCGCGCTAAAACGCGGCGAGCTTTTAGACGCGCCCCTACATCTTCTCGACTTGCAGCAGATCCACCTCAACCGGCGTGGAGCGTCCGAAGATGCCCACCATCACCTTGAGCTTGCTCTTTTCGACGTTGACTTCTTCGATGGTGCCGGTAAAGGACTCAAAGGGACCATCGATGATCTTGACCTGCTCGCCCTGGGAAAAGGACTGCCGGGGCCGGACGACCCGCTCGCCCTTGATCTCGCCGGCTTTCTGCAGGATGGACCGGGCTTCATCCCCGGTCAGCGGCTGGGGCCGCCGGTTGGCGGGCGTGCCGACAAAACCGGTGACGCCGGAAATTTTCTTGATCCGGGAACAGGCGGTCTTCCAGCCCAATTCGGGCAAATCCATTTCAACCAGGATATAACCGGGCAGGAATTTCTTGGTCAGCGTGCGTTTTTTGCCGTCTTTTACTTCCACCACCTCTTCGGAAGGCACCTTGACGTCCCGGACGACCTCTTTTTCGAGTTCCCCCGAAGCGATCATCATGTGGATGGTTTTTTCTATCTTGTTCTCGTATCCCGAATACGTATGGAGGACATACCAGCCCGTAGACATGTGCTACCTTTACTTAGAAAATAGCCTGCACGCCGAGGAGGAGCAGTGCATCCACCAGGCCGAGGACCAGCGCGAAGACCACGGTGGAAATGATGACTACCTTGACGGAACCGAAGACATCGTCCCTGCTCGGCCAAACAACCTTGCGAAGCTCCGCGTAGGATTCCTTGACAAACTGCGTTACCTTGTTCATATAAACCCTCTTACCGATCGTCTGCCCAGCACCGAACACGTCATTATCGCAGAACAACGCAAAACTATCAAGCGCGCCGGGCACGGCGCGCTTTGACAGCGAAAGCACCCGCTCGGCCGAAATCGCCGACGCCCTTCACTTTTGAACACAGGCCAGGTAGGACTCGAACCCACAACATCCGGTTTTGGAGACCGGCGCTCTACCATTAGAGCTACTGGCCTAGAATACTATTTGATCTTGGCCTCTTTATGCAGGGTATGCTTGTGGTCGAACTTGCAATACTTCATCAGTTCGATCTTTTCCTGCACGTTGCGGCGGTTCTTGGTGGTGGTGTAATTCTTGCGCTTGCACTCGCTGCACTGCATTGCGATCAACTCGACCGCCGTCTTTTTAGTGGCCATACTATATCCCCTTACAAACGAAACTGAACACAAAAACCCTCGAGCGGACGCCGCAAAGCGGCGCCCGCCTTGCAATTTGGCGCCGGATTCGGCGCAGAGAAGCCCTCGAGCGGATGGCGCGAAGCGCCAACCGCCTTGCATCATGGCGCTCCTCTGGAGCGCAGAGAAGCCCTCGAGCGGACGCCGCAAAGCGGCGCCCGCCTTGCATTCTGGTTCCCCGTTAGGGGAACAGACAAGCCCTCGAGCGGAATCGAACCGCTGACCACATCCTTACCATGGATGTACTCTACCGACTGAGCTACAAGGGCAAACAAAAAAGACCAATAGCGCCCGGAGAACATAGCAAGATTGCGTACTTCTGTCAAGAAGTCGACCACGAAGCAGCACCTAAAAGGAGGTAGAACGTTTATCGGCAAAATAAAAGGCCGGCGCCTTCCGTGAGGAGGAGCCGGCGGCAATGGCCCGGAGCTGATTCGAACAGCCGACCTACTGCTTAGGAGGCAGTCGCTCTATCCAGCTGAGCTACCGGGTCGCAGGCCTATATATACCCCGGGGACCGGTCCTTGTCAACGACGGACGATTCGGCTCGGTTGCCGAAAACGGGCCAAATCGGTACACTCCCGGGCGGAATGTACGCGGCGCCGGAACGGCCCCCATTCCAAGGAGCGCCCATGCCGTCCACCGCCGACGCCCCCATCCGCCGGGTATATATAGAAAAGTTGCCCGGTTTCGACGTTGAAGCCCGCCGGCTGCAGGCCGACCTGGCCGAATTCCTTGGAATTTCGTTGGCGGGACTGCGCATCCTGCACCGCTACGACGCGGCGCATCTGGACCGGAGCCAGTTCGAAGCGGCGACGCGGCTGGTCTTTTCCGAACCCCAGTGCGACCGCATCCACCGGACGTCGGCCGTGCCCGCCGCCGCGGGGGAGAGCTTTTTTGCCGTCGAATACCTGCCCGGCCAGTTCGACCAGCGCGCGGATTCGGCGGAACAGTGCGTCGAGCTGGCCGTCGGCACCCGTCCGCTGGTGCGGACCGCCCGGGTCTTCGTTGTCGCCGGGCCGAACGGTCCGGTTCCGGACGCCACGCTGGAAGCGATCAAGAAATACCTGATCAACCCGGTGGACTCCCGGGAAGCCGGCGCGGCGCTGCCGGAAACCCTGGAAAGCGACGCAATGGAAGCCGCGCCGGTGCCGATCCTGAGCGGTTTTTCCGCCGCCGACGCCGACCGCCTCCGGGACCTGGCGACGGAATACGGCTTGGCCATGTCGGCGGCGGACCTGGCTTTTTGCCGCGACCATTTTGCCGCCCTGCGCCGGGACCCCAGCCTGGCGGAACTGCGCGTCCTGGACACCTACTGGTCCGACCACTGCCGGCACACCACCTTCACCACCGAGCTGGCGGAGATCAGCGTCGCCGACGGCCCGGACGCCGGGGCGCTCCGGGCGGCCCTGGATCTTTACGAAGCCACGCGGCGGGAAGTATACGGCGAGGACGGCGCCCGCACCCGGCCGCGCACGCTGATGGACCTGGCGGTGATCGGCGCCAGGGCGCTGAAAAAACGGGGCCTGCTGGAAGATCTGGAAGAATCGGCGGAAATCAACGCCTGTTCGATCCGGGTCAACGCCGAGTTTGCGCCCCTCGGCACCGACGGCGCCGCCGGAACCGCCGCGGCGGAGCCCTGGTTGCTGATGTTCAAAAACGAAACCCACAACCACCCGACGGAAATCGAGCCCTTCGGCGGCGCCGCCACCTGCCTGGGGGGCGCCATCCGCGATCCCCTTTCCGGCCGGGCCTACGTGCACCAGGCGCTGCGCGTCAGCGGCGGCGGCGATCCCCGGGCGCCCCTGCCGACGACGCTGCCGGGCAAACTGCCCCAGGTCAAAATCGCCCGGGAAGCGGCGGCGGGCTATGCTTCCTACGGCAACCAGATCGGCCTGGCCACCGGCCAGGTGGCCGAATTCTACCACCCCGGCTTTTTGGCCAAACGGCTGGAGCTGGGCGCCGTCGTCGGCGCGGTGCCCGCCGCCTGGGTGCGCCGGGAAGAGCCGGCCGCCGGCGACCTGGTCCTGCTGGTGGGCGGCAAGACCGGCCGGGACGGCGTCGGCGGCGCCACGGGTTCGTCCAAGGCGCACTCCGGCGAATCCGTGGCCAAAGCCGGCGCGGAGGTGCAGAAAGGCAACGCCGTGGAGGAACGGAAGATCCAGCGGCTCTTCCGCGACCCCGGGGTCAGCGCCCTGATCAAGCGCTGCAACGACTTCGGCGCCGGCGGCGTCGCCGTGGCGGTGGGCGAGCTGGCGCCGGGTCTGGCCATCGACCTGGACGCGGTGCCCAGGAAGTACTCGGGCCTCGACGGAATCGAACTGGCGGTTTCCGAGTCCCAGGAACGCATGGCCGTAGTCTGCGCCGCAGCGGACGCGGAAGCCCTGATCCGCGCCGCGGCGGCGGAAAACCTGGACGCCACGGTCATCGCCCGGGTCGGCTCGGGCAGCGGAAGGGAGGACGGCGCCGCGATCCCCCCCCGGCTGCGCATGAGCTGGCGGGGCGCGGCCATCGTCGACCTGGACCGGGCCTTTCTGGACAGCAACGGCGCGGCGCGCTCCGCAACGGCGCGGGTCGTGCCGGGGTTAGCGGAAGCCGCGGCGGCGGCCACAGTGCCCGCTTCGGCGGACGCGACTAACCTGGCCGGCCTCCCCGCGTCGGTCCTGCTGGACCGGCTGGAACGGGAGCTGCGCAGCCTGCGGTCCGGCAGCCGGCGGGGCCTGCAGGAACGCTTCGACGGTTCCATCGGCGCGGCTTCGGTCCTGTACCCCTGGGGCGGCGCGGACCAGGGCACGCCGGAATGCGGCCTGGCCGCCCTGCTCCCCGACCGGGATCGGGAAAGCCGCACCGCCAGCCTGATGAGCTTCGGCTACGATCCGGATCTGGCGCTCCGTTCGCCCTACCGGGCCGCCAAGGGCGCCGTCCGGGAAGCGCTGGCCAAATTCGCCTGTCTGGGGGGCGACCCCTGGTCGGCGCGGCTTTCCCTGCAGGAATACTTCGGCCGCGCCGACACGCCGGAAGCCTGGGGCCAGCCCCTGGCGGCCCTGCTGGGCGCGCTGGAAGCCCAGCTGGCCCTGGGAACCGCCGCCGTCGGCGGCAAGGATTCCATGTCCGGCACGTACCGCGATCCGGTAAACCACGTCGACCTGGCCGTGCCGCCTACCCTGGTGGCCTTTGCCGCCGGCGTCGCCCCGGCGGCGGCGGTCCGTTCCGGGGCCCTCTGCGGCGACGCGGGCAACCCGATCGTCCTGCTCTACCCCGCCGCAGCGGGACCGGAGGGCGAATGGGACGCGTTCCGGGCCAACCTGAACGCCCTTAAGGCCCTCGGCGCCCGCAGTCTGGTCCGGGCGGCCTACCCGGTGGCCGTCGGCGGCGTTGCCTCCACCCTGGCCCTGATGGCCTTCGGCAATACCGTGGGGGTCGAAGCCGACGCGGCGGCCTGCGCCCTCGTCGGCGACGAAACCCGGCAAGGTTCGGTCATGGTGGAACTGGACGCCTCCGCCTTTGCCGCCGGCGCCGGAGAAGCCGAAGCCATCCTGGCCGAAGCTTCCGCCTGGACCATCGCCGCCCGGACCCTCGCGGCGCCCCTGTTCCGGCTGATCAACGACGACGGGGACCTGCGTTCCCTGCGGGACGACGAAGCCCCGGACCAGCGGACCGCCGAAACGCCCCTGGCGGTGCTCCGCCGAGCCTACGAATACCCGCTGATCCGGGTATACCCGCAGACTTCAGGCGGCGCCACGGTGGTGGAAGCCCCGGAGGACGCGGACGCTCTGGATTTGCCGCGGTGGCGGCGGGTTTCCGAACCCGCCGCTGCAACCCGCGTCCGGCGTCGGGCTACGGCGACTTCGGGCGCCAAACCCCTGGTCGTGCTGCCCGTCTTCCCGGGCACCAACTGCGAATGGGACCTGGAGCGCGCCTTCCGCCGGGCCGGCGCGCGGACAAAAATCGTCGTATTCCGCAACCGCGACCGGGCAGACGTGCGCGCCTCGGTGGCCGAACTGGCCGCCGCCGTCGACGAGGCCCAGATTCTGGCCCTGTCCGGGGGCTTCAGCGCTGGCGACGAACCCGAGGGATCGGGGAAATTCATCGCCAACGCCCTGCGGGCCGCCAGGGTGCACACCAGTGTCACCAAGCTCATGGATAAGCGGGACGGCCTGGTCCTCGGCGTCTGCAACGGCTTCCAGGCCCTGATCAAGCTGGGCCTGGTGCCCTACGGCGAGTACCGGGAGGCGGACGAAACCCAGCCCACCCTGACCTACAACGCTATCGGCCGACACGTATCCCGCATGGTGCGCACGACCGTCATGTCCGACCGTTCGCCCTGGCTGGCGCTGGACGGCGTCGGCGTCGTGCACACCCTGCCGGTCAGCCACGGCGAAGGCCGGATCGCGCTGCGGGACGACCTGGCCCGGGACCTGTTCGCCGCCGGGCAGGTGCCCTTCTGCTACGTCGACGCCGCAGGCCGCCCCACCCGGGGCGAACCGGACAACCCCAACGGTTCGGCCTGGGCCATCGAAGGCCTGACCAGCCCGGACGGCCGCATCCTGGGCAAGATGGCCCATTCGGAGCGCTGCGGCGACTACGTGCACGTCAACATACCGGGCAACAAGTGCCAGCGGATCTTCGAGGCCGGCGTGGGGTATTTTAGGTAAAGCCATCGGGCTGATCTCCCGGGAGACCAGCGCCGGCTTTATGCCGGTTTTACCCTTGACGGATCGCAGGCACGCATGGCCTTTGGCGATCCAGGAGTTGAAAGATGAAAGGACCTTTGTTTTACTTTCTGATTGCGGTTCTGGCCATGGCGCCCGCCGACTCGTGTTCGGCCGGCGGCGGCACCGATTCCTATTCCTTTACGCCTTGCGCCGACACCGCCGCCGCCGCAGGCGACGCCTTCACCACCGCGACGATCGACGGGGATGATTGGCTCATTATCCTGCAGGGCGCTGACCCGGAGGACGTGAAGGTTTCGGCTTTCGACACCGTCGTCATGGACTATTCCGCCGACGGGTCAGATTCGGGCGCGTATTCGACCGAGAATATCGCCGCAATACGAGGTACCGGGAAACAGGTACTGGCCTACCTGAGCATCGGTGAAGCCGAAGCGTACCGGTACTATTTCGATCCGCTCTGGCTGGACGGTGATCAGCCCGGCCCGGGCGCGCCCTGCTGGCTCAACCGGACCAATCCCGACTGGGAGGGAAACTACAAGGTCCAGTATTGGTCGAACGCCTGGCAGCTGATCGTTCTCGGCTACCTGGACAAAATCATCGACCAGGGCTTCGACGGGGTTTACCTGGATATAATCGATGCCTTCCAATACTGGAGCGACGGCGAAAACGGAGAAGGCTTTGCCCTTAGTGAAGACGCGGCGGCGGCGCGCATGATCAACCTCGTCAAGCGCATCGCCCATCATGCCCGGGTAGAAAGAGGCAAAACGGATTTTCTGATCGTACCCCAGAACGGTGTAAACATCCTGGACCACGACACGGGCATCGACTCTCTGGGCCCGGACGACTACAAGAAAACCCTCAGCGCCATAGGGATCGAAAGCCTCTACTACAACGAAACCACGCCCATCGCCGCCGGGGAGACTGCCTACAGAAGGGCCTATCTCGATCAAATCAGGGCACCGGAGAACAATGCCAAAAAAGTGCTGGTGGTGGACTACCTGGATACGGGATCCCACAACGGGACAGTTTCCGACTGGATTACGACCGTCACAGCCGCAGGCTACCTGCCCTACGCGGCACGGTCGGACCGCAAACTCAACACAATCAATACCTTTGCCGGACAACCGTAGCGGGCTGTAGAAAATCCCTTTCAAGTTCTGCCTGCGGTTTACCCGTCTTCTACCGTCAAGGGCGATGATAAACGTGTCCGTGCGCCACCGGATTGGGATTGCCTGGCGGGAATCATCCCGGTGGTGGCGGCCGGCGCGGTATTGCATGAATCAACTTTATAAAATAAAGTGAATCCCACAGGACGGGGGGAACCATGTCGACGGACAAGCTGGAATCCATCGTATCCAAACGGTTGAAGCGGGAAAAAATCAGCTGGGGCGAAATCTTTATCTTCTGGGGCATCCTGAATCTGGTCGGCATCGCGCTCAGCATGGTCATCAGCGGCGCGGCGGTATGGCTGGTGCTGGTGCCCTTGGGCATTCTGGCGCAGAGTCTGTACGTTCATCATCTGCGCCGCAGCTCGGGATATCTTATCTTTTATGAAAAGGCGATGACCGAACTCTGGCTTTTCATGCTGATCCTGCTCCCGGTTTTGTTTTATGTCTTTCCGTTCTGGTTCGGGCTGTACGCGCCGCGGGCGATCATGAGCATGGTGACGCTCTGGCTGGCCCTGGCCTTGTTTATGTCCGGCCTGCTGACCCGCAGCGCCGGCATCGCCGCGGGGGCGGCGCCGATGCTGGCGGCCAGCGTCCTGATCGCCTTCTTTCCCGACCGCATGCCGCTGATCTTCATGGGCGCGGTGGTATTCGGCTTGATCGTTCCGGGAATATGGAGCAGGCATGACGAAAAAAGCCGCGCCTGAAACCGCGCCGGAGGAGTCACCGAGCGACTATAGCCTGGATTCGATCCTGACCTCGGAACTGCGTTTTTTCATCATGGCCATCCTGGCCATGTACCGGGAGGTCGACTTCAACTTTTTAAAAAAGGAACTTGAGGTCAGCGACGGCAACCTGAGCGCCAACCTGACCAAGCTGGAGGACGCAGGCTACCTGGTTTCCAAGAAGGAATTCGTCGGCAAGCGGCCCCATACTACGTATCGGATCAGTTCCCGGGGCTTTGAAAATCTGCAGACCCATCTGCGCAAGATGGAACAGGTAAAATCCTTGATCGATTCTTCCGGGAAAGGGGCAGATTGATGGAACAGAAGTTGTTGGAAACCCTGAAGGTGGTGATGCAGGACCGGCAGGAGCGGGAACAGTACTCAGGCGGCGAAGTCTTTGCCTGGTGGGGGGCGCTCATCTCCCTGGGCATGCTGACGGAAGCCCTGCTGGCCCATTCCTACGCGGTCTACGCAGGCTTTATGTTAGTCGGCCTGGCCGGGCAGATGGGGTACGTTCGCTGCTTAAAACGGAAGGAAAACACCAATTCCTACTGGGGCAAGCAGCTCAACCTGCTCTGGATCGGCATCGTACTGCTCCTGGTGGTCTTTCCCTTCTTTTTCATCCTTGCCGTGCCGCTCATACCGCCGGACAAAGCCGACCCGATCATATCTTTTATCCTGGGCGCCGGACTGTACGGTTCGGGGATCATGAAAAACCGTCGGACCCTGCGCCTTGGCGGGGTATGGTTTCTGATTACGGGCTTGGTCCTGGCCATCCCGCAAGTCAGGGAACAGGGCGCTCTGCGTCTGGCGCTCAACGTCGGCGCCATGCTTTTCTCCTTCGGCCTGATGGGCATGCTCAGCAATCGGGAAAAAACCCGGGCCGATTAGGGCCGGATTCGCGTATTTCTTGGCGAATTCATAATTATTCTCTTGAAATCTTTCTTTTGTTATGCTAAAATACTTTATATTATAAAGTACATAATATAGTTGATGTACTTTAAGAGGATACCAATGCGATTCTTGGCCAGTGTCGGGGTTTTGTTTCTGTTGGCCGGCGGGGGCATTTTTGCGGAACCCGTCCGGGTCGGGACGATCCGGATCATCGGCAACACCTTTACCCAAGAAGGGGTGGTCCGGGACTTCATTTCCGACTTCCGCGACGGCGACGTCCGGGAAGCGGCGGTCCTGGACGCGGCGTTGCGCCGGCTTGAAGACCGGCTGATGGCCACGGGCTACTTCTACGACGCCCTGGCCATCGCCGTGCCCATCGCGGCGGAACCGGGAACAGCCGGACCGGATATGGTCAACGTCGTCGTCGAAGTGACCGAGGGGTTCCGCTACCGTTTCGGCGGCGGCGCGGCGTACGGCTATTTCGGCATCGCCAACCTTGGGGGCACGGGGAAGGATCTGGGCGTGATGGCAGGCTACAACGCCCAGGCCGTCGCTTATTCGGATCACCATACGGGTCTCGGCAGGCTGTTTTGGGAAATCGACGGCGGCAACCGGCCGGGCAGCCGCGTCGACCAGGCAGGAACCGACCGCCCCTATCAGGACGTCGGCGGCGCCTTGACCCTGGGGTGGGATTTTCCCCGGGACTGGAGATTCGGCGTCGGCGGCGCTCGGTCGCAACGATACGCCCCGGACTATGGAGAAGCGGAAAACCTGGCCTGGATCGACGCCACCCTGTCCCGGCAGGCGACCAGCGGCTTTTTTTCCGCCCCCGGCCACCGGATGTCGTTTGGCTTGCGGAATTTTGCGCCCGACGGCGTTTACCGGGGGACGGCGGATGCCCGCATCTACCAGCCCATCCGGTCCGATGCCCTGCTGGCGGCTTTGCGGATCGGAGGGGCCCTGCAGACCGACGCCGACCGGGACCTGCTGGCTTTAAGTTTGATGGAAATCGACGGGGTCAGGCGGAATTTTACCGACCGCGGTTTCGGGTCCGGCGTCTGGCAGGCCAACCTGGAGCTCCGCTGGAAGGCGCTGCGCCTGTGGGCGGATACGGTGACCCTGGAACCCGCGCTGTTTGCCGACGCCGGAGCGGCTGCGGCCCAGGCTGGGGAGCCCTTCGGCGCGCCCCTTTTCGGCTACGGCACCGCGCTGCGGATCTATTTTGCCGCGCCGATCTACGTCCCCCTCCGGCTGGAATGGGCCTGGGGCGACGGCAGTACGTCGCGTTTTTACTTGGCGGTGGAAGCGCCATTTTAATCGGGAGGAACAGGATGAACGGAAAATGGGTAGGGATGGCCGGAATGCTGGCGATCTGCCTGGCGATGCCGGCGTTTTCGCTGGATAGATCCGAAGCGCAGGCGGCGGATGCCGAATTGGCGGAATTCATGCGGTCCCGGGACGAGCGGACGCTGCAGGCGGATCTGTCGCGGATCGAGGGGAAGCTGCGGGAAGCGAGCCCGCCGGCGGAAAAAATAGGCGCCGGAATCGTATTCCACGACGCCAGCCGGACGCTTTTTCCCGCGGGGGTGCGGGGTTACGCCCAGAAAAGCTACAATTTGCTTAAAACCCTCTACGACGACCGGAGCTTGCCCGAACGGTACCGCCCCCTGGTGACGGCCTATCTGGGTTCGGCCCGGACCCTGATGGGCAACGAGGACAACAATCCCTTCAACAAGATGAGCTACGTCAAGCAGGGCCTCAAATACCTGGACGAGGCGGTTTCCAAATACCGGGAAGCGACGCCGATCGTCAGTTTTGTGCGCGCCAGCGTCTGCGTAAACTTGCCGGAATTCTTCAACACCCTCGATAAAGCCCGGGGCGATCTTAGATATCTGGAAGACCGGGCCCAGGGCGATCCGGCCTACCTGGAAGCCTCCCTGCTGAGCGAGGTCCTGCTGGAGTTGGGGAACATCGCCAAAAAGGACAAAAAGATGAGCCAGGCCCTGGCCTACTGGCGCCGCGCGGTAGAGGTTGATCCTTCCGGCCAGGCCGCCGGACAGGCCAAAGAAAAGCTGTCCGTCTATGGCGGCTGAAAGGAGCGGAATATGGGCGAATCGGTACGCTTTGAGCGGGTGACCAAACAGTACCGCCTGGGAAAGACGGAAATTCCGGCTCTCCGGGGCGTCGACCTGGTGGTCGAACAGGGCGACATCCTGTGCCTGATGGGGCCTTCGGGCAGCGGCAAGAGCACGGTGCTCAATCTGATGGGCGCCATCGACAACCCCAGCAGCGGACGAGTGCTGGTGAACGGAGAAGACACGGCCTCCATGGGCGATGCCCGACTGTCGGCGTTCCGGAATCGTACCCTGGGGTTCATTTTTCAGTCCTTCAACCTGGTGCCCGTCCTGTCCCTGGCGGAAAACATCGAATACCCGCTGATTCTGCAGCACGTTCCCCGGAAGGAACGGCGACGGCGGGTCCGGGATCTGCTCGGCCGGGTGGGGCTGGAGGGCTACGAACGGCGCCGGCCGGACGAACTGTCCGGCGGACAACGGCAGCGCGTCGCCGTGGCCCGGGCGCTGATCACCCGGCCCCTCTTCGTCATCGCCGACGAACCCACGGCCAGCCTGGACCACGCCACCGGCGAGGGCATCATGGCGCTGATGCTCCAGCTCAACCGGGAATACGGGACCACCCTGGTCTTTGCCACCCATGACCCCCGGGTATCCCGCTACGCCCGGACCCTGGTGCGCATGGAAGATGGGATCATCGCCGAAATCGCCCGGCAGGAGCCGGCGTCATGATGACCCTATCGCTGGCGGTGCGCAACGTGTTCCGCAACCGCCGCCGCAGCCTGCATACCCTGCTGGCCATCGTGGTCGGCATCGCCGCCCTGGTCGTCTTTCAGGGCTTCATCGCCGACCAGATGCGGGGCTTCCGGGAGTCGGTGATCAAGTCCGGCATCGGCCACCTGCAGGTCGCCGCGAAGGCGGCGTATTTTTCCGACGGCGAATTCAACCCCGGAGCCTACCAAATAGCCGACGCCGATGCGCTGGCCCGCAAAATCGCGGCCTTGCCGGAGGTAAAGGAACTTATTCCGGTTACCGGACTGACCGCGCTGGCGGCGTATGGCGACAAGACGATCACCCTGCTGGTCAAGGGCTACCCGTCGGGCAAGGTGTCCTTCTCGTCGGCCGAGACCGCGGACCCGGATACGCCCTACCGGCTGGGCAGGCTGGTCGCCGGCAAGTCCTATACGCGGAATCCGGAAATCGTGCTCGGCGCGGGCAGCGCCGCCGCCCTGGGCGTCCAGCCCGGTTCGGTGCTTACCCTGATGGGCGTAGCCGGCGAGAACGGACTGAACGGCCTGGACGTCACGGTCAGCGGCGTTTTTGAAGGCGCCAACGATGCCCTCTTTGCCTACCTGGACTATCCGACGGCCCTGGCCCTGAACGGCACCGTCTCCCCGCCGGCGCTGACGGTAATCTGTGATAGCCTGGAGGCTGCAGACCGGGTCGCCGCTGCCGTCCGGGCCTTCGACGACGGTGTTGCGATCAAGACCTGGAAGGAGCTGGCCGTCTATTTCGGCCAGGTTGAGGCCATGTACGCCGCCTTTTTGCAGGTGATCCGGACCATTTTATTGCTGATTACCCTGTTTGTGACCGCCAACGCCCTGACCATGGCCGTTTTTGAACGGATGCGCGAAATCGGCACCCTCCGGGCGGTGGGCACGACCAGAATCGGGCTGTTCGCCCTGATCTTTTTGGAAGGCGGCGTCATCGGACTGGCCGGCAGCCTGGCGGGGGTGCTGGCCGGCTACGGCCTCAGCGCCCTGTTCAACGTCTTCGGCGGCGTCTCTTTTCTGTACGAAAAGGAATGGGTGCGCATCGCCTTCCGGCCTACCCTGGACCACAGCCTGTCCACCATGGCGGTGGTCACGGTCTTTGCCTTTTTCGGAGCCATCGTTCCCGCCTGGAAGGCGGCCCGGTTGACCGTGGCCGAAACCCTGCGGTCCGTGTAGGAGGCCAGAATGTACGCGTTATTTGAAAGCATCGGCGCCGTCAGCACCTTGGCGTTGCGCAACTTGCTGCGCAACAAGCGCCGGACCCTGCTGACGCTGCTGTCGCTGGTGATCGGCCTGTGGGGGGTGCTGCTGATCGACGGCTTCGTCACCTATTCCATGTGGGGTCTGGGCGAAACGGTGATCCACAGCGGCACCGGGCACCTGCAGATCGCAGGCGGCGAAGGCTTTTTCAACGAAGGTTCGGCGGACCCCTTTTCCTACCTGCTGCCCGACTCGGACCGGCTGATCCAGACGCTGCGGGCCAATCCGGAGGTGCGCTCCGTATTCCCTTCCCTCAGTTTTCAGGCCGTACTCCGGCGGGACAGCGTCTCCCAGACCGTGCAGGCCGTCGCCCTGCCGCCGGAAGCCTTTACGGCCGCCCTTGACTTCCGGTCCATCGTCCAAGGTCGGGATATCCGGCCCGGCGACGCCGGCGCCGTCGTGCTGGGCGTCGGTCTGGCGGCCAAGGTCGGCGCCCGGGTCGGCGACCCGCTGCACCTGATGTCCGCCATGGCCGGGGGAGGCGTCAACCTGATCGACCTGGAGCTGGTCGGCGTTTCGTCCAGCGGCATCGCCGCCTACGACGCCGCCGTAGCCTACCTGCCCCTGGAGACCGCCCGCAGCCTGTTGCTGGTCACCGACGTGCCCCAGCTGCTCGTTTTTCTGGAACGGACCGAAGACACGGAGGCGGTCCGCCGCGAGCTGGCGGACGAAGTATTGCCCCTTTCAGGCGGCCGGGCCGCCATCCGGACCTGGTCGGAACTTTCCGAATACTACCGCCAGGCCAGCGGCGCCTACGGCCTGATCCTCGGCGTCGCCCTGGCCATCATCCTGCTGGTGTCGGCCTTCATCATCGCCAACACCGTGTCCATGTCGGTGTTCGAGCGCAGCCGGGAAATCGGGACCCTGCGGACCCTGGGCACCACCCGCGGGCGGTTGCTGGCGGTTTTCATGGCCGAAGGGTTCTACCTGGGCCTGCTGGGTTCGGCCCTCGGCATCGCCCTGGGTCTCCTGAGCTGCCAGGCGATCAACCTGGCCGGGGGCATCACCTTTCCGGCCCAGCCGGGGATGGACAATCCCCTGACCATGTACTTTGCCCCCGACCTGGCCCGGATCGCCCGGTATCCCCTGGTTACCCTGCCCGCAACCCTGGCGGGAACATTGTTCCCCGCCGCCCGGGGCGTAAGAATTTCGATCACCGAGGCTCTCCGAGCCGTCTGAACCGCGATTGAACGGAGGTTATATGAAACGAATCGTCGGACGACCTGCCTTTGCGCTGACCCTATTGTGCCTGCTTGCCCGGCCGGCCGTCTTTGCGGCCGAGGGGGACGACATCCTCAAGCGCATGGACGCCAACCGGGGTCTGGACAGCTTTGCCTTCCTGATGCAGATCGACGCCACCGTAGGCGATGAGCTGAAGGATTCCTACCAGCTGACCGGCTATATCCGCAATACCCCCCGGGGCAACACGTCGCTGCTCTACTTCAACGAACCCGCCGCCATCCGGGGCCGGAAAATGCTCATGGACGGCAATTTTATCTGGATGCTGTTTCCCAATACCCGGAATCCCATCCGGCTTTCGCCCATGCAGGTGCTGCTGGGCGAAGCGGCCAACGGCGACGTGGCGCGGACCAATTTTTCCTGGGACTACGACGTCGTCACCAGTGCGGTCAAGCAGCGGGAAGGGGTCGAAGTGTACGAACTGGACTTGAAGGTCAAGGCCGCCAAGCGGGGCAGCACCTACAGCCGCATCGTCCTGATCGTCGAAAAGGCCGGCCTGCGCGCCCTGAGCGGCGACTTCTATGCCGAGAGCGGCAAGCTGATGAAGAAGGTGCGCTACCGGGACTACACCGACTGGAAGGGCTACCAAATTCCGCTGACCCTTGAAATACAGGATGCCCTGGACCAGTCCAAACGGACCATCATGCGCTACCTCAAACTGGCGGACAAGCAGCTGCCCGAGCTGTATTACCGCAAGGAATACCTGGAGGAGTTCAAGTATGTCCCCCTGGGCTAGAATCACCCTGCCGGCCCTGCTGCTTCTTTCCGCCGCCGCGGCCCGGACGCAGGAAGTTGCTATGCCGGACGCGCCGCCTGTGGTCTTCCAGGGCCGGCTAAACCTGGAAACCGTCTTGCGGACGACGACGCTGTCCTACCGCGCCAGCCCCGGTCCCGGAGTCGAGCTGGCCCAGGACCATTCGTGGGGCGAAGGCCTGACCAGGCTGTCCTGGGACGGCGAGCACCTGCCCCTGGGCCTTTCGTTCCACGGCGTCTACGCCGCCGCGGCGACCACCTCGCCCGCGGGGCGGCCGGACGCGCCGGATCCGGACAAGGTGGACTTCCAGGGCAAGGCCGAAGAGCTGGGCCTGGCCTGGCAGGCCTTTCCGGGCCTGTTCATCGACCTGGGTAAAAAGAAGATCGAAGCCGGGGCCGGCCTGTTCATGGCCCCCAGCGACCTGTTCGGATTCCGGGAGAGCGCCGCCGACGACAACGACAGCTTGATCCGGGAGGGCCTCATCGGCGTCGACCTGAAATGGCTGACCGCCTTCGGCGGTCTGCGCTATTTCTACGCTCCCGTTTTCGACCCTGACGACGATCTTTCAACCGCCCTCGGCTCGCCCCAGACCAGCTGGGGCCACACGCTGATGTTCGGGTCCCGGCTGGGCCCGGCGGATTTTGCCCTGCTGGCTTCCCGGGCGGGGGAAAAGGGCGAAGCCGGGGACTGGCGCTTCGGCGCCAACGCGTCCTGGCTGCCCGCCGACGCCTGGGTGCTGCGGCTGGACGCCGCGCTGACCCAGACCGCGACGCTTGCGGTCGTGGAATCCGTCGAGCCCCTGACGCTCCGGGAGGAAGAGCTGCGCTGGTTCCCCCGGGTTTCGGTCAACCTGGAGTACGACCCCACGGACTCAATCACGCTGATGGCCGAATACTACTACAACCGGCAGGGGCTTTCCGGCGACGACCTGGACCGGGCCCTGGACCTGGAACGGTTGAACAACCAAACCGGGAGCGTCGCCTTCAGTCCCGCCGCGGCCTATGGGGCCTTCGGCCTGGCCCGGCACTACCTGATGGAGCGGTACACCCAGGATCTGGGCGACGGCCTTACCGTGGAGGCCGTAAACGCCCACAACCTGCAGGACGGCAGCGGCGTCGCCTCGGTGCGGACGGCCAAAACCTTCGACGCCCTGATCGTTTCCTTCCGGACCCGGGCCTACTACGGCCCGGACCGTTCCGAATTCGGCGCCGGTCCCGCGCTTTGGGACGGCACCCTGGAATTGCGCGTCTTTTTGCGCTGAACGCCGTCGCCCCGTTCCGGGGATTGACAAAGTTAGACGATACTAATATTAATATGCCATGCGGAATACCACGGAACTCACCGAAGCCCTGGAAGACTACTTGGAGGCGATCTACCGGATCATCGTCAAAAAGAACGGCGTCCGGGTCAAGGACATCGCCGAAGCCTTGAAAGTCCGCAATCCGTCGGTGACTTCCGCCCTGAAAAGCCTTGAAAAACGCAACCTGATCAACTATGAACCCTACGGGATCATCAGCCTGACCAAAGCCGGGTTGGAGGTCGCCCTGCGGGTAACCGAGAAGCACCGGCTCTTCAAATATTTCTTCATGAATATCCTGGGCATCGATCAGGCCACGGCGGATGCCACCGCCTGCCGGATGGAGCACATCATTCCCCGGCCCGTCTACGTCCGGCTGCTGCAGTTCGTCAAGTACCTGTACACCACCGACACCTGCGGCGCGGACCTCATGGGCGGCTTCAACGCATTCAAGGCGACGGGAAACCAGGACACCGACGTGCCGGTGTCCCTGGACGACTATTTTGAAGGCACGGGATTCAATCTACCGGAGGGAACGCATGAGCGTGGGCATGCTTGAGGACGGCGGCGGCGGCGTGGTCGTCCGCATTCAGGGCGGACGGGGTCTGCGGGATCATCTGCTGCGGCTGGGCATCGTGCCCGGGGTGCGGGTGCGCAAAGTGCAGGGTGGGGATCGGGGTCCCCTGGTGCTGGACGTCCTGGGCACGAGCGTCATGATCGGCCGGGGAATGGCGGAAGCCATCGAAGTCGGGTGAGTTTTTTTATTCCTGGTATTAGACGTACCTAATATATCTTGAGGAGGATAACTATGGCAGCCGAGACTATGAAATTGCGCGACCTCGCGCCGGGAAACACCGGGGAGCTGGTCGGATTCGACCGGTCCGAACAGTCGTATCGGGACAGGCTGTTGTCCATGGGCCTGACCAAGGGCGTGCGCTTCACCCTGCTCCGGGTCGCCCCCCTCGGGGATCCGGTGGAAATCGAACTGCGGGGATTCAAGCTCAGCCTGCGCAAGGCGGAAGCCGACGTCCTGCTGGTCCGGAGGGTAGCGGAATGAGCGGAGAAACCAAGACCGTCATCGCCGTAGCGGGGAATCCGAATTCGGGCAAGACCACGCTGTTCAACGGGCTTACGGGCTCCCGGCAGCGGGTCGGGAACTGGCCGGGCGTAACCGTGGAGAAGAAGATCGGATCCTCCGTCCTGGGGGGCGCTCCCCAGCTGTCGATCGAAGCCGTCGACCTGCCGGGCATCTATTCCCTGTCGTCCCATTCCGAGGACGAGCGCATCGCCCGGGACTACCTGCTTTCCCGGGAAGCCGACCTGGTCCTCAACGTCGTCGACGCTTCCAACCTGGAGCGCAACCTATTTCTGACCCTCAACCTGGTGGAAATGCGCGTACCCCTGGTCGTGGTGCTGAACATGATGGACCTGGCGGAAAAGCGGGGCCTGACCATCGATCCGGATACCTTGTCCCGGACCCTGGGCGTGCCGGTGCTGGCGGTCAGCGCCGTCAAACCCGCGGATATCCGGCGCCTGAAAGGCGAACTGGCCAAACTGATCGGCAAAGTTGCCCCCTCCCCGGTTTCCGTCTCCTACCCCGCGTCCGTCGAGGCGTGCCTGGACCGCTGGTCGGGCCGCCTCCGGGACGTGGCCGTCGAGCTGGGCACGGATCAGCGCTGGCTGGGGATCAAGGTCCTGGAAGGGGACGAATACCTGACGAAAAAGGTCGGCAAGCTGAATGCCCTGGACGAGGCGGAACGGGCGGCTGCGGTCAAGGACATCGAAGCCGCCGAAAAGGACGCTCCGGACAGCGTGATCGCTTCCGCCAAGTACGCCTACATCGCCGACGCGGTCCGTCGTTGCCGCACCGCCAGAGCCGTCCGCGGCGGACAGGCCGGCGCGGGTCAACAGCTGGACCGGGTGGTGCTCAACCGCTTCCTGGGGCTCCCCATTTTCCTGGGCATCATGTACCTGCTGTTCTGGATCGTCATCAACGTCGGCGGATCCTTCATCGATTTCTTCGACATCGCCTTCGGCGCGGTCTTTGTGGACGGCTTCGGCCGGCTGCTGGAGGGCCTGGGATCGCCGGTCTGGCTTACGGCGTTCCTGGCCGGCGGCATCGGCGCGGGCATCCAGACCATGGCCACCTTCGTGCCCATCATGTTCGCCATGTTCTTCATGCTCGCCTTTCTGGAAGACTCGGGCTACATGGCCCGGGCGGCCTTCGTCATGGACCGCCTGCTGCGGGCCATCGGCTTGCCCGGCAAGGCGTTCATTCCCATGATCGTCGGCTTCGGCTGTTCCGTACCGGCGATCATGGCCACCCGGACGCTGGAGAACAAGCGGGACCGCTACCTGACGGTCTTCATGGTGCCCTTCATGTCCTGCGGCGCCCGGCTCCCGGTCTACGCCCTGTTCGGCGCAGCCTTCTTTGCCCGCAACGCCGGCGCCGTGGTGCTCAGCCTGTACCTGGTGGGCATCCTGCTGGCCGTGGCCACGGGATTCATGCTCAAGACCACATTGTTCCGGGGCGAAACCTCGCCCTTCGTCATGGAGCTGCCGTCCTACCACTTCCCCCGCTTCATCGACCTGCTCAAGTACTCCTGGATCCGGCTCAAGGCTTTTGCCGTCCGGGCCGGAACGGTCATCGTTATCACCGTCGCCGTGCTGGGCCTGTTCAATTCCGTCGGCACCGACGGCAGCTTCGGCAACGAAGATTCGGAGACCTCGGTCCTGGCGGCCGTGGGCCAGGCGATTACCCCGGTATTCACCCCCATGGGCATCCAGCGGGACAACTGGCCCGCCACGGTGGGCCTTTTTACCGGCCTGTTCGCCAAGGAAGCGGTAGTGGGCACCCTGAACGGCCTGTACGGCCAGCTCGACGCGGCGCAGACAGCGGCGCAGGAAGCCGAAGCGCCGGCCACCGATGATGAAACGGAAACCGAGGAATGGAGCCTGTTCGCCGAGTTCGGCGCCGCCTTCGCCTCCATCGGCGACGCCTTCTCCGGTCTGGCGGAATCGATCCTGGACCCCCTGGGCCTGTCCCTGATCAGCGGGGACGAAGCGGCGGTGGCGGAAGGCATCGGAGCGGACGAGGGCATCTTTTCCGCCATGCGCGGCCACTTCCACGACAGCCCCCACGCGGCCTACGCCTACCTGCTGTTCGTCCTGATCTACTTCCCCTGCCTGGCCGCGCTGGGCGCCTTGGTGCGGGAGATCGGCCCCTTCTTCGGCTGGGTTTCGGTCATCTACCTGACCGTACTGGCCTGGATCACGGCTACCCTCTACTACCAGCTGGCGGAGGGAGGACAAATCCTCTGGATCGCCGTGGCGCTGGTCCTGCTGGCTTTGACCGTCACCGCCTTTGCCCTGATGCGCAGGCGGGTGGTTACGGTCTGAGCGAATTTGGCGCCGCCGGCCGGCCGCGGGCGGTGCCCCCTTTTCAAGGTCAAGTTTTTCAGCGGCCCCGGGGAATGAAATTCCCGGGGGCTAGCCCATCCATAAGGAGCGTTTATGAGAAAGAATACCTGCGGTTTCTTGTCCGGCATCGCCCTGATGCTGCTTCTGGTCGGCGGTGCCTTTGCGGACACCTTCACCATCACCGTCCCGGCGGACCCCAACGCCTTGCCGGTCTTCGTGCTGATGGAAAAGCAGGCCCGGTTTCTTCCGGATGACCAGATCGAACTGATCGAATCGCCGGCGGGGGATCCCTCGGCCATGCGGGCCATGATCCAGGCCAAAAAAATGGATTTTGCCTTCTTCAACATCGTCGGGGGAGCCAACTTCATCGTCAACGGGATGCCCCAGCTCAAGCTGGTGGGCCCCTGGGTCTGGCGGGGCGTCTACCTGCTGATGCCCGTGGAAAGCGCGGACATCACGGGTTTGAACGGGAAGAACGTGCTGGTGGCGCCCAGCCTGTCCACCCCGCCGCACATCATCAACCAGAAAGCCCTGGCCAAGCGGGGCATCGCGCCGAAATTCCTGGCCGGCGGCTCGGGCATGGCGCTGTTCAGCCAACTGGCCGATCCCGGCCGGGCCCCCGCAGGGGTCGCGGCTCCGGAACCGATGATCAGCATGATCCTGACCAAGCAGAAGGCCGAAGCCTGGCGCCAGCAGTGGCGGATTGCCTTTGATCCCACGGAAACCCTGGGCGGGGACATCCCCCTGGGCGCGCTCTGGCAGGTCCACGCGGGCGTTTCCGCCGCCGGACGGAACCGGCTGTCCGCGGCCCTGACGGCGGCGGCGGCCTACACGACCGACCCGGCCAACCGCGCCGAAGTCGCCGCCATCGGCGCCAAGGGGTACGCGACCCTGTTCAAGACCCCCATCCCGGCGCCGGTGTTCGTCGCCATCCTGGAAAACTCCCGGGTACAGTGGCGCCTTGACCTGAGCGAGGGCGCCAAGAAACGGGTTGAAGTCTACCTCAAGGACGTTTTCGGCATCCTGTTCCCGAGGTCCGGCTATACCGAATGAACGCTAAGCGCCGCGGCGCTTTCGCCGCCTCGCCCTGGGCGTCGGCGGCGCTGTTGCCGATTTTTCTGGCCCTGTGGCAGCTGGTCGGCGCCGTCGTACCCGCCTACATCCTGCCGCCGCCGGCGGACGTTTTGGCGCGGCTTGGGGTGGAGCTATTGGCCCCGCAGGTCTGGATCGACAGCGCCCTTACCCTGCGGACCCTGCTGGTATCCTTCGCGCTGTCCTTGTCCGGCGGGGTGGCGCTGGGCATCCTGGCCTTCAAGTTCCCCCTGGTCGAGAAGGTCCTGCATCCGGCTACGGTATTCATCGAATCCGCCCCCACCATCGCCTGGCTGGTGCTGGCCATACTCTGGCTGGGGCTGGGGTCGGGGCCGCCGGTGCTGGTGGCGATCAGCATGGCGCTGCCGCTTTTTTACCTGAACACCGTAGCCTCGCTCCATCAGCTGGACCGGGGCTATTTTGAAATGGCCCAGGTATACGAGCTTTCCCGCTGGAAAAAATTGACCCGCCTGATCCTGCCGTCCCTGGCGATCTCCCTGGCGGGGACCGCTTCGGGGGCGCTTTCCGTCGCCTGGCGGGGCATCATCATGGCGGAAGCTTTTTCTTCCAGCGCCGGGCTGGGTCCCCTGCTCTGGGGCGAGTACCTGTACGGCAACATCGATAAGGTCTACGCTCTGATCCTGTGGATCGTCGCCCTGGGCCTGGGCCTGGAATATCTGCTGATCCATCCGCTGCGGCGCATCGTTTACCGGAGGCTGGCTGGTGGCTGAAAATGAAGAGAAGCTCCCCCTGCTCTCCCTGGCCCGGGTATCCCGGGTTTTCGCCGCCGGCGGAGGGATCCAGGGAATCGACCTGGACCTGCGCCCGGGAGAAATCCTGGGCATCTGCGGGGCCAGCGGTTGCGGAAAATCCACCCTGCTGCGGACCATCGCGGGCATTGTGGTTCCCGATTCGGGCGACATACGCCACCGGGAACGCCGCCTGGCCATGGTTTTTCAGGATCCCCACCTCTTGCCCTGGCTGGACGCGGAATCCAACGTGCGCCTGGTGCTCAAGGACGGGGACCAGGACGAAACGCGGCAGATCCTGGCCGAGGTCGGACTGGCCGCCGCCGGGACCCACTACCCGGCCCAGCTGTCCGGCGGCATGCGCCAACGGGTGGGCATCGCCCGGGCGCTGGTGACCAAGCCGGACCTGCTGTTGATGGACGAACCCCTGGCCGCCCTGGATTATTTCAACCGGCTGGAACTGCTGAACCTGATCCGGGCGGAACTAGCCCAGCGGGCCATGGCCACCGTCTTCGTCAGCCACGACGTGCGGGAGATCACCCAGCTGTGCGACCGCGTGCTGGTCCTGGGCGGACATCCCGGCAAGATCGTGGCCATGCTGGACCACCCCATCGCCCGGCCGAACCGCTTGAACCACCCCGGCGCCCTGGCGCACTTTGAAGAGCGGATTGTGGCGATCATCGGAAAGGGCCATGACCGGTAAAGCCCGCGTCCTCGTGGCCTTGGTGCCCGCCCTTCTGGTCCGTCAAGCCGGGGACCGCCGGGCGGACCGGAAGAACGCCCGCGCCGCCGCCGGGATTCGGTCGGCCTTCGAAATCGGCGGCAGCCTCCTGGTGCTTGTTTTTGCGGTAGCCCTGCTCTTCTGAGATCGGTTGTTTTTAAAGCGGATTCATCATAGACTAACCCGCATGAGCCAGGCTACGCGCATGCCCACCGGAAAAAAAGCGTTCTTTCCGCTGCTCTTTTTGGTGCACCTGGCGACCCTGCTCGGCGCCCACCCCCATCTGTACGTGGACTTCGCCCTTGAGTTCCAGACCTATCAGGAGGGACTGTCCGGCGTCGTCCAGGAATGGAAACTGAACACCAACTACAGCGGGCGGCTGATCGCCCTGTTCGATGCCGACCGGGACGGCCGGTTCTCCACGGCCGAGGGGGAGCGGCTCTATGCCGAAGCTTTTGCCAATCTGGCCGACTACGGGTACTTCAACCATATCCGGATCGGGGAAGCCCGCTATGAGCCGCAGCGGATCGAACGGTTTTCCGCCTCCATCCAGGATAACCGGGTTTTGTACCGTTTCTTTCTGCCCCTTGACCTTCCCGTCACCGCGGGAACGGTGGAATTCTCGGTGGCCGACGAGACCAACTACGTCGCCTTTGCCCTGCGCAACGTGACGGATCCCCGGGGGGCGGGGGACGTGGAATACCTGACCAGCGTCAGGGTGGATACGGAAACCTACAGCGCGGCCCAGCCCGGGGGTCAACGCCGGATCGAAATCGAAATGCGGTCCCTGTACCCCGCCGGCATCGGGGAAAACGGCGACGACTATCCGTACCTCGACCGGGTGGATCCGGACCGCCCGCTTCGGGAGGTCGTCAACGTCGACCCCTTCCTGACGGACCCGGATTTTTTCGGCGGCTTTGCCCCGGACAACCCCTTCATCGGATTCTACTAGCGCCGCGGCCGTGCAAAAACTCGTAGCCGATGGGGCGGCGATCAAGTGGCGGGACGGCACGGCGCCGTCGTTCGTGAAGAGCGTCCACATCATCATCGTCGGTCCGGGCTACGAATACAAAGCCGCGGCGAAGGAAGATCCCAAGGTCCTGTTCACGTTCACCGTCAACGGCGTCCAGTACTCGCTGAACCGCAAGAACGGCCGCGTATACCAGCAGGGCGGCTGGGTGGGGGATTACGACTTTGCCAAAGGGGGTCTCGTCGCCCTGTCGACATTCAACGCCAACGCCGTCATAGATGACTCAGGCTTGACAACGCTGTGGCGGAGCGGCAGTTCGTACTCGGCATACCTGCAGAAAGACGGCGACCTCTACCTGAACCAGAAGGCGTTGATCACGCTCAAGGACAAGGACGACAACGGGATGGCGTTGGGCTGGATCGAGAAGAAGGCGATCGCGCTGGTCATCCTGGTCTACGCGGTCAAGTAGGATCGCCCCGGGCTTCGATCCGGATCGGGTACTTTAATGCCCTCCTCAAAAAAAAGATTGGTTTGGGGGTGAGCTCGCTGCTGGTACCGGGCGGACAGACGCAACGGACTTTTAGTCGGGTTCCCCGACCCGGGTGACTCCTTCCAGGGGACCGGCGTAGGCGGCGCGTATGCCGGGGACCTTGAAGGTCTTGCCGGTTTCCGGAATTACGGGAGTCGACGGGCTCCAGAAGGCCCCGGACCACCACGGTGGCGCCTTCGGCGGGCCGGGAACCGGACCAGAAAACCAGAAAGCCGATAAAATACGTATCATCCGCGCAGCACCAGAGCAGGTCCCGTCCCCCCGGAAGGAGCCGGCTTCCAGGTCCGGCCGGCCGAGGACATAACCGCCCCATTCAATCTCCCGGCCGCAATACCGGTCCCGGTGATCGTTCAATTCGTCCTAGGCCGCGGAGAACGACTCGTCCTGGACGCGGATCAACCCCGAAAGGGCCACCGGAGCGGGCCGCTCGATCTGGCGTAGAAAGGCTTCCCCCAGGGCGTCGCCGACGTCCAGCGGCCGGTCGGTCCGGAGCGGGACGGGATCGACCGCCTGCGGGGGAAGGCGGGCCAGACTGAACAGCACCAGCGCCCCAGCACCCGGAAAGACCAGGACAATAAAAATACGGGAAAGGATTGCGCCGCATGCGCCGCATGCGCCGCCCCCG
>DYPP01000046.1 GCA_020719845.1 Treponema denticola | reverse complement strand
TTTTTTGTCAAGCTGTTTGTTAAAGATTTTTTCGACCTTTTTAACAAAACATCTTAAAATACTGACCGACAAACGCGCCGACCACGCCCCGGAACGCGGATATTTCGACGTTGCGCAAACTCTGATGTTATCAGCTTCCGGTCAGATTGGCGCCGGGTGCGGAACAGATCAGACGCCCCAACGTTTGTCTGGAGCGTGAGAAAGAGTGTATCACCATTTGAAAAAATATGCAAGTCCTTTAAGCGTTCCTATCGTGTTTTTTTGTCTTCCCGCAGCTCGGATTCCCGTTTTTCCACCGATTCCTTGATGGTCGCCAATTCGGCGAGCAATTCTTTGATTTCCGGATCCGAGCTGGATACGGACACCGCTCCCTTTTCGGTGAACAGGCTGTAGATTTCGGCCCCCAGGCGAGATATCGCCTTCTGGGCCTGCCCTTCCAACTGCCTGATCTCCAGCTTCAAAACCCCTTTTTCGCCCAGGTCCTGCGCCTTGGCTCCCGCCTTGACGGCGATGGTTTTGGAAGCTTCCAGCCCCTTGCCCAGCAGATCCTTCATCTTGTCACCAAATGTCATGTCCGCCTCCTATTTCTTGCGAATGCCGAGGATGGTCAAATCATCGTACTGATCATCCTCCCGTACGTGAGTATAGTATAAATACTCCGGGTGGTCAGGATTTTCCTTCTGGTGGGCGCAGTAATTTTTATACTGGGCAAAGTGGTTTCCCAGAAAAACGTCCACTTTGCGGTCCACGAGCACCTGGGCATCGTCTCCTGCGGCGGGATCCCGGTAAAGACGGAATATTTTTTCCACCGAAACCAGGGCCATGATGGCATCCTCCACGGTGCCGTCGCAGGTGGAGAAGTCGAAATCGAATTTCTCATCCGGGATGGGATTATGGTACTTGGAGAGGGTGAATCGGCCCCTGTTCAGGGCCGCGCGGATGATCGCTTCCACCCGATCGTAGCCCATTTCCTCATCCGCCTGGCCCACGCTGTGGTTGCCGTGGGGCGTATCCACCGGGGCGCCGCCTTCGGAGCAGACGATTTCTTTCAGGTTCGGATCCCGGAACCTTCGTTTGGCTTCTTCGATACCGTCGGTGTACAGCATCAGGATGTCGTCGGCTTCCAATTTGAGGGTTTGGACGGTGTAGCTCTGGCCGAAGTCGGCCAGCGTCTTGTTGGACAGCACCCCCGTGGCGGGCGTCATCGGCAGGGTCAGCAGCTTCATCGCCCGTTCGGAGGCGTCGTACCAGTGGACGATATTGTCGCCGGCGTTGCAGAAGCGGACCAGCCCGGTGTGGGAGTCGAACAGGGCCAGCGTAAAGGCGGCAAAGCGGCCGGCGAAGCCGAGGGCTTCGATAAAATCGTTGATCTGATAGACCACGGTCTCGATCTGCAGTCCCTTGGCGGTGGGTTTCCAGTCTTTGAAATAGCTGATGAACATGGTGGCCACCTGGATCATGATCAGCGCTGCAGGTATGCCCTTGCCGGCCACGTCGCATTTGATGATCGCGAAGTAACGGTCATCCAGCTTCCGGTAGTCGAAATAGTCGCCCGACACGCCCTTGGCGCCTTCATAGTAGCCGAAGAAGTCGGCGTGGTCGGTTTTCAGGAAACCCGTGGTCAGCTTGTTGCCGCCCGAATCCACTTCCAAAGGTATGAATTTTTTCTGGACCTCTTTGCCGATGGTCAGATCCTGGGCGGCGACGGCGGCTTTGACCAGGCCATGGGTCATTTCGTTGATCGTATTGCCCAAAAAGGCGATCTCGTCCCGGGTCTTGATCAGGATATCCTTGCCCTCCAGCTGGGCCTTGTCGCCGGTGTCGCGGATCATTTCCACGTGGGCGGCCAGCTTTTTGATCGGGATGATGATGATGGTCGAAAGCAGCAGCGCGCCGACGACACCCATGGCCAGGGCGGCCAGGGCGACGATGGTGGTTACCCGCAGCAGTTCCCGCTGCCCCGCGGCGATCTGGGCCCTGATGGAAGAGATGGAAACTTCCAGCCGGATGAGGCCCCGGAAATAGATATCTTCCGTTCCCTGACGGTACATGACGGGTTTGAAGAAGATGTAGGTGTCGACAGCGTCCCCGGGCAGCCGCTGGGGGTCGAACAGGGGTTCGGAGCCGATTTCCGCGGCCAGGGCGGTCAAGCGCTCGTTGAGCCGGGCTTCCAGCGTCCGGGTTGTATTCTGGATATCGTCCCGGCGGCGGCTGCTTTCCGCGTCGGTGCGCAGGGCCAGCTTGAGGCCTTCCTGGGTCAGCTCGGCGATGCTCCGGGAAATGCTCCCGACCTCGGTTTTGGCCCGTTCATCCAGTTGCCGGGCTATTTCTCCCAGTTTGGGCGTCAACACGTCCTGCAGCCGGGATACGCCGGTCGAGAATTCGGCGGTGTCGATTTTTTTCTGGATGTCCGCGTCGTTGGTAGCCCAAATATGGTCGCTGAAAACCGTGGCTTCCGTACCGAAGCCGGTGATGGTGGCGTACCGGGCTTCCGGAACGGCGTCGGTCTGGGCGGGCAAAAAGCCCAATTCCAGCACGTTCCGGCTGGGCAGATACGCCCGGGCGCCGGAAGCCAGGCTTTCCAGCAGAACCCGGGACCGGTCCCGCAAGCCCTGGAGCAGGGTGGCTTCCTGGGTGCGGGTCATCATCAGCGACAGCGGTACGGAAACCAGGGCGACCACGATGATGACCAGAAAAATGGTGAACAGCGAAAGCTTGAGCAGCAACCCGCCGCTGCGGCGGCGGGCCGACTTGAGGCGTTTTTTCTTTTCCGAGGGCATACTGTCTCCTGTAATGAGCGCGACGGCTTCCATGCGTATCGCGACGCTGTCGGTCAGCACGTGGCCGATACCCCGAATGGAAACGGCCATGCCCAACCCTCCGAACGCGAAGAGCGCGGTGAGGATGAGCACGGTCGAATTGAAGATGAAGCGCCGCGCGGGTATCCGGCTCCACGATGGTTCCCACTGACGGTTGTAGTCGCCGAACTTGACGGTGCCCGTTTCGTCCACCTGCAGCAGGGGACCGGTAAGGTAGGTGCCCCGACCGGGATGCACCAACCCGATCCGGTAGCGGCCTTCATCCAGGTCGGCAAAGCGCAGCCCGCTGATCTGGCGGTCCGAAACAAGGCGGTACTCGTCCTTCTCCAGGGTGAATTCCCGGTCGTAGGGCGCCTGTCCGTCCCGGTCCAGAAAGATCCTGGCGACCCGGCCGCCGACGGTAAAGCCGCGGCCGAAGATCGCGACCGTCGTCGACCCCTGTTCATCCCGCTCCGGATCGATATAGGTAACAAAAGTATAGGGGATGTACTTGTTGGTCCGAAAATGGACGCTGGCCGGGGGTCCGATATTGCCGACCGAGTCGATCACGGCCACGCTGAAGCGCCAGATGCCGTCATCCTGGTTGACGAAGGACACCCGGGGGGAAGTCCCCATGATCCGGGGGGGCAGGATGGTGGAAACAGGCGCGGCGGCGGAAACGGTGCGCGCAAAATCGGCGGCGTTCAGCGCTTCGTACCGTTCCGGCGGGGCGATGAAGTCCAGGCTCCAGGTAAAACCGACAATATCCGAAGCCGGCGGCGGATTCCAGTTCAGGGTAAAGGTATTGGCGTCCAGGTAGCCCTTTTCATCCCGGGGGGGAAGCACGATATTGGCCGCCGGCGGGGCGGTGGTGTCCCGGACAAACTCAATCCGCGCCGGGGGGGACCAATTGCCCGCGTAATCCTGGGCGATGACCGAAAAATACCAGGTCCCGTCCTCCGTGGCCGTCCGCTCCGCCTGGGTGGTCGCCGAATAGGCCATCACCCGCCGCGGCGGCGCAGCCTGGGGATCCTGGCTCCAGGAAAAAGCGTAGCCCGCGATGCCCGAAGGGTCGTCCGGCATCTGCCAGGCGACGCGGGCGCTGTCTTGCCGCCGCGGGGATCCGCTTTCAAAATTGGCGCTCCGCAGCCGGGGCGGCGCCACGGACTTGTCCGGTTCGATGAGGTAGAGCCGCTCCGTCCCCCGCAGCGGAGCCTGCCAAAAAATGAACAAGCCGTCCGCATCCGCCACCGGCCGGGCAAAGCTGACGTCCGCGCCGGTACCGGATATATCGAATTCCTGCCACTCGATCCCGCGCCGCTGGGCCAGGTACACCCGGTTCAAACCCCGGCGGTTATCGGTCCACACGACCGTGGCCTCTCCGCGGTAATCAAAGACGAGCGGGCTGTTGCAGTAGGCGCCGCCCTGGTTTACCCGGTCGACATCGCCCGTCGGACTCCCGTCCTCCCGCAACTCGGCGATGTAGACTTGGGGCGAACCCCCGCCCGCCCGCCGTTCCCACACCAACAACAGGCGGTCGCCGGCCACGGCCAGGTACGGCCGCTGGTTGTCATAATTGACCTGGCCCCCCGCATCATTACCGTAGGGTTCCTCAAAATCGGTGATCAACCGGGCGGGAGTCCAGGTTTTACCCGCGTCGGCGCTGGTTTTTACGAACAGCTGGAAGGTGGGACGGATGTCCCCGCTCAGGGATTGAAAAACGACCACCTCTTTGCCGCCGATGGCGGCGTGGGTCGGCAAGAAATTGAGGTTCAATTTTTCTTCAGTTATGAAGGGGGCAAAGGGCGTCCACGCCAGGCCGTCGTCGGAAAGGGAATAATAGATGGAAAGGGACTGCTCCAGGCCCCGGGTAGCCAAAAGCAGGAATCCCCCGTCGGCGCGGGTATAGATGCGGGGCGCCAGGGACGTCGCCGAACCGCCGCCCACCGGATGCCGGTTGAAGGTCGCGCCGTAGTCGGCGGAGATGAAGACGTCCGTCTGGGACGGGGATACGGCCACGGCCAAGAGGATGCGGTCCCTCCGGTCGACGGTAATGCTCAGGATCGCCGGCTCGGTGCCGGTAAAAACAAAGGGGCCCAGGACGGAACGATGGGTTTTCCAGACCAGGCCGCCGCGCTTGACCGCCAGGGAAACGCTGATGCTCAATTCTCCGGCTTGGCCGGAGTCCGGGGCGGCGGCGCCCTCGACGACTACCGATTCTTGCCAGGCCACGACGGACAGCCGGCCGTTGAAGGCCGACACGGGAAAACGGCTCCGTTCCTGGACGAATATCGTCGGCCGTTCCCAGTAGAAGTCGGTGACGGCGAAACTCCGGACCGCCGGGCACAAAGCCAGGCCCAACAGCAACGCCCGACGGAGCAGTCCCCGATTTTTGCTCATAGCCGCGCCTGGATGCGGCGCTGCAGTTCCAGAATCCGCGAAGAATTCTGGTTCCGCGGGTCCTGGAGCAGCTGCTCGACGATGGCCAGCGCCACGATGGTGTTGCCCCGCTGCAGTTCCTGCACCGCGCGCTGGTATTCCCGCTCGGAGGCGCTGGTCAAGACGACCACCGCCTGACCGCCTACATCGGTTTGAATCCGGTCCTTCAAAGTTCCCGCCTCGCTGTTGTTCGGATTCAGTTTAAGCGCTTCGTTCAATTGTTCAAGGGCCACGGGGAATTGGGCGCGGATATTCGCGTCGACGATCCTTTTTGCGGATCGGACCAATTCCGCCGACCGGGCCAGAGCCCGCTGATCCGGCGGCGGCAGCCGCAGGCCGAGGTCGATCTCCGCCTTCTCGATGGCCGTCTTCAACCCCGGGTAGCGGGAGTTTATTTCCGCCAGATCCAGCAGGTCCGAGTAGGCCTGCTGGGGCTGGGTCTTCAGGTTGTTCCGGGCTTCCAGAAAGCGGCTGCGGAACGAGGCGTTGAAGGCTTCCGGATCCACCAGTTGGTCGATGCGCAGATTGAGCAGGCTGGCTTCCTGGTTGATCGGGAAAACGATCCTGACTTCCTGTATTTTCCGCTTGGCTTCATCGAACAAAACCAGGGCATCGGTTTTCCGGCGGGCGCTCAGCAGCTTCCGCCCCTCTTCAAACGCCTTTTGGGCGCCGGACAGCAGCTGGCTCATTTCCGCGTAGAGCGGCGCGGTTTTTAAAATCGTCCGTCCGGTCTTGAGCGCCAGGGCGCCCCGGGCCAGGGTCAACCAGTAGGCGACTTCCGGTTCGTCTTCGACGTTGGTGGTCCGCCAGCGCAGCTGCGCCTGGACCAGGGTTTCTTCCGTCAGGGCAAAATTGCCGGCGTAGTAGGCGGTCTTGCCCTGGTTGATCAGGCGGCGCACGTCCCGCACCACGACTTCATTCTCGATTTTACTTATTTCCGCCGACAGGGCCAGCAGCTTCTGGTCCCGCTCCGCCCGGAGCGCGCTGGAATCCTGAATGGCCAGGGATGCGTCGTAGCGTTCCCCGGACTGCTGCGCCCGCTCCCGGGCCACGTCGAAGGCCAGGCGTCCCAGGGCGGCCCGGGCTTCCTGGTAGCGGCGATCGCCTTCCAGCCGGAGGCTGTCCGCCTGGCCGATCCGGTCCCGGGCCTGAGCCGCAGCGGCGCGGGCCTGGGATTGCAGGGCTTGCAGGGCGGCAACGCCGGCCTGGGTATTCCGGACCAACGCGTCGATCCGGTCGTCCGCCGTCAGCCGCGGCGCTTCGGCCGTAAAAGCCGTCAACAGGGCCGCGGCGGTTTGCAGGTCCCGGGCCGCGGCCTGATCCAGGGCGGTAAAGACCGGCAGCGCTTCCGCGGGGTATTTGCCCAGGTAGGAAGTGCCGTCGGCGGCGCTGACCTGCAGACCCGCGAGCAGTTCGAGCCCCTTCTTTTCTTCCCCCCGGTACGCCTCCAGGCGACGCTCCAGGTCCCCCGTCGCGATGCGGTAGCGCCGCACCGCCGTATCGCCGTCCCGGCCATAGGCGTCGCCGGCCAGTTTTTCGTAGGCATGCCGCGCGTCCGCCAGGTAGACGCCGGCTTCGTCACGGACCAGGTTTTGGTCCGCGTATCCCGCGACCAGCCCTTCTTCGCCGGCGATCCGGTTCAGGGCGGCTTCCGCCCGGGCGGCGATTTCCTGGTACGCCCCGCGCAGGGCGAGTTCCGCTTCCACCGCCTGAGCCGGCGCCAGCGTCCCGGCCAGCCAGGAATCCAGGGGCGTCCCGGCGCCGCCGGGCACGGCGGCCAGATCCAGAAAGCCCTGCTGGGCGTCCGCCAGAAAACGGGCCGCCCGGATCAGGGTTTGGTACTGCAGGAACTCCTGCGGCTTGCCGGCCACGATGCTGCGGCCGTAGTTGGTCAAGGCGGGGGTGATTTCCGCGCCCGCCACCGCGGACCAGACCGAAGCCGCCCGCAGCGCCAGATCCCCGTAGTCGGCCAGGGAAGCGAACGCGGCACCGGCGGCGGCGTTTTGCCCCGCCGCAGCCTGGGCCTGGGCGGCAACGTAGGTTTGGGCAGCCGCCTGGGCCAAGGCTTTCTGAATCCGGTTCAATCGTTCAGTCCAGAGGGTATCCATGGTACCCATGATGCCTTCCGGCCTGATTTCGGTCTTGCGTCCCAGGATAAAACGGAAGGCGAAGGGCAGGAACGAGCTGTCCCCCAGCGTTTTATCCGCCCCCTGCAACAGGAGGAACTGGTTCTCGAACCCCCGTCCGGCAGCGGCGACGGCATTGCGTATCGCCGCGAACTCCAGCAGCACCGGTTCGACGGCTTCATAGGCAAGGGAAAGCGGCGCCAGGCCGGCCGGCGCGTTGGCTGCGCCCGCCGCGACTTCAAGATCGGCGGTTGCTTTTTCCAGCCGGGAAAACAGCGTTTCAAAACGATCCAGCTCCACCGCGACCCCCTCCAGGCCGCTGTCCACCCGGGAAACGATCAGGTCGCCGTAGCCGGCCTGGTAAAACTCTTCCCGATAGAGGGAAAATCCGTCGGTATAGCGCCGCGCGGCGCCGACAAAATCGCCGGAGTCGATCAGGCTGCGCCCTTCGGCCATGATTTTTTCGAACTGGGCCCGGTTGTAGGTGAACAAAGCCGTCTCTTTGGTGCGCAGGATGAATTCACGGGCGGCCCGGTTGGGCGCGGCTTCCAGGGCTTCCAGCCGACGGATCATGGTTAGTTTGCGTTCATCATTGGTCGGATCGTTGACCAGCACGTCCAGCAGGTCTTCGGCGATGGTATTGTACTCGTCCCGCAGGCGGACGATGCGCTGCAGGCGTTTTTGGGCGTCGTCGAATCGGTTCGGTTGTTCCTTGATGAACGCGGTCAGGGCCAGGATCGCCTCGTTGTATTTGCGTTCCGCGATCAGCTTGTCCACCGTGGACAGACGGTCTTCCTTCCTGCCGCCGGCGAAGGCGGAGGGCGCGGTCGCCAGGAGAAGCAGCGCGATCGCCCAGAGAAAAATCACCCGCCGCGGGCGGCGGCCTACCCGTTCCATCTATTTGGCACACCCATCTGCCTTTAGTATCGGAGGGAGCGCTTTTCCCCTATACAGTAGAAAGATACCGCAAAACGATATATATTGACAGTGAGGTGTCATGATCAGAATACGGGCCCTGATATTCGTCTTCATTGCCTCTTTTGCGCCTCTTGCGGGGGCAATCGACCTCAACCAGGACGTCTACGGTTCCATTTCCGATTATCTGCTTGAGGTTTACGGCATCGACGACAATCAGGGCCTGACCGCCCTGCCGGTGCTGGACGTGCCCATGGGCGGTCGTTCCGAAGGGATGGGCACCGCCTTTACCGCCGTTTCCGACGACGCCTCGTTCATCGAATGGAACCCTGCGGGCTCTTCGATGATGGCCCGGACCGAATTGGCTTTTTACCACAACAACTGGATTGCGGACACCAAGGTCGAAGGCGCCGTCTACACCATCCGCACGGGCAACCTGGGCCTTTCCGCCGGCGGAAAATGGCTCTATTTGCCGTTCACCGAATACGACCAGTACGGCGACCGGGCTTCCAAAGGCTATTACTCGGAAACCGTGGGCATCCTCAACGCGTCGTACAACTTGTTTTCAGGCTATTATTTTACCGGGCTTTCGCTGGGGGCCAACCTGAAGGGCGCCTTTCGTTTTGTTCCCGATTATTCCGACGACGAAGGGCAGGTCATCAGCGGATCCGGCCTTGCCCAGTCCGCCTTTGCCCCCATGGTGGACCTGGGGCTGAAAACCCGTTTCAACCTCTTCAAGTTCTACTACGCCCGGGAACGGAACGCGTCCTTCGCGGCGGTGCTGCGGAACTTTGGTCCGGCGGTGATGGACGATCCGTTGCCCACCGTGGCCGTGGCGGGCCTTTCCTATCGTCCGCTTCGGCCGTTCCTCTTTTCCTTTGATTATTCCGTGCCCCTGAACCTCACCGATTCGGCCCTCTCGGAGGACCCCTACTGGGCCTTGGGTTTTTCCGCTGCGGTGACCCCGTTTCTGTCCATGCAGACCGGCCTGATGGTCAAGACCGGGACCTTCCGCTTTTCCGTGGGCAGCGCGGTGCTCATGGACACCCTCAGCCTGGATATCAACTATACCCTGGATCTGCTGACCCAGCTGCAGCCCCTCAACCGGGTCAGCGTAGCCGCCCGCTTCGATTTTGGCGATCTTGGCCGGGCGGACCAGGCAGACAAGGTAGAAAGACTGTACCTCACAGGGCTGGAAGCCTACGCCCAGGGCGAACTGGAAGAGGCGCTGAAAAACTGGGACGCCGCGCTTAAACTGGACGGTAGCTTTGATCCCGCCCGGGAAGGCCGGGCGGCCATCCTCGGACTGCACGCCCTGGAAACCAGAATCGGCGAGATCCAGCAGATCGAGTAAGCCGGCACTAGCGTTTTTTGCGGAAAACCCGGTAATTGATGTCGGGAAAGATGTTGTGCTTGCGTTCCAGGGCGGTAAGCCATTCGGTGCTGATATGGTTGCTGCCCAAAGATTCGTAGATGGTGATGAAGTTCTTGACGCAGCTTTCGACGCTGTTGCGGGCGTACTCGGCGGAATGCCGCTGGTGCAGGATGCCCGCCCAGTCGGAAGCCTGGGCCAGCAGCACTTCCCGGGCGGCCTGGTTCAAAGCCCGCTCCTTGAGTCCCGCGTCGTCGGGAAACCGCTCCGCGAGTTCGATCATCCGTTCCACGGAGCGCAGCACGTGCCGGTAGATCCAGTCGTTGGAAGAATCCAGCCAGGTTTCCGCGTAGCCGTTGAATCCCCAGGAAGACAGTTCCGGGCTGACCGTCTGCAGGCCGGCGGATTCGATCTTGCCCAGGTATTCCGAGGGGGTCACGCAGTGGATATCTTCCCGGCGGGCCGCTTCCCGGAAGAGGGTTTCCAGAAAAATCGGGCCCTCGTACCACCAGTGGCCGAAGAGGTCGGCGTTGTAGGCGCAGAGGGAAATACCCTTCTGGCCGGTGTTCTGTTCCGCCTGGGCCAGCCGGGCAACCCGGGCGTCCAAAAATTGGCGGGCATGGTCCTCCGCTTTTTGCCGCCCCGCCTCCGGATCGTAGGGCGACTTGTCGTCGCCGGCGCCGCTGACCGCCCAGTATTTGAACCCCGTCGGCGCCCGGGCGCCGCCGCTTTCCAAAAACGCCTCCACCTCGTGGGTGGGTAGATCGTAGCCGATGTCCCGATGAAAGTCCCGGTACGCCGGGTCTGCGGGATAGCCGGCTTCCGCGTCCCACACTTCCCGCCCTGCGGCGTGATCCCGGCCCAGCACGAGCAAGCCCGATTTGGTGCGCACCGGCGCAAAGGTGCCCTTGACCGGCGCCGGATCGGCAAAAACCAGCCCGTGGGCGTCGATTATGGTGTATGAAAAGTTATAAGCCCGCAGCTGGTCCGCCAGGCCCGGGGACCAACCCAGTTCGGGCAGCCAAAAACCCTGGGGGTTCCGGCCGAACACGGAACGGTGCGCGGCCACCGCCACTTCGATCTGGGCCTGGATGGATTCGGGATACGCCAGGTAAAAGGGAAAAAAGGCAAAAGTCGCCGCCGTGGTCAGCAGCTCCAGACGACCTTTTTTGTGGTAATAATCAAAAACGTGCAGCAGGTCCCGGCCATACCGTTCCGTAAACGCCGCCCGATCTTCCCGGGCCTGGTCGTAATAGGTCCGGGCCAGGCGGCTGATCACGGGATCCGGCGCGGTGCGTTCCAGCTCATGCCGCCCGAACTCGATGCGCCGATCCAGGTATTCCAGAAATCGCGCGATGAGCACGTCGTCCTGGAGCATGTGGCAGAGGGTGGGGGAAAACGAGATGGCCAGGTGAAAAGGGACGTGCTCCGCATCCAGCCGTTCGAACATGCGCAGCAGCGGCAGGTACGTGTCCAGAATGGCGTCGAACAACCACCGTTCCTCAAAAAAACGGGGATACTCGGGATGGCGCACAAAAGGCAGGTGGGCGTTCAAGACCAGCGCCAGAGAATAGCGTTCGCTCATGGATTCTTACCTTTTTAGTACTCGCAACGCTGCGGCAAGTGCGAAGTCCGGTCTACGCTGCGGATGACGCGGAATTCATCCAGCCCGGATAAAAGCAAAACAGGCAGGAGCGCATCCTCCGCGGCCGATGGAACCGGACGACAGGCGGGCACCCGAAAGGGCTGGGAAGAAGCGAGCACCACCTCTTTTTTGCCCTTGACGGCGCACAGGTCGACCCTGAAATTGCCGGTCTGCGACGGGACGCAGAGATACCAGGCGGAATCATCGGGTTCCACGGCGATAAAAAACGAACCATCCCCGGGGTTGACGGACGCGCCGAGGGTGTTTACCCGCAACCGATAACCACCAAAATCCGCCGCTCCCTCGTAGAGGTCCCGATCCGCCTTCCGGACCTCCCAGAACGTAAAAGCCCAGATCGGATCCCGCAACAGGACTTCTAGATAGGTGCGGTTGTACGCTCCGGGGAGCCCGGCCGCGATTTTCTGCCCGTCATCCTCCGGAACGGCTTCGTCCAGATCCGGCGGCCCCGGAGTGGTGGCTTCGGATATGCCGTCCAGGAGTTCTTCTATGACGAAGTTCCGGTTCAGGTTGGCCGGAAGCTCCAGTCCCAGGCGATCCGCCATGAGCGACAAATCTTCGGTCGACAGCGTTTCCAGGTATGATCGCGATAGCCGAACATCATCCATACGCAATTCATCATCGAAAAAAGGAGCGCCCGTGTCAAGCGTCGTGCGGCAGGGGCGGTTCCGGCGCCGGTTCACCCAGGAAGGGACCAAAGTAGTCCGGCGGGGGCGCCAGGATGGTCCGGAACGAACCCCCGGCCTGGGGGACTTGCAGGCGGTAGGCGTGGAGCAGCAGTTTGCGCAAGCCCCGCTCCTTGGCCAGACGTTTGTTGAGCTTGAAATCGCCATACTTGTCGTCGCCCAGGATCGGATGGCCGATATGGGCCAGGTGCCGGCGGATCTGGTGCATGCGGCCGCTGCCCAGGGATAGCTCCAACAGCGAAAATTCTCCGGTTTCGCCCAGGCAGCGGTAGCGGGTCAGCGCTTCCTTGCGTACGCCCCGGATCTGAAGCGCTTCCCGGATGACCCCCGACGGCGGCTCCGGCCGCCCGGCCACGACGGCCAGGTAGATTTTTTCCAGGTCCTGGCCGGCGATCAGTTCGGACAAGCGGCGCGCCGCCGCCTTGTGCTTGGCGGCAAGGATGACGCCGGAGGTATCTTTGTCCAGTCGGTGGACCAGCAGCGGCGCCGGATCCCGTTCCGCGGCCAGCAAGGCGTCCAGGGATACCCCGACGCCGGCGCCGCCCTGCACGGCCAAGCCCGCGGGTTTGTTCAAAACCAGGCAATCATCATCCTCAAACAGGATAGCTACGTTCTTCATGCGCTCCCCGGGCATCCCTCGCGGTTTGGTGCGGCTTGCAGTATAGTAATTGTATGAACCCAGCGTCCAGCCGGCGTCCAGCCGGCGCAGTCGGCTCGTTTTTAGCGGTTTTCCTGCTCTGCGCCGCGGTCCTGCGCGCCGAGCCCTTGGTTTCGCCGACCTGGGGCTTCCGGCTGGATCCGCCGGAAGGCTACGCCTTTTCCGGCGGCGACGGCAAGAACCGGTTCAGTTTCGCCGCCGGATCGGAGGCCGGCGGACCGGGTGCCCGGCTGGACCTGGTGGTCTACGAACCGGGACGGTTCGGATCGGTGGAAAAACTGGCCGAAGACGTGCGCCGCAGACTCGGGGCGACGGGCGAAACCGCTTCGTTTGCCTACCGGGGAAAAAACGCGGTGCTGCTGAGGTTCGACTTCAGCGCATCCAACCAGGCCTACGTCCTGTGGGGCCTCTGCGTCCAGCTGGCTCCGGCCGCCGCCGGGGCCGAGGCGCCCTTGCTGACCGTCCTGGCCTACGCGCCGGCCGACCAGGGCGACCTGGAAGCGCTGCACCTCTCCGCCCTGGACTCCCTGGCGCCGACTCCGGCGGACCGGTTGGCTCCGGGACCGATCACCGTCTTTGCCTACCCGCCGGGAGCCCGGCGCAGCGTCCCGCTCCCGGGACTGGGCGTCACCGCCCTGATCGACGAAAACGACGCGGAGGCGGCCCGGGCCTGCGTGGACCGGGAGTTTTCCGTACTCCGGCGGTACGCGGATTCGCCCTTCTGGCAAGAAGCCTGGACCCGCTTCTACCGGGCGCTCTACCGGGATGCCTACGACCGTCTGGCGGACGTGGCTTTTGCCGTCGAACGCGCGTTGGCTCCGCCTTCCGGAGCTGATCCGGACCGGCGGCTGGCGGAAAAAGCGCTGGGCTGGGTGCAGAATTTCAGCTACGAGCGGGACCTGCTGGGCACCGATTTTGTGGACCTGGTCAGCGCCGCCACCGAAGGCCGCGGGGATTGCGACAGCCGTGCCCTGTTGTGGGCCATACTGCTCCGGCGGGCCAACATTCCCGCGGCGATCATGGTTTCCCGGGACTATGCCCACGCCATGGCCCTGGTGGAGCTGGCCGGCTCCGGGGCGCGTTTTGAATTGGGGGGGCGCGGCTGGCTGGTGGCGGAAACCACCGCCAAGGTCGGCCTGGGCATGATCGGCGCCAACGTGAGCGACAGCGCCAAATGGCTGGGAATTCTGCTGGAGTAGAACCCGGGAGCTACAATTCCACCGGGCGACGGTTGTCCCGCAGCCGTTGGGCCAGATAGTCCCGATCCAGCTTCAGTTCCCGGACCAGACCGGTCAGCTGGTCCGCGGAGACCAGGTTCTGCTCGGCGTACAGGTAGCAGAGCGCCCTTTCGGCCAGGCAGGGCACCCGCAGGGCGTTCATGTTCTCCGGCTGCGGATCTTCCCGGTTCAGGTAGCGGCGGACGAAGGACTGATACAGCTCGGAAGCTTCCACGTCGGCGTTCATGGCCGACAGCTCGCGCTTCAAGGGCGCCAGGTCCCCCCGGGCAGCGGATTCGCCCAAGGGCTTGAGCGTAAAGTAGCTGTATTCCTTGCCCGGCAGGTAGTGATGCGCGTCGCAGCGGGTGCAGTAGTTGGGCTCCCGGGGATCGTCCTTCTGCCGGTCGCCGCCGACGATGATCAGGGGATCAAAATAGAGGGCCGGACATTCCACGCCGTCCACCAGGTAATAGCGATACGTATAGAAGGAATCCTCGATGCAGTCCCGGTGTTCGCAGTAGGCGGTCAGCGGGTAGACGTCGGTGGCGGTTTCGATCAACAGCCGCGCGGTGGCGTTGAAGATCTCCCGGCGAAAATTCAGGATCAGCGTCGGACAGACAAACACCAGACCCCGCTGCCGGGACTCGTTGCGCATCAGGTAGGCGATGCGCTCGTCGTAGAAGGCGGCTTCGTCCACCACCCAGGTACCCACTTCGGGATGGGCGCGGATCAGATTTTCCAGCTCGAAGGAATCGCGCACCGCGGCGATGTGGTCGCCGCAGCGTTCAAAGCCGCCGCGGTAGGCCAGGGCATCTTCGGGATAATCCGGAAAACGCCGGCGGTCCAGGCGGGAGCGGACAAAGAACAGCCGCCGCCGGTCGGCGTCGCCTGAGCCTTCTTCGGCGTTGAACAGGTTTCCCTGGGCGTCGAAACGGGTCGTCGCGGCGGCGACGGCGGCGCTCTTGCGCCGGGCTACTTCGCCGTCCCGCCACAACCGGGCGGAATACTCGGTTTTTCCGGACCCCATGGGGCCGATCACCAGAATCCGTCGGCCCGAAGACCGGAAGTCAAAATGGTGCAGGGCTTCGTGGACCTGCAGAGCCGGAAACCCCAGGCTTTTCAAGAATCCCGCGGTTTCCTTGTCGCTTTGGTCGGACATGGCCGGCCCCTCAGGAACGGTCGCCGATCAGCAGCGTGTAGGCTTCCTGGGGCGTCTTGGACGCGAGCAGGGCGTTGCGCAGCTCCTTGTTCTTCAGCTTGGCGCTGAAGAAAGACAGGGTCTGCAGATAGTAGGCGTGCTGGTTGTAGGCTGCGGCGATCATGAACAGAAGTCGGACCGGCTGGTCGTCCAGGGTCTGAAAGTCGATGATGTCGCTCTGGCTGATGCCGATGGCCACCACCAGGTCGGTGACCGAGGAAAGGCGCACGTGGGGAATGGCGATGCCCCGGCCGATGGCGGTACTCATCAGCTCTTCCCGTTTGATCAGTTCCGACGCCAATTCTTGCCGATTCTTGACCTGCGGCGCGTTGGAAAGCGTATCCGCCAGGGCCAACAAGGCATCCCGCTTGGTGGAATGATTCAGGAACTGGATTCGATCCGGAGAAATGATATTTTCAATCTGCACCGACGCAAACTGGGGGGTCATTTTATTCATCGAAAGGCGGTCGTTTACCCATTTTTCAATTTCCGCTTTTTTAAAGCGCCACACCGTGCCGATCTTGCCGGAAGGAATCTCTCCTTTTTGCGCCCAGTCGTAGACGGTGCGCTCCGAAACCCGCAAGTACTTGGCTACCTCTTCAATCGTCAATATATCGTCTTCAACCATGGGAGCTCCTTAACCGAAGTCAATATATTGCAATGAACCGTAGAATATGTCAAGTGAAAGCATGAATTGAGGGACTTTTACACCGTTACTCCCGATCCGACAGGTCGTGCAGGGAATCAAACGGCACCAGAACGCCGATGGTCGTGTCTACCCGCGCCGGACCGGAACCCCCAAAGCGGACCGGCGCGCCGGCGTCCATGAATTCGCTCAAAACCTGCCGGCACGCCCCGCAGGGCCCCACGGGGTCCGGGGAATCCGGCGTAGCGATGGCCAGGGCGACAAAGCGGCGGTATCCCCGGGTGACCGCCGCAGTTGCGGCGCTCCGTTCGGCGCAGATGGTCAAGCCGTAGGATCTGTTTTCCACGTTGGTGCCGGTCACCACGGTTCCGTCGGCGCAGAGCAGCGCCGCGCCGACCCGAAAATGGGAATAGGGCGAATAGGAAGCCTCCGCGGCCTTGCCCGCCGCGGCAAAAAGTTCGTTCATGTCCATGAAGCAACACTCCAAGATTGACAGATTTCGTCATACTATATACCATAAAGGCCAGTTTAGACAGATGCAAAAACACCGAGGTGCTCGTGGCGGGTAAAAAGCGAAAAAACTGGATTCTGCTCGGAATCGCGGTTTTTGTGGTCTACTTCTTCATCGCCTCCCAACCCGTACCGGAAGAATCCGTGCTGGCGTACCGTTGGGTTACGCCCCTGGACGCCCGCCCGGAGCCGACGGACGGCAGGGCCGAGACCGGATTGATCCCCTTCCGCGTCGGCAACCGCTTCGGCTACCTGCGTCCGGACGGCACCTGCGTACTCAACCGTGAAGTTCAGGACCAGGTGGCGTTGTCCGAAACCTGGTGGGCCGAATACGCCTCCCGGCCGGAAACGGTCAGCGTCCGTTCGCCCCAGGACACGACGGTCTTTACCCTCGCCGCGCCCCGGGGCTATCCTTTTTTCCTTGACCGCCGGGCCTTCCTGATCAGCGGCGAATCAAACGCCCTGCTGGCCCTGGACGGGACGGGCCGGCAGTCCTGGCGGTACGATTTTCAGGCACCGGTCACTGCGGTGGCCGCGGCGGCGGGACGGGTGCTGATCGGCGGCCTGGACGGCAGCGTCGACCTGCTGGACGCCGACGGCCAACGCGTGTTTTCTTTTGAACCCGGCGGGTCGCGCTTGCCCGTCATCGTCGGGGCGGCCATTTCGACGGACGGATCGCACATCGCCCTCGTCTCCGGCATCGACCGGCAGCGCTTCCTGCTGCTGGAACGGTACGGCGCCTCTTTCAAGGTGGTGCACCACGAGTTTCTGGAAACGGGCTTCAGAAGACCCGTTTTTCTGGCCTTCATCGACGGCGGCCGGCGCGTGGCCTTTGAGCGGGAGGGCGCGCTGGGCATCGTCGACGTGGCCAAACGGCGGAGCGTCAAAATCCCCCTGGGGGGCCGCATCCTGGGCCTGGAGGACGACGGCAGCGGGGAAAGGTTGTACGTCATCTGCGCCGCTGAAGACCGGAACCTGCTGCTGGGCATCGACTATCCCGACCGGATCGCCCTTCGGGCGCCCTTTTCCGGCACGGCGACGTTTATAGCCCGCCGGGGTTCCCGGGTCTATCTGGGCGGCGACCAGGCCATCGCCGCCTTTGAACAGGTACGGAGGTAAGCGCATGCCCGGCGCAGCAACCCGCGTTTTCCTCGGCCTGACGCTGGCCGCCTGTCTGGTCCATCCCCTGGCGGCTATGGAGTGGCCGGATGCGCGGGCTAAAATGAGGCACAATTTCGGCTGGAACGACGACGGAACGCCGACGCTGGGCCTTTCCTTTGCGGCGGAAGGCGTCTTCCGCGCCGCCGACTCCGGGGAAGTCCTGTTTTCCCGCCGCCAGTACGATCCTGCAACCGTTCTGCCTTCGCCCCTGGGCGCCTGGACGGCGCTGGACCACGGCGAAGGCCTGATCAGCGTCTACGGTCGTTTTCAGGACGCCGACCGCCACCCGGATGCGTCCATCGTCGAAAAGGGCGCGCTGCTGGGCACCAGCGGCGTCTCCGGCATGGCCCGGGAGCGGGGCTTCTATTTTTCCCTCTTCGACCTTCGTGAACGCCGCTGGATCAACCCGATCATGATCATCAACCAGGGACCGGACACCAAAATGCCGCTGATCCGATCGGCAGCGCTGCTTTCCGGCGATGGGACCCGCATCAATCCCGCCCAGACCAGATCGCTCCCCCAAGGGACGTATCGAATTCTGGTGGACAGCGTGGACGCCGTCGACCAGACCGACAGCCTGATCGCGCCGTACCGGATCCTCTGCTACCTCAACGGCCTGGAACAGGGTACGCTCTACCTGGAGACCCTGACCGCCCGGAACGGCGTGCTCAAGGCACAGCGCGCCCAGTCAACCCCGGCGGCGCAGGTCTACCGCGCCGATCGCACCTTCGACATCGGCGAAGGCAGCTTCAAGCGCGGTCGGACGATCATGGAGGTGCTGGCTCGGGATGCGGCGGGCAACGAACGGAGCGTGACTTTTACGTTCAATGTCGAATGAAAACCTGGTCTACGCCGGTCGCGGTGGAACATACCAGAATGATTCCCTGCAACCTCTGCGGCGGCACCCGGTTCCGGCGACGGCTGCGGTGCGAGGGTTTTTCTTTTGTGCGCTGCACCGCCTGCGGCCTGGTCCAGATGAATCCCCAGAGCGAACCCGGAGACGTGGCCAAGCGGTACCGGGAACACCACGGAAAAGACTACCTGGACTACGAGCTGGCCAACGAGGCTTCGTTCCTGCGCCTGCAACGCCTGGCGCTGCAGGATGCCGAATTCGCAGGCGTCGAAGCGCGTCTGGGGGCAGAAAAAAAAGGCGCGCCGCCGCGACTGCTGGACGTGGGCTGTGCTACCGGGGCGCTGCTGGAAACCCTGGTCCGCCGGTCCTGGGACGGCACCGGGGTGGAATTGTGCACCCCCTCGGCGGAGTACGCCCGAACGGTCCGCGGCTTGCGCGTGCACGATCGTCCCCTGGAAGAAATTCACCTGGACGATGAAAGCTTCGACGTCGTGCTCGCGTCCCACCTGATCGAACATCTCAACGATCCCCGGTCCTTTGTGCGCGAAGTGTGGCGGATTTTAACCCCCGGCGGCTATTTTATGGTCACCACCCCCAATATCGCCGGGCTGCAAGCCAGGCTTTTCGGCAGCCGCTGGCGCTCGGCCATCTACGACCACCTGTACCTTTTTTCCGTATCTACTTTACGGCGGCTGCTGGGCGAAGCGGGCTTTTCCGTGGAAAAAACCGTCACCTGGGGCGGCCTGGGCATGGGCAGCGCCCCGCTCTGGATCAAGCGCATCGCCGACCGCTGGGCAAAACCGTTCGGCTTCGGGGACGTCATGATCCTGCGGGCGCGGAAGCTTCAGTCGCCGTAGAGGTGCAGCATTTCGTGGAGCAGCCCGGAGGCCTCTTCCTTGCAGCCGCCGCAGACCGTGCCGATCTTGGTGGCGTTCTGCAGGTCTTCCCAGCTGCGGGCGCCTTTTTTTACCGCGTTCTCGATGTCCTGGTCCGTAATGCCCAGGCAATGGCAGACCACCCGTTCTTCCTGTTTAAAAAGTCCCGCGCGGCCGGTTTTTTGCAGATAGTCGTCGATGGCGGCCCGCACGGCCTTGTCGCCCAGAACGGAGCAGTGAATCTTGTTGTCCGGCAGACCGCCCAGACGGGTAGTGATTTCTTCGGGTTTGATGCGGTAGGCCGCTTCCAGGCTCAAGCCTTTGATCACCTCCGAGAGCATGCTGGTGGAAGCGATGGCGCTGGCGCAGCCGTAGGTCTTCCAGCGCACGTCGGTGATCACGTCGTCCCGGATCCTGAGCAGCATCAGCATCTGATCGCCGCATTTTATATTTCCCGTCAAGCCCCGGGCATCCGCGGGAAAGGAGGCTTCCTCTTCCATCAGCGCGTTGCGGGGATTGATGAAATGATCCTTTACCAAATCCGAATAGAGCCAATCACCCATAGGGAACTCCTTGTGGACTCAAGCCCAGCGTCGACATGGCCCGCAGGCGGGCGATGATCGGGGGCAGCGTTTCCAGAACGTAGTCGATTTCCGCTTCCGTGGTGTACCGACCCAGGCTGAAGCGGATGGAACCGTGGGCCAGCTCGGGCCCTACCCCGGTAGCCATCAGGACGTGGGACGGTTCCAGGCTGCCGGAAGCGCAGGCCGACCCTGTGGAAGCCTCGATGCCCAGCAGGTCGAGGGACAAAAGAATCGATTCGCCCTCCGCTCCGGGAAAAGAAACGTTGAGCGTGTTGGGCAGGACGGCCTGGACCGCGCCGTTGATCCGGATATCCGGCACCGACCGCCGGAGCCCCGCCGCCAGCCGCCCGCGCAGATCCCGGGTCCGGCTTCCGTAGGATTCCAGTTCCCCAAGCGCCAGCTCCGCCGCGGCGCCGAAACCGAAAATGCCGCCGTTGTTGTAGGTGCCCGCGCGCCAGCCCTGTTCCTGGTGGCCGCCGTGGATGAGGGGCAAGAGCGGGGCGCCCCGGCGGACGAACAGGGCGCCCACGCCCTTGGGACCGTAGATCTTGTGGCCCGACAGGCTCAGGTAGTCCACCCCCAGGGCGTCGACGTCCACCGGGACCTTGCCCGCCGCCTGCACCCCGTCGCTGTGCATCCAGGCGCCGGCGGCTTTGGCTATCCCGGCCAGGGTCGGAATATCTTGGATCGTGCCGATTTCGTTGTTGGCCATCATCACCGAAACCAGCAGGGTCCGGTCGCCGACCGCCGCCCGAAGTTCATCCGGATCTACCCTTCCCTCTCCGTCCACGGGCAGAAACGTCACCTTGTATCCCCGAGACCGGATGAACGCCGCGGCGTTGAGCACGCAGGGGTGCTCGATCGCGGTGGTGACGATTTCATTCCGGGCCGGACGCCCGGATTCCGCTTCCCCGGCCAGGCGCAGCATGGTCTGGAACACCGTGTTGTTGGACTCCGAACCGCCGGAGGTGAATACGACCGCCTCCGGCCGGGCGTGGATCAGCGCCGCTACGGATCGCCGTGCCGCTTCGACCCGCTCCCGGGCCTTTCGGCCGGAAGCGTGCATGCTGGAAGCGTTGCCGTAGACCTCGAAGTCGGCGATCATTCCGGCTTTGACTTCCTCCCGCAAGGGCGTGGTCGCGTTGTAGTCCATATAGATACGCCGTTCCGCCATTCTGTTCTCCTTGTGCCGCGGCATTACCTGCCGCAGCACTACCTCAGTGCCCGGTCGATGATCGCTCCGCCGGCGAGCAGCGAATCCGCCGGCACGCGTCGCCCGGGTGCGGTCGGCAGCGAAGGGAGCGCTCCATCCGGAGCCTCCCCGGCCGCTCCCGGCAAGGGCACGTAGAAGGCTGCGGACTGCCCCGGCGCCACCGCCCGCTGGGCCTGGTCAAATTCAACCCGGACCCGGCCCCCGGCCAAGGGTGTAACCAGAGCAGGCGCCGGCGGGGAAGCCAAGCGAATTTTTACCCAGCCGCGGAAAGCCGCGTCGCCATAACCGGGAGCCCACACCGCTTCGGCGGCTTCCAGCGCAGGAGAATACAATTCCTGCTCCGCCCCGACGACCACCCGGTTACGCTCGGCGTCCAGGGCCAGCACGTACAGCGGATCGGTGCCGACGCTGACGCCTAGACCGCGGCGTTGCCCGACGGTATAGCGGTTCAAGCCCCGGTGCGTACCCAGTACCGCGCCGGAGCGGGATACGATCGGGCCCGGGGGCACAACGGGGTCGGCAAAGAGAATGTCATAATCCCCGGGGGCGATAAAGTCCTGGCTGTCCTTTTGGTCCGCCGAAACGAGCCCCTTCTCCCGCGCCAGGGCCCGAACCTCCGCCTTGGTCATCCCGCCCAGCGGGAAGCGGCTGAAGGCCAGCGTCTCCGGAGACAGGCGCTGCAGAAAATAGCTCTGGTCCTTGGCTGCATCCCGGCCGGGGGCCAGATAGACGGGCCGTCCGGGATCGCCCTGCTCGGCGAGCAGCCGGGCGTAATGTCCGGTAACGAAATAATCAAAGCCTAAACCCTGTTCGCGCAAAGTGCGGGGCAACAACCCGAATTTCAGGAGCGGGTTGCAGCGCAGGCAGGGATTCGGCGTCCGGCCCCGCCGGTATTCCGCGATAAAGTCGGCCAAAATCTCCCGGTTGTAGCGGCCGGATACGTCGACCACCCGGTAGTCGGCGCCGATGCGGGCGCAGAGCGCGGCGCAGGCGACTTCGTCCGGCGCCTTCAGCGGACCATAGCAGCCCTTGCCCGTGCCCGGCGGAAAGCGGCCGGAACCGTCGTAGACGCGCATGGTGGCGCCGATTACCCGGCAGCCCCGCTCGGCCATGAGCAGGGCCACCAGCGAAGAATCCACGCCGCCGGACATGCCCACGACTACGGTGGAACCCGGCGGAGG
>DYPP01000146.1 GCA_020719845.1 Treponema denticola | reverse complement strand
GCACCGTTGAACCCTTCGGTGCGCATGGCGCACCCTACGGAATCATGAATAATTCGTGCCGAATCAATAGTACAGGTCGCGCAGAACGTGATCGACATTTTTGAGATGCTGGGTTAAATCCAAATCCCCCCTGCCCCCCTTTTTTTAAAAAGTGGGGCAGGGGGGATTGATGCCCTAACATGCACCACGCGCCCCTCAATAGTGCATCAACCTCGCAGCCTGTCGGACTTGAGCGGCTGTAGCGAAAAAGTCGCCGTCCGAGGGCAGCAATGACGATTTTTTTCGGCAATCGCAGGGACTATTGGCTAAAAAATCGGTGCCACTGAACCGGTCTGCGGCTTTTGCAGCCAGATCGTCTCAAGTCCGACAGGCGGCTAGGGCAGAAACCTGCTCTGCGCAGTGGGTTTTCGTGAACCCACCCGATATTGGTACGGATGTTGCTTTAAGCACCGCACACCCCACGCGAGACATCTGTATGAACCTCAAAGAATTCAAGCAGGCCGGTCACTGGCCCACCCTGCTCTCGGCCTTCCTGTATTTCGACGTGTCCTTCATGGTCTGGGTGGTGCTGGGGCCGCTGTCGCTCTACATCACTCAAGACCTGAACATTCCCGTCGCGGAAAAATTCACCCTGGTCGCCATCCCCATCCTGTTCGGTGCCCTGCTGCGCATCCCGCTCGGTATGCTGGCCGACCATATCGGCCCCAAGCGAGCCGGGCAGCTCGCCCAAATCCTCGTCATGCTGGCGATGGGTTACGTCTTCCTGTTCGGCCTGCACTCCAAGCTTGAGGTCGAAATCCTCGGCTTCTTCCTCGGCCTTGCCGGCGCGAGTTTCGCCGTCGCCCTGCCGCAGGCCAGCCGCTGGTATCCGCCCAAGTATCAGGGTGTCGTGCTCGGTATTGCCGGTGCGGGCAACATGGGCGTGGTGCTGGACTCGATGATCGTGCCCTGGCTGGCCGAAAGCTTCGGCTGGCAGTCGGTGTTCGGCTTCCTGCTGATCCCGCTGTTGATCGTGTTCATTATCTACACCCTGCTGGCGAAGGATGCCCCCGAAGCGCGCAAGCCAGTCAGCCTGGCCAACTACGGCGCTCTTTTGAAGGACAAGGATAGCTGGTGGTTCATGTTCTTCTACTCCATCACCTTCGGCGGTTTCGTTGGACTCGGCAACGCCCTGCCACTGTATTTCACCCACTGGTACCATGTTTCCGGCATCGCGGCGGGCATGATGGTCGCCATCGTGGTGATGGCGGGCTCGATGTTCCGCCCCATCGGCGGCTATGTCGCCGACCGCATCGGTGGCATTCGCGCCCTCTCCATCCTGTTTATAGTCGTATCCCTAAGCTACCTGGTCGTCGCCATGCTGCCCGAGGGGCCTGCCCCCTTGGCGGCTCAGGTCGCCAATGCAAAAGTGGCGGGCTGGGGGTTGATGGAGCTGCCGGGTATCGCCTGGCTCGCCACGCTGGCATTTTTCATCGGTGCGATCGCGCTCGGCATGGGCAATGGCTCCATATTCCAGTTGGTGCCACTGCGCTTTCGTGGCGAGATCGGCGTGATGACCGGCCTGGTCGGCGCGGCGGGTGGTCTTGGTGGCTTCTTTCTCGCCAAAGCACTCGGCATCTCCTGGGAGACGAGCCACAGCTTCATGAACGGCTTTTTGTTCTTCGCCTTCCTGCCGCTGTTGGGGCTGGTCGGTCTGACCTTGGTCAAGCGCCGCTGGCGCACCACCTGGGGCGCGGCCAGTGGCGCACACGTCTAAACCGCCGCTGCCAGGCATGAACGACCATCGCCTTCAGTTGCATCATGGTCAGGCAACGACCCAGGGGCGGCGTGCCGACAATCAGGATTATGTCGCCCTGCATCTTCCGGTCGAACCAACGCTCGGCCTGCGCGGCGCGGTGTTTGCCGTGGCGGACGGTGTGGGCGGGCACAAGGGCGGGCGCGTGGCCGCCGAACTCGCCATACGCGGCTTTCTTGACGGCTACTACGGCCTGCCCGACACCCTGGGCGTGGAGCATCTTGCCGCCCGCGCCCTGAACGCGATCAATGGCTGGATTCACGCGCAGGGGCGCTGCGACCCGGCGCTCGCGGGCATGGCCAGCACCTTTACGGCGGCCATCGTGCGTTGCCGCCAACTGCATGTGGTTCACATCGGTGACTCGCGCCTCTACCGCCTGCGCGCCGGACGCATGGAGCTGCTGACCGAAGACCATACGCTCAAGCATCCCGACATGCAGCATGTGCTCTATCGCGCCGTTGGCATTGAGGCGCAGTCGCGTGCCGACCATGCCGTGCATACCCTGCTGCCCGGCGACCGTCTGCTGCTGTGCAGCGATGGCCTCCACGCCGTGCTGCGTGAAGCTGAGCTGCGCGACCTGCTCGCCGCAGGGGCGGAAGCGCAAATCAGCGTGGATCGCCTGCTGGAAACGGCGTTGAGCAAAGGTAGTCAGGACAACATCACCGCCCTGATTGTCGATGTACTGAATGTGCCGAGCGCAGATCGCGGCCATCTCAAGGAGGGCATCGACACCCTACCGCTTTTGCCTCTACCCAAGGTCGGTGAAAGCGTGGACGGTTTCCGCCTGCTGGAGCAACTTGCGGATGGACGCTACAGCCGCCTGTTTTTAGCCGAGGACACGAGCGACCCGCAGCGCCCGCTGGTGCTGAAATTTCCCCACCCGCGCGTCGCCAGCGAGGACGAGTACCGCCGCGCCTTTGTGCGCGAGGCATGGATCGGCGCGCGGGTGCGCAGCCCCTGGGTGGCGGAAATTGTCGCCCTGCCCGAGGGGCGGCAGACGCGGCTGTACTCGGTCATGCCCTTTTACCGTGGGCACACGCTGGAAAGCCGGGTGAGCGCAAGCGCCCCGCTTGGGCTGGACAAGGGGGTCAACACGGCCATCAAGCTGTGCAAAGCCGTGTACGCCCTGCATCGGCAACGCATCGTCCACCGCGACATCAAGCCGGACAATGTTTTGCTGCTTGAAAATGGCGACCTCAAGCTGCTTGATCTGGGGGTTGCGCGCGTGCCCGGCTGGGACGATGACGGTGATGACATTCCGGGCACGGCCAGTTATATGGCGCCAGAACAGTTTCACGGCGAACGCGGCACGGCGGCCAGCGATGTTTACGCCCTCGGTGTCACCCTGTTCCGCGTGTTGAGTGGAGCCTACCCCTACGGCGAGATTGAGCCGTTTTCGACCCCGCGTTTTGGCCGCCGCAAGCACCTGAGCGAGCTGCGCCCCGACCTCCCGGTCTGGCTGGATCATGTTCTGGGCAAGGCGCTGGCCGTGGATCCGCGTGAACGCTTTCAGGATGCCATGGAACTGGCCTTTGAACTTGAGCAGGGGCTCAGCGGCAGTGCGCACACCGCACCACGCCGTCGCCCACTGCTGGAGCAAAACCCCCTGCGCTTCTGGCAGGGGCTGTCGGCGCTGCTTGCCCTGTTATTGCTCATCACACTGGGGCAGCTATGAGTTGTAGCGCCTTAAAACAGGGCAGGTCATCGAGCAGGCGCTTTTTTTCTCCCTACAGCGGAACAGCGAATTTTTGGCTCGATTATTGCTGAACAAACCTGCATGAAAACACCGCACGCTTCGATGACCCCACACATCGCCCCCTTGCGCCTGATCGTGATCGGCAACGGCATGGCAGGAATGCGCACGCTGGAAAACCTGCTGCGTCTATCTCCCGCTGCCTACCACGTCACGGTGATTGGCAGTGAACCACGCGGCAACTACAACCGCATCCTGCTCT
>DYPP01000145.1 GCA_020719845.1 Treponema denticola | reverse complement strand
TCCTCTTCCGTAACAACGTCGATGCCGTTTTTCCTGAGCAGCGCCGCGGCGACGCCGTCCCCGGCGACGACGGTGCCCGAAAAGGTGCCGTCGTAGACGGTGTCTACGCCGCAGGAGGGGGACCGGGACTTGAGGATGGCCCGGCGGCAGCCGTATGTACGGGCGACCTCCAGGGCGATGCGGGCGCCCAGCTCAAAGGCGGCGGTAAAGTCCCGGCCGCTTTTGGTCAGCACCCGACCGCCGGCTATTTCCGCCGCTTCCCGGGGCGTCGGCAGGCCGCCTGATTGTTCCGGGCAGATCAGGACGGCCCTGCCCGCCCGGACCAGGCGGACCACGGCTTCATCCGACCGGTGTTCCCCGTTCCAGCGGCAGGGAAGGCCCGCCAGACAGGCGCTGACCAGGATCAGGCCGTCCTTGTCGGCGTCTAAGCCCACTTGATCAAACCCGGTACGTAAGGGTGCACCAACGCTTCGTGGCGGGGCAGGATGCGTACCGTATGGCCCTGGCGGCCCGTTTCGGCGCAATCGATGCTGACCTGGTAGCGGTGGCAGTCCCCGTCCCGGGCTATCGGCCGCATGGCGCAGCGCCGGGCGTTTTCCAGGGTGCCCTGGTTGGAGACCGAGCCGCAGTACAGCTCGACGCTCAGCTCTTCCGGCAGGAGCGGCCCCAGCCGGATGCAGGCGGTCACGGTGATGGTCTCGCCGCGCTGCATGATCGGCCGGGCGTCGGATTCCAGCCTGAGCACCGCCAGTTCGGGCCAGGCGTTCCGCAACCGGGCCAGGTAGGCCGCCAGATCCCGGGATTCCCGGAATTCACCGGCGGCCAGGCGCCGGTAGTTTTCCAGCGCCGGAAAGTAGAACTGGTTGGCGTAGTCCATCAGCATGCGGTGGCTGGACATGGACTGGCCGATGTCCCGCATGGATGCCTTCATGCGCTTGATCCACTCCCGGGGCAGGCCGTCCCGGCCGCGCTGGTAGAAGAGGGGCACGATCTCCCGTTCCAGCAGGTCGTAGAGGGCTTTGCTCTCCACTTCGTCCTGCAGGCTGGTATCCTCGTACTGTTCCCCCCGGCCGATCGCCCAGCCGACGTCGCCCTGGTAGGCTTCGTCCCACCAGCCGTCCAGCACCGAACAGTTGAGCACCCCGTTCATGGCGGCCTTCATGCCGCTGGTGCCGGACGCTTCCAGCGGTCGTCGGGGGGTGTTGAGCCAGAGGTCGGAGCCGCTGGTCAGGTAGCGGGACATGGTCATGTCGTAGTCTTCCAGAAAGACGATCCGCGAAACCACGTCGTGCTCTTCGGCAAAATGGACGATGTCCCGGATCAGGTCCTTGCCGGGCAGGTCATGGGGATGGGCCTTGCCCGCAAAGATGAGCTGGATGGGCCGGTCCGCGTCCTGCAGCAGCCGCAGCAGCCGGGCGGGGTCCCGGAACAGCAGCGTGGCCCGCTTGTAGGTGGCAAAGCGGCGGGCAAAGCTGATGGTGAAGGCGTAGGGCGAAAGGGCGTCCTCGGCTTCGTGGACGCGGTTTTCCGTGGCGCCGTTGCGCTTGAGCCGGCGGCGGATGCGGTCCCGGGCAAAGGAGACCAGCCGTTCCCGGCGGCGCTCATGGGTGCGCCAGAGCTCCTCGTCGGAAATGCGGTCCATCCGGTTCCAGATGGCCAGGTCCGTGGGCTGTTCCTCAAAGTGGGGACCGAAGTAGCGGTCCAGCAAGTCCACCAGGTTGTTGGAAACCCAGGTGCGGGGGTGGACGCCGTTGGTGATGTGGCCGATGGGGACTTCCGCCGTGGGCAATCCCGGCCACAGGCCCTTCCACATGTCCCGGGAGACCGCGCCGTGCAGCCGGGCTACGCCGTTGGCGTAGGCCGCCAGGCGCAGGGCCAGGACGGTCATGCAGAAAGTTTCGTGGTCGTCGTCGGCCCGCTCCCGGCCCAGGGCCAGGAATTCCTTCCAGCCCAGGCCCAGGTCCTCCGCCCAGGGGCGGAAGTATTTTTCGATCAGGTCGATGGAAAAGCGTTCGTTGCCCGCGGGCACCGGGGTGTGGGTGGTAAAGATATTGGTCGGCCAGAGGGCTTCCCGGGCTTCCAGAAAGGAAAAATTCCGTTCAGCCATCAGTTCCCGGATGCGCTCCAGGCCGAGAAAGGCGGCGTGGCCTTCGTTCATGTGGGTTACCGCCGCCTGGATGCCCAGGACGCGCAGGGCGCGGATGCCGCCGACGCCCAGCAGCAGTTCCTGCCGCAGCCGGGTTTCCCGGTCGCCGCCGTAGAGGGTAGCCGTGATGTCCCGCAGGTCCGGCGCGTTGGCGTCGATGTTGGTGTCCAAAAGATAGAGCGAACTCCGGCCGACCCGCACTTCCCAGATCTGGGCCAGGGTATGGCGTCCTGCCAGGTCGACGGAGATGGTCAGCGCCGTCCCGTCCGGGGCCAGTTTGCGTTCCACCGGCATATTGTACCAGTCGTTTTCCGGGTAGGATTCCTGCTGGTAGCCGTCGGCGTTCAGTTCCTGCTTGAAGTACCCCTGCCGGTACAGCAGCCCCACGCCGACCAGGGGCAAGCCCAGGTCGGAGGACGTCTTCATGTGGTCCCCGGACAGGATTCCCAGGCCGCCGGAATAGATGGGCAGGGAAACGTCCATCCCGTATTCCATGGAAAAATAGGCCACCGCTTCCTGGTGCGTGCCCTGGTACCAGGTGTCGCCCTGCTTGTAGCGCAGGAATTTGTCGTAGACCTCTTTCAGCGCCGCCAGGTAGGAATCGTCGGCGGCCATTTTTTCCAACCGGTCCTGGCCGACCATGCCCAGCATGCGCGCCGGGTTCTGCTGGGAATGCAGCCAGGTATCGTAGTCCAGCCGGATGAAGAGGGAGACCGCGTCGAAGTTCCAGGACAGCCACAGGTTGCGGGCGATTTCTTCCAGGGGTTTGAGCGGTTCCGGCAGGTTCGGTTTGACCGTATAGGTGGCGATGTTCATGCTTCAAGCATAGGATGGGACCGGAGCGGCGTCAAATTCATGCCTAAATGTGTATTCCGATCAAAGCGGGGCAGGTTCAACAATATTGAGTCAAATCTAAAAACATCAGTTTTTAGATTCATCTCAAGAATTCCAAGCAGATATATGACTTTCTCTTTCAATCCGGATTCAGCTACTTTTTTGGCATCCTTTATTGCCTGTCTAGAATACACTATCTCCCACATTACCATTCAATCTTTCCAATACTGCGATCTAATGGTTCATTCATGCCATCAATGATTGATTCTTTCATCCCTGGAATTGATACAAGAAATAATGTTTCTTGTATTGATTTCCAATCTTCTTCTGATATTAATACAGCATTATTTCTTTTTCCAGAAATAATTACCGGTTCATGAGATTCATTGGTCTGATCAATCAACCTATACAGATTCGAACGAGCATCACTTGCTGTCAGTACCGACATATCGTACTCCTTTCATCTACATCATAGTACGTTTTTCCGTACGTACGGTTAAGGGATTCCTTTTTTACCCAAAGGGTGATGTAGCTATTGTCCAGGGCCCGGTTGGCAGGTCAAGTACATTGTTCCTGCCGATCTACCATGACCTGCGACGCATAAAACCTCTCTTCTGCTTGCAGAATACGGAGAAAAGCATGAAACTGGGGTCGAGCGCCACCTGACAAACGGGTCGAGCGACAGCGGGACAAGCTGTTCCCCGCCCACAAGCAGGGAATGGCAGCACTTGCGGTCCTCGCCAAGGCCATCGCTGGCGTTCCTTTCATGCCTCAGGCTGATTAAGCTC
>DYPP01000144.1 GCA_020719845.1 Treponema denticola | reverse complement strand
GGCAGCCCTGACGCTGCTTGTTGCAGTATCAAAACCGGAAGAAAAAGAAACAATGGTGCGAATCGTACTTACCGTACTGAACCGCGCCATTATAGACACATGAATCGACGAAGGAGCTGAACAACGTGGCCTTGAGCAATTACGAACGAGTCGGAAAGTCCATGGAGCTCCTCAAGGCGGGACTTGCCCCCTTTGCGGAACGGGAAGTGTTCGCCCGCATATCGCCCGCCGACGCGATGGCGATGATCGAGGACTTTGCCAGCGCCGACCGGAAGCTTGCCGGCAAGCCCATGGACGTCTGGGACGTGGCCGCGCTGCTCAATTTCATGTGGATCAAGTGGAACGAAATCTACAACCGGACCCTGGGCAACGCGGAGCGCAGCCTGGTCAGCGAATTGCGCGAGCATCGCAATAATTGGGCCCACCAGGCCGCCTTTTCCAGCGACGACGCCTACCGGGCCCTGGACTCTGCGGGACGCCTGTTGACGGCCGTTTCCGCTCCCGAAGCGGCAGAGCTGGAAAGGATGAAGAACGAACTCCTTCGTCTCCGCTTCGACGAACAAGTGCGCAACGAGAAGCGCAAGGGCATCAGTTCCACCATTGAGAGCGCCGTGACGGGCACGCTCAAGCCCTGGCGGGAGGTGGTGACTCCGCACAAGGACGTGGCCTCCGGCAAGTACCAGCAGGCGGAGTTCGCCGCGGACCTGTGGCAGGTTCATCTGGGCGAAGGCTCGGACGAATACCGGAATCCCGCGGAGTTCTACCGGCGCACCTACCTGACCGAAAGCCTTAAAAGTCTTCTAACCGGATCCATCCGGCGGCTGACCGGTGCGGGCGGAGATCCGGTCGTGCAGCTTCAGACCAATTTCGGCGGCGGGAAGACCCACTCCATGCTGGCCCTGTATCATCTTTTCTCCGGGGTGAACCCGACGGAGCTTGTCGGGATCGATGAGGTCATGAAGGAAGCCGCAGTGACCGCGCTTCCTGCCGCACGGCGCGTCGTGCTGGTGGGCAACAAGATTTCTCCCGGCAATCCTTCGACAAAAAGCGACGGGACGATCGTCCGGACGCTTTGGGGCGAACTTGCCTGGCAGCTCGGCGGAAAAGCGGCCTTTGCCCGGATCGCCGCGGACGACGAGAAGGCCACGAGTCCGGGCGACGTGCTGCGCGAGCTGTTCAACGAGTTCGGCCCCTGCCTCATCCTGATCGACGAGTGGGTAGCCTACGCCCGCCAGCTCCACGATCAGAGCGACTTGCCCGCGGGCGGCTTTGAGACCCACTTCAGCTTTGCCCAGGTTTTGACGGAATCCGCCAAATTGGCCAGGAACTGCCTCCTGGTGATCAGCCTTCCGGCCTCCGACGATGCCGGATCCCCGCATACCCTGGCCGACGATGCCGAGGTCGGCGGCGAGCGCGGGCGGGAAGCCCTGGTCCGTCTGCGCAACGTCGTCGGCCGGGTGGAATCCTCCTGGCGCCCCGCTACCGCGGAGGAAGGCTTCGAGATCGTCCGTCGGCGGCTTTTTGAACCCTTGAGCGAAGCCGCCAATTTCAAGGATCGGGACATCGTCGCCCGCGCGTTTTCCGATTTCTACCAATCCCAGCAGCAGGAGTTCCCTCCCGAATGCCGGGACGCGGATTACGAGAAGCGCATCAAAGCCGCCTATCCCATCCATCCGGAAATCTTCGATCGCCTGTATACCGATTGGTCCACCCTGCTCAAGTTCCAGCGCACCCGCGGCGTTTTGCGCCTCATGGCGGCGGTCATCCATTGCCTGTGGGAAAAGGGCGACAAGAATCCCCTCATCATGCCCGCCAACCTGGCCATCGATGATTCCCGGGTCCAATTCGAGATGACGCGTTACCTTTCCGACAACTGGATGCCCATCATCGAAAAGGACGTAGACGGTCCCGGTTCCCTTCCCCTGCGCATCGACGCCGAGGTTCCCAATCTGGGCAAATTTGCCGCAGCCAGACGCGTCGCGCGCACCATCTACCTCGGCTCCGCTCCCACCGCCGATGCCGCCCATCACGGCATCGAAGACCGCCGAATCAAGCTCGGCTGCGTCATGCCCGGTGAGTCCCCCGCGGTTTTCGGCGATGCCTTGCGGCGCCTCGCGGGCGCCGCGACCTACCTGTACCAAGACGGGGCCCATTTCTGGTACTCGACCCAACCGACGGTCACCAAGCTCGCCGACGACAGGGCCGAGCAGCTCAAGCGCGAAGCGGACCGGGTGATCCAGGAATTGGAAACCCGGCTCCGGGACGACTTAAAGCAGAAGGGTGATTTTGAGCGCGTCCACCCCTTTCCCCATGGGGGCCAGGATGTGGGCGACGACCGGGATACTCGTCTCGTCGTTCTCGGCGTCGACTGTCCCTATACGAAGGATGCCGGCAATAAAGCAGAGGCCGAAGCGCGGAAGATCCTGGAGTCCCGCGGGTCAGCTCCGCGTCTATACCGCAACAGCCTGATCTTCCTGGCCGCCGATGGGGGACGCCTTCAGGACCTGGACGAAGCGACCCGTAAATACCTGGCCTGGTCCTCAATTCTCGGAGAAAAGGAACAACTCAACCTTTCCCCCTTCCAGGTCAAGCAAGCCGAGCAGCAGCTCAAGACGGCAGAATCGACGGTAATCGCGCGTCTTCCAGAGACTTACCAATGGATACTGGTGCCCGGACAGCCGACTCCCCAGGCTCCTGTTGAATGGAGGGCAATCAAAGTATCCGGGCCTGAGCCTTTGGCGGTGCGGGTCGGTAAAAAACTCCGGAACGAGGAACACCTCATCTTGAGCTTTGCGCCGGGCAGATTACGCATGGAGTTGGATCGAGTACCGCTATGGCGGGGCGATGATGTCTCCGTCAAGCAGTTGGCCGAAGACTTCGCCCGCTATCTCTACCTGCCGCGCCTGCAGACTTCGAGAACCCTGGTTCAAAGCATCAGCGAAGGGCTGTCGCTTCTCACCTGGGAAGCGGACTCCTTCGCGTGGGCCGATGAGCGCGATGAGGCAGCCCATCGCTATCGGGGCCTGCGTTGCGGTACCAGCTCAGCCAATCCTGATCCGGATTCCAGCGGACTTCTGGTCAGGCCTGAAGCCGCTTTGAAGCAATTTGCCCAAGAATCCAAACCGGTCCGCGTAGAATTGACCCCCGAACGTATCGAACTGCTCCCTTGCGCCGCCATTCAATTTGTACTGAAAGGCTTTGACGCGGACGGCCGTCCGGTGCAGGTTTCCAAAGCTGCCTGGTCCGCTACGGGCGGCAGGATAGACGCATCCGGTCTATTCACCGCGGGCAACGATTTGGGCCAATACGCGGTCGACGTAGAACTATCCGGCCTCCACGCCCGGGCCGTAGTCGGCATCCTGGAAACGGCGGCTCCTCCACGTCCGGAGAACCCGCCTCCTCCCGCAGCGCCCCGCCTCAAGCGCTACCACGGAACCGTCATCCTTGACAGCGACCGAGTCGGCCGGGATGCGGGCCGGATCGCCGAAGAGATCATCTCCCACCTTGTCGTGCAGACAGGCGCGCGGGTGACCGTTACCCTGGAGATCGAAGCGGAACTTCCATCCGGCGCCGGCGACGCCCTGGTGCGTACGGTAACCGAGAACGCACGTACCCTGCATTTCACCAACCAAGGCTTTGAGCGGGAGTAGGGAAGGAGTTTCCGTTATGAGTCGCGACCAAACCGGTATCCGCATCGCAGTCTTCACCTGGCTCCGGGAGCAGGAGCGCTGCGCTATTTGCCGGCTCAACCACCCCGAACTACTGGATGCCGCCCACA
>DYPP01000143.1 GCA_020719845.1 Treponema denticola | reverse complement strand
GAGAAAATACTGAGGCTGTCTGATAACTAACCGAGTTATCAGACAGCCTCAATTCATTAGCGTCCCTTGCACAATACTGCCCTTTTTTGGTATGGTTCGCACAAGTATATAGTTGAGGGGAGGCCTTATGACTATCGCCGAGATGTTCGGGCAGAGCGCTTTTATCGCCTTGCTCGGCATGGGTATTGTATTCAGTTTCCTGATCATCCTGATCGTCTTCATAACCCTGGTGGCCAAGCTGGTCAAAGCCATGGGCTGGGACGCGGATGTCCGGACACCGAGTGCGGCGGGAGCGGCGGGCGCTTCTTCCGGCGGAGCGGCGGGCAGCGCTGCGGTCGTCGCGGCGATAGGCGCCGCGGTGAATGAATATCGCAAATCGAACCAATAAACACTAGGAGCGTATCATGGCCAAAGTCCAGCTTACCGATCTTGTCCTCCGGGATGCCCACCAATCCTTGCTCGCCACCCGGATGGTTACCGCCGACATGCTGCCGATCTGTCCCCAGCTGGACAAGGTCGGTTATTTTGCCCTGGAAGCCTGGGGCGGGGCCACCTTCGATTCGGCCATCCGCTTCCTCAACGAAGACCCCTGGGAGCGCCTGCGGCAGCTCAAGAAGGCCCTGCCCAACACCAAGATCATGATGCTGCTGCGAGGCCAGAACCTGCTCGGCTACCGGCACTACGCCGACGACGTGGTGGCCAAGTTCGTCGAGGCGGCGGCCAGGAACGGCGTGGACGTCTTCCGCATTTTCGACGCCGTCAACGACCCGCGCAACTTCAAGGCCGCCACGGACGCCGCCAAGAAGACGGGCAAGCACGTGCAGGCCACCATTTCCTACGCCACCACGCCCTTCCACACCATCCCCAAGTACGTGGAGCTGGCCAAGGAACTGGCCGCGGAAGGCGCCGACTCCCTGTGCATCAAGGACATGGCGGGCTTGCTCAAGCCCTTCGACGCCTACGAGCTGGTCAAGGCGCTCAAGAAGGCCGTCGATCTGCCCATCGAAGTGCACTCCCACGCCACCACGGGCATGTCCGTGGCCACCCTGACCAAGGCCGCCGAAGCGGGCGCCGAAATCCTGGACACCGTCATCTCCACCCTGGCCATGGGCACCAGCCACAGCCCCACGGAAACCATGGTCGAAATTTTCAAGGGTTCCGCCATGGACACCGGTCTGGACACGGCGCTGCTGCTGGAAATCGCCGAGTACTTCCGGGACGTCCGCAAGAACTACAAGAAGTTCGAATCCAGCTTCCTCGGCGCGGATACGCGCATCCTGGTGTCCCAGGTGCCCGGCGGCATGCTTTCCAACCTGGAAAGCCAGCTGAAGGAACAGGGCGCGGCGGACAAGATGGACGCGGTGCTCAAGGAAATCGCCGTAGTCCAGAAGGACTTCGGCTATCCGCCCCTGGTGACGCCCACCAGCCAGATCGTCGGCACCCAGGCGGTTTTCAACGTCCTGTTCGGCCGCTACGCCAAGCTGACCGGCGAGTCCATGGACCTGCTGGTGGGCAAGTACGGCACCTGCCCGGCGCCGAAGAACAAGGACGCGGTGCAGAAAGCCCTGGACGCCCTCAAGATGCAGGCCGAGATTACCCACCGGCCGGCGGACGACATACCCAACGAGTTCGCCAAGCTGGAAGAAGAGACCAAGAAGCTGCTGGGCACGGCCACCGTGGCGGTGGAAGACGTCCTGACCTACGCCATGTTCCCCAAAGTGGCGCCGGACTTCTTCAAGAAGCGCCCCGACGGCCCGGTCAAGTTCAGCCCCGAAGCGGAATCTCCCCAGGCCGCTCCCGCCGCCGCTCCCGCAACCGCCGGCCAGGCCGCCAAATACGTGGTCAACGTCAACGGAGCGGACTACAACGTCGTGGTGCGCCCCGAGGGGACCATGGCCGTCAGCGCGGCTCCCGCAGCCGCCGCCCCCGCTGCTGCTCCGGCAGCCGCCGCTCCCGTCGCCGTGCCGTCCCCCGCGCCCGGCGCCGGCGGCGCCGTCATCCACGCGCCGGTAACGGGCACCATCATCCGCTCCACCGTCGCCGAAGGCGCGTCGGTGGCCGTCGGCCAGACCGTCCTGATCATCGAGTCCATGAAGATGGAGCTGGAAATCAAGGCTACCGGCTCGGGCGCCATCCATTTCCTGCTGCCCGCGGGTACGCAGGTCGCCGCCCAACAAGCGGTCGCCGAGCTCCGCTGACGGGGGACCCGCATGCCGAACCTCAAGAAAGACGGACGATCCGTCACCAAGATCGTGCTGGCGATGCTGGCCATCGCCTTCGTGTTCTCCTTTATGCCCCGGGTTATGGCCCAAAGCGCCGATGCCGCTCCGGCGCAGGGCTACGCTTCTTTCTCCAACCCCGACGGGATCATCAAGGGCAGCGAGAACACCCCCAACGTTTCGCTGGGCAAGTTCATCATGAACATCGCCCAGACTACGGGCATCTACGCCTTCGTCACCAACGTGACGGTCAAGGAAACCCCCGCGGGCGACCGGATCACCGTCTTCGGCTGGCAGGAACTGTTCATGATCCTGGTCGGCCTGCTGATCATCTACCTCGGGGGCGCCAAGAATTTTGAACCCCTGCTGCTGCTGCCCATCGGGTTCGGCACGGTGTTCGTCAACATCCCCTTCGGCGGGATGGGCGCCGCGCCCCACGGGTTTCTCAACATCATCTACGAAGCCGGGGTGGGCAACGAGTTCTTTCCGTTGATCATCTTCATGGGCATCGGCGCGCTGACCGACTTCGGACCGCTCTTGGCCAACCCCAAGACGGCCCTGCTGGGCGCCGCCGCCCAGTTCGGCGTGTTCGGCACCATGTTCGGCGTCGCCGCTTTCAACCTGGTTCCGGGCTTCAATTTTACCATGGAAGACGCCGGCGCCATCTCCATCATCGGCGGCGCCGACGGCCCCACCACCATCTACGTGGCCGCCAAACTGGCGCCCCACCTGCTGGCCACCGTCGCCGTGGCCGCCTATTCCTACATGGCCCTGGTGCCCATCATCCAGCCGCCGATCATGAAGGCCCTGACCACCGAACACGAGCGCAAGATCCGCATGCACCAGCTCCGGGTGGTCGGCAAGGTGGAAAAGATGCTTTTCCCGATCACCTCGCTGCTGCTGGCCATCCTGCTCATCCCCGCCGCGGCGCCGCTGATCGGTTGCCTCATGTTCGGCAACTTCATCCGCGAGATCGGCGTCGTGGAGCGCCTGTCCAAGACGCTGCAGAACGAACTGCTCAACATCGTTTCCATCTTTCTGTCCCTCGGCGTGGGCAGCCAGATGACGCCGGAGAAATTCCTCAATCCCGCGTCCATCTCCATCGTCGTGCTCGGCCTGGTTGCGTTCGCCATCGCCACCGCCACGGGCGTGCTGTTCGCCAAGTTCATGAACCTCTTCCTTAAAGAAAAGATCAACCCGCTGATCGGTTCCGCCGGCGTGTCCGCCGTGCCCATGGCCGCCCGGGTTTCCAACAAGGTGGGGCTGGAGTCGGATCCGGGCAACTTCCTGATCATGCACGCCATGGGCCCCAACGTAGCCGGCGTCATCGGCACTGCCATAGCCGCTGGGGTCATGATCGCCGTCTACGGCGGCTGAAGTCCAGGAAGTTAATGATAGCCGGCGTCCTTGCGGTGCCGCCGGCACTGCCATAGCCGCTGGGGTCATGATCGCCGTCTACGGCGGCTGATGCCGGTACCAGCTGGTGACAGCCGGTGTCCTGGCAGTGCCGCCGGGACTGCCATAGCCGCTGGGGTCATGATCGCCGTCTACGGCGGCTGATGCCGGTACCAGCTGGTGACAGCCGGTGTCCTGGCAGTGCCGCCGGCACTGCCATCGCGGCCGG
>DYPP01000142.1:2513-3851 GCA_020719845.1 Treponema denticola | reverse complement strand
AACATACGCTTAAACTTATACAGGTGGTTTGCCTGATTTTTGTTTTGGCGATGGTGTGCTAATCCTTTACTGATAATGAGATGCGTTTATGCCGGGTGCTGTCGAAATTTATCGGCGGGCCGGGGGTAAGCAGTTGTGTCAACAGTATCCTCAGGCGAGGGGGTTTGATGCGTTATCGGCAGGATTACGGGCTGTATCGGCGGAAGACGGTGAAGGGGCGGGTGGTGATTTACTACACGACCTACGATGCCCAGGGGAAGCGGTTGCCGGGGCGGTCGACGGGGAAGCGGACGATTGGGGAGGCGCGCTTGTTCTGCAATGCGTTGATGCGCACGGGGCGCTTGATTCCGGAGCGGTCGCGGGTGCCGACGTTCGCCTTGTTCGCCGAGGGGTGGTGGTTGTGGGACTCCTGTCCGTACTTGAAGCGGCGTCGGGCCAGGCGGAGCTTGGCGCGGTCGTACGCGGATATTGCGCGCAAGGTGCTGGAGAATCATCTGCTGCCGGCTTTCGGGGAGCGGCGGCTGGACGCGATTACGGACGTGGAGATCGAGGATTGGCTGACGTCCCGGCGGGAGGCGGGGTCGGGGAGTCGGTCGGCGAATCTGTACTTGTCCATCCTGACGGTGATGCTGAACGAGGCGGTGAGGCAGCATCTGATTGCCGGGAATCCGGCGGCCCGGGTGAGCAAGCTGCAGGAGGAGGTGTACGCCGTGGAGATTCTGACGCAAGCGGAGGTGCTGTCCCTTTTTCCGGACCAGTGGCGTCTGGTGTGGGATTCGGAGGAGGCGTACCTGGCCAACAAGCTGGCGGCGTGCACGGGGCTGCGCATTGGGGAGGTGGTGGGCTTGCGGGGGGTGGACTTCATGGGTTCCTACCTGGCGGTGCGGGGGCAGTTCACGAAGTACGGGTTCACGGACACGAAGAACCACAAGGGTCGGAATATCCCGATTCCTCCGGGGGTGGCGCTGGAGTTGGCGCGGCGCAAGAAGGAGCGGGGGGACGGGTACTTGTTCGCGGTGGTGCCGGGGGAGGAGCCGGTGAGCAAGGATACGCTCAACCGGCAGCTACGGTCGGCGCTGGAGCGGATCGGGATCGGCGATGAGGAACGGCAGCGGCGGCATTTGACCTTCCACGGGTGGCGGCATTTTTTCAACACGACGCTGCGGTCGGCGAACGTGACGGACAGCAAGGTGCGGGCGATTACCGGGCACGGTTCGAAGGCGATGACCGACCTGTATACGCACTACGATACCCGGGAATTCCGGGAGGTGCGCCGGGTGCAGGAAGCGTTGTTGCCGGATGCGCGCAAGGTGCAGGCGGCTAAGGCCGTGAAGGCGG
>DYPP01000142.1:0-2413 GCA_020719845.1 Treponema denticola | reverse complement strand
GAAGGCGGCCAAAGCCGAAAAGGCGGTGAACGGGGTGCGGCCGGGGAAGGCTGCGGGCGCGGAGAAGCGGCGCGGGGCGCGGGTGACCGGGGGCTGACGGGAACGGGGTGAATGAGCCGGGCGATGGGTGCCCGGTGGTGAAGAAACGGCTTCCGCGGGTGGGTCCTGCGGGGGCTTTTTTTTTGCCGAATTGGGCGCGGTTTCGGAGGATGTGCCTGATTTTCAGCCGGAGCGGACGGGGGTACGCTGGGGTATGAAGCAAGGAGGCCGGGATGGAAACGTTGTGGACGGTGGCGGATGTGGAGCGGTACACGACCTTGAAGGTGTCGACGATCCGCAAGTACGTGCGCATGGAATGGATTCCCTTTGTGCGTCTGGGGGCGGCGGTGCGGTTCCGGCCGGCGGAGGTGGAAGCCTGGGTGGAGGAACGGTCGCACCGGCCGCCGGAAATGCGGGGGCGGATGCTGTGACGCTGGACGAGACGGTGGCGGCGGGGATGGAGGCGGTGCTGCCCTACGAGAGCTGGGAGCGGATTCCCGGGGAGTCGGGGCAGGCCTTCGCGGCGTTCTGCGTGTTCCGGGATTTCGGCCTGGACCGCAACATCAGGCGGGCGATGACGGCGGGGGGAATCAGCGGGCGGCGCTACGACGTGTGGCGGAACTGGTCGACCCGCTTTCAGTGGGCGCGGCGGGCGGCGGCCTACGACGGCTACCTGGACCGGCTGAAGCGGGCGGAGCGGGAGAAGACGATCGCGGCGCGGGAGGAAGCCTACCGGGCGGCGACGGAGAAGATGCTGGCGGTGGTGACCAAGCGGCTGGACCTGATGGACCCGGCGGAGTTGGCCCAGGGGAACGTGGTGGAATGGCTTAAAAGTTCGATCGGCCTGGAGCGGGAGGTGCTGGGGACGCAGGCGCCGGGGTCCGAGGGGGAGCGTCAGCCCAAGCAGCTGGAGATCAAGTTTACCCGGGACTTCGAGGGGCTGTAGGGAGGCCGGGCGGTGGGACTGTTCGCGCCGACGGGGGTGCAGAAGGAGGCGCTGGCGCTGGTCAAGTCGGGGGCCAAGCACGTGCTGCTGTTCGGCGGGTCCCGGAGCGGGAAGACGACGGTGCTGGTGATGGCGGTGATCTACCGGGCCGTCCGTTTCGCGTCGAGCCGACACCTGATCTGTCGGCTCCGGGCAAAGGATGCCCGCTCGTCGGTGCTGCGGGAATCGCTGATTCCCTGGCTGGAGCGCACCGTGGGCAGCGGGAACTTCGCCCTGCACGTGCACGACAACTTCGTGACCCTGTGGAACGGGTCGGAGATCTGGATCGGGGGCCTGGGGGACCGGGAGCAGGTGGACAAGATCCTGGGGCACGAATACAACACGATCTATTTCAACGAGGTGAGCCAGCTGTCCTACGCCTCGGTGACGGTGGCCTATTCGCGCCTGGCGATGAAGACGCCGGGCTGCCGGAACCTGTTCCTCTACGACTGCAACCCGGGCAGTCCCCTGCACTGGGCGTACAAGGTGTTCATCCGCAAGACGGAGTTCGCCACCGGGGCGCCGCTGGCTAAGCCGGAGCTGTACGCGTCGATGGTGCTGAACCCCCGGGACAACGCGGAGCATCTGCCGGAGGACTACATCGCCGACATCCTGGACGGCTTGCCGGAAAAGCAGCGGGCGCGCTTCCGGGACGGCCTGTGGGTGAAGGCGGAGGGGGTGGTCTACGAGAAGTTCGAGGAGACGATGATCCTGAAGCCCGGGGAGCTGCCGGAGGACTTTGAGCGCTACGCGGCGGGCCAGGACTTCGGGCTCAACATCACCAACGTGAAGGTGGGCTTTGTGGGAAAAGTGGTCTACGTGCTGGCCGACGCGGGGGGCTACAACCTGACCACCCGGACCTTCAACGAGGAGCTGGAGCGCCGGGGCTGGTACGCCGAGGACTTTCCCACCTACTGCGATCCGGCGGGAGGGGAGCGCATCCAGGAGGTTACCGGTGGCGTAAAAGCCAACAACGCGGTGGAACCGGGGATCGACTATCTGAGCGCCAAGATGGAGCGGGGGGAGTTCTTTGTCAGCGCCGCCTGCGCGGGGGTGCTGTCGGAAATCTGGGACTACAGCCGGGACGAGGAGGGGCAGATCGTGAAGGTGAACGACCATTACCTGGACGCTTTGCGCTACGCGGTGTTCACCGCGGCCCAGGACGGGGTGGTGCTGGTATGAATATTTTTCAGAAATTTTCACAAGTATTAAAGCGCCACGCAGGGAGAGGCCGTACCAGGGGTGGAATGAGCGGGCGTTTGCGGGCTAAGGCGCTGGCCTCCTTTGCGGATACCGGGGCGGCTGACGCGTTCGGCGACGGGGAGGGGCGGGAATACATCGAGCCCTTCCGGCTGCACGCCTGGGTGAACATCGCCGTGGCGCTGTTGA
>DYPP01000141.1 GCA_020719845.1 Treponema denticola | reverse complement strand
GGGTTTTTAAAAAAGCCGTAGACTGTTCCGCCCACACCGCTTTGCCCTGGATCAGTCCGGCGACGCCTACCGCCTGATGGCCTCGGGTGCGGCAAGGTGGCGATGGTATTCGATTGACAGCAATCTGCATCGGATGTAATATATCTGCATGAGGACAACCCTGAATATACCGGACAGCGTCGTCCTGGAGGCTAAGCGCAGGGCTTTGGACGAGGGAACCACGCTTACCGCCCTCATCGTCCAGGGTCTGGAGGAACGGATCCGCCGGGGAAAAGAGCGGGGGCCATTGCCCGTTTCGGATCAGGGGGGCGGGCTCTGCGCGGGCCTCAGCTGGGCGGACCTGGCGGCCAGCGATGGCGACTGGTACCGATGAACCTCTGGGATGTCAACCTGTGGGTCTACGCTTTCCGAAAAGATTCCCCGATGCATCGAGTGGTCTATTCCCGCCTGTCCGAGTCCCTTGCGGCGCGGACCGCGTTCGTATTCTCTCCGGGCGTAGCCGCAGCCTTCATCCGCATCGTGACCAACCCGAAGATATTCATGCAGCCCTCCAGTCTGGAGGATGCCTGGACCTTTATCGAATACCTGGATACCCACCCATCCGCGGTTCATGCCGAAGTGGATACGATGGCCTTCGGCATTTTCAAGCATCTCTGCCTCGTTTCGGAGGTCACGGGGAACGGCGTTCCGGACGCCCTGCTGGCGGCGCTGGCCCTCCGCCATGACGCGGTGCTGCTCAGCGCCGACCGGGACTTCCGTCGTTTTGCGGGACTACGGTTCGAATTGGTGGCGGGAGGTGAGGAAACAAGCTCCGGCCCGGGTTGCGCCGCGACCGGATTCGGCGTTGACGTCCCCCCGGGGTAGCCGGAACCTCTTGCCGGCGCGAATTGACACGCCCGCCGGGGTGCACTACCGTTAGGAACGGGGATTTGCCGGTTCCTTCGATTTGGGGAAAGCTCCGGCAAACACCCGCTTGGGGGTACCATGAGCGAATACTTGACGGGCAAATCCGATACGGCGGCGCGGGCCGGGCGGCTCAAGGCGATCATCGACAAGTTGGCCGCAGGCAGCAGCCCTTCCGCCGTCAAAAAGGAATTCCACGACCTGATCAAGGGCGCGGACGCGGCGGAGGTCGCCGAGCTGGAGCAGACGCTGATCGAAGGCGGTCTGCCGGTAGAGGAAGTGCAGCGCCTGTGCGAGGTGCACGCCGACGTGTTCAAGGCGGGCCTGGAGCGGGGCGAAAAACCGCATCGGATGCCGGGACACCCGGTGCACACCTACCTGGCGGAGAACAAGGAAGCCCGTAAAAAGGCCCGGGCGCTCCGCCTGGCGGCCCTCGCGGGAAGGCTTCAGGCGGTCGTCGCCGCCGCCGGGGAACTCAGACCCATCATCACCCACTTCGAGCGCAAGGAAAACCAGCTTTTTCCGTATCTGGAAAAGACCGGCTTTACCGGTCCGTCCAAGGTCATGTGGGGCAAGCACGACGAAATTCGATCCGTGTTCAGGGAGCTGGACCTGGCCGCCGCGGCTTCCGACCTCCGCACGGCCAGGAAAAAAGCCCGGGACCTGGCCAGGCGCGTCCGCACCATGATTTTCATGGAAGAAAAAATACTGTTTCCCAACGCGCTCAAACGCCTTTCCGAAGCCGACTGGGCGACGGTGCGACGGGGGGAGGACGCCATCGGGTTTGCCTGGGTAAAACCGGGCGCCGAATGGGACCCCGCTCTGGCTGCGGGAACCTCCGCCGCTCCCGGACACACCGGCGCCTACGCCAACTTCGAAGCGGCGATCGCCGCCGCCGCCAATAAAGAACGCGGACACGACGCGGCGGCCGAATCCCCGCCGGACGACCGGCAGACCATACCGCTTTCCGTCGGCGGCTTGCCCCTGGACATCCTGGATCGGATGCTCAAGAGTCTGCCCATCGACGTTTCCTTCGTCGACGCGGAAGACAAGGTCCGGTACTATTCCGATTCGCCGCACCGCGTCTTTCCGCGCAGTCCGGGCATCATCGGCCGTTCGGTCCAAAATTGCCACCCGCCGAAGAGCGTCGACGTGGTGGTCAAAATTCTGGACGCCTTCAAGAACAAGGAAAAGGATGAAGCCGAGTTCTGGATACAAATGAACGGACGGTTCATCGTCATTTCCTACAAACCGATATACGACGACTCCGGTCGGTACCTGGGCACGCTGGAAATGAGCTGGGACGCTACCGACGTCCGCGCGCTGGAAGGTCAGCGGAGGCTTTTGGACTGGTAGACGCGCATCTCCACCCGGCAGCCGTCCCGCACGTCCACCCCCTCGGCGGCCAGCAGGGCGGCCTGCAGTTCCCGGCCTGCCCCCGGCGGCAGCGCGATGGCGCCGTCGGCGCGCAGGATGCGGTGCCAGGGCAGGTTTTGGGAGCGGGACAGGGCGTGCAGCACCCGGGCAACCTGGCGCGCGCCGTTGGGCAGACCCGCGGCCCGGGCGACGTCGCCGTAGGCGGCCACCCGCCCGGCGGGCACCGCCCGGATGGCGGCCAGGATGCGCTCGGTAGCCTCGGTCAAGGCGCTGGTCCTAGCGCCAGACCAACCAGACGAAGAGGGCCGAAGCCGTGGTGGTCAGCAGGGTAAAGGGCAGGCCGATCTTGAGCCAGTCGGTAAAGGTCATCTCCACGCCCTGTTTTTTGAGGATGCCCACGGCGACGACGTTGGCCGAAGCGCCGAAGGGCGTCAGGTTGCCTCCCAGGCAGGAACCGATCAGCAGGCCGAACATGTACAGCTCGGGCTTCAGGGCCAGGGTGCCGGCCAGCTGGGCGGCCACGGGCAGCATGACGATGATGTAGGGGACGTTGTCCACAAAGCCGGAAATAAGGGTGGAGACGCCGACGATGACCAGGAAGCCCAGCAGCACGTTGCTGCCGATTACGGCATTCAGGAAGCGGGCAAAATCGTCCAGCAGGCCGACCTTGGCCACCGCGCCGACGACGATGAAGATGCCGACCAGAAAGGCTGTGGTGTCCCAGTCCAGTTCCTGCACCATCTTGAGGGTTTTCTCCATGCTTTCCCGGCGTACCAGCAGATACCAAAGGATGCCGGCCACGGCCAGGCCCATGACGATCAAGCCGGAGAGCAGCGAAATGCCGGAGTGCAGAAAGGACGCCGCCGCCAGACCCAGGATCATCAAAACCAGCAAGGCCGAGGGGAACCAGGACAGGACGGCTTCCCGTTCGATCTCCACCCTGCCGGCGCCCACTTTCTTAAAAAAGCGGTAGAAGAAGAGGGCGCCCACGACCATGCCGACCTGGACGGCAAAGAAGATGGAAAGCCTGCCGGAGTAGAAGAAGAAGTCGTTGAAGCCGTAATCGGCAAAATCGGCAAAGATCATGGACGGCGGATCGCCCACCAGGGTGGCCGTGCCCTGCAGGTTGGCCATCACCGCCAGGCCGACCATGAAGTAGGTGGGGTTCATCTTCAGTTTTTTGGAAAGCGCCAGGGCGATGGGCGCCATCACCAACACGGTGGCCACGTTTTCGACGAAGGCGGAGATGAGGCCCGTCATCATCAGGATGGCGATGATGGCCAGGCCGACGTTGGGCGACCGGTCCACCAGTTCATCCGCGATCCGGGCGGGAACCCGGGAATAGATGAACAGCTCGGCGATCACCAAGCTGCCCACAAAGATCATCAGCACGCTCCAGTTGACCAGCCCGCCCAAGGCTTCGCCCACGCCGACGACGCCGAACAGCATCAACAATACGGCGGCGCCCACGGAAGACCAGGATTTCTTACCCGGGAACAGGACGATCAACAGGTACATCAACACCGCCAGGGCAAGCACGATCCACTTCATCATTCGACTCCTTGTACGCGTCCGCCGGGGG
>DYPP01000140.1 GCA_020719845.1 Treponema denticola | reverse complement strand
CATAGACCAATGATTTTTTTACTGACCGCGGCGGCGGCGTTGCCCCTGGCCGCCCAGGAAACGCTGGGTTGGGACGAAGTGCGGGCCGGCTTGCCCGTCCATGAGTCGGTCTTGCTGGCCGGTACGGATCTGGCTGTCGCCGAGGCCGAGCTGCGCGCCGAATCCGGGTGGCAGGGACTCGCGGTCAGCCTGCAGCCCCTGGGTGAGTACGGCGACCAGAGCGGCGCGCTGGAACTGACCGAAACCAGCCTGGGGGCGGATCTGCTTTTTCCGCTGGGCATCACCCGGGATGCACGGGAAAAGAAAACGCTTCTGGCCGAAACCCGGGACCTACGCCTGAGGCAGGCGGAAGAATCGTACGGGTTGGCCTTCGTGGACCTGTATCGCCGCTACGTCGACGCCTACGTCGCCCAGGAGGCGGTCAAAGTCGCCCAGGCCGAACGGGATCTGGAGGCGGTGCGCCTGCAGGCGGTCCAGCAGCGCATTCAGCAGGGCCTTTTGACCTTTGCCGACGGCCTGGACGCGGAAGCCGCCTTTCAGGACGCGGAAGCGCTGCTGACCCAGTCCCGGCTGGACCTGCGCCTGGCCTGGTTTGACCTGGCCTACACGGCCAACATCGAAACCCTGCGGGGGGACCACGAAAAGGGCTCCCAGAATCCGCTGGGCCAGGTGCCGCTGCTGGAACAACCCGTCTTGGTGGACGCTTCCGTCCCGCTGGACCAGCCTTTTCCGCTCATCACCAGCGCCAAGCAGAGATCTTCCCTGGTTTTGGCCCAACGGCTCAGGGTCGCCCAGGCGGAACGGGCTTTGGCGTTGTTTTCCGCTACGGACCTGGCGGTTTCTCCCAAAGTAACCTACGCCACGCCGGACGCCTCCGTCTCCCTGGGCTTCAACGGCGCCTCCGGCGCGCTCAGCCTGGGCGGCGCCTGGTCGGCCTACCGGGCGGACTACCTGACTTCTTCTTCCCAGACGCCGGACCAGGCGCTGACGCTGGCGGTCGTGCTGAGCGCCGACTTTTCCGGCGGCGCCGCGGACCGTCGCCGGGCGCTGGCGGAGGCGGCGGAACGGGAACGCCGCCGGCTGGTCAATTCCGAAGCTTCCCAGGAACTGCTCGTACGCTCCAAGTACGCCGCCTGGCTGAAGGCCCAGGACAGCCTGGCCGTCGCCGAACGGGGGCTGGCGTCGTCCCGGGGGATAAACGAAGCCTTTGAAGCCAAAAAGAAGATCGGACAGGCCAGCCCGGAAGACGAGGCGGCCAATCAAGTCTTGACGGTACGCACGGCGTACAACCTGGGCCAAGCCCGGGTAGCGCTTACCCGGGCCTATTTTGAACTGATCGACGCTGCCGCCGCCTGGCGGACGACGGGAATCGACCTTTGGGGAAAAAAATGAGGAAAATTATAATCGGTGCGGCGGCGCTGCTGGCGGTAGCCGGGGCGGTTTGGTATTTTATGGCCCGCAGCCGACCGGCGGCGGAAGTCGCGGTGGCTACGGGGCCGGTGACGGTATCGGCCAAGACCGGGGTGGTCATCATCGACGTGGACGGCATCGCGGTGGTGGAACCCCTGTCCCAGGTAACCCTTCGTTCTCCCGCTGTTTCCGTGCTCCGCTCGGTAGCCCCGGCGGGCAGCCGTGTCTCTGCGGGCGGCGTGGTCGCCGCCCTGGACGACGCCCAGTCCCGCAACGATCTGGGGCAGGCGGAGTTCGGCCTATCCCAGGCGGAAGTGGATTACCGCCGGGCCAAACTGGCCGCCGAACGGGCGGAAAAGGACCGGGGGGACCAGAAAGTCCTGCTGGACGCCAAAGCCCTGAGTCCCGGCGATTACACCCTGGCGGAAGAAGCGGCCCTCAACGCCCAGCTGGCGCTGGAAGCGGCGGATCTGAAGGTGCGCCAGGCGACCCTGTCCCTGGACAGGGCGCGCCGGGACCTGGCGGCGTTGCGCGTCAAGGCGCCTTTCGACGGTACGGTGCTCAAGACCTACGTGGCCGCCGGCGATCTGGTGGCGCCCAACAGCGCCATCGCCCTGTTCGGGGACCTGTCCCGGGTGCGCCTCAACGCGGAAGTGGACGAATACGATATTGGCAAGGTAGCGGCGGGCATGAACGTGGCCATCAGCGGCGAGTCCATCGGCGCCGAGCCCCTGGCGGCGACGGTTGATGCGATCAGCCCCATGGCGGAAGTGGTCAACAATATTTCCATCTTTCAGGTCAGCGCTGTGGTGGACAATTCCGCCGGACGCCTCCTGCCGGGCATGAGCGCCGATTTTTCGATCCGCATCGCCAGCGACAAGGGCTTGGTCGTGCCTTCCAAATGCGTGGCTACCGTACGTTCCCGCAGCTACGTGGACGTGCTGGAAAACGGCGAAACGGTCAAGAAACGGGTAAGCAAGGGCGCCGACGACGGCGCCAATACGGTCATCCTTGAAGGCCTGGAGGAAGGCGCGGCGGTGATCGTGCCCGGAGCCGTACCGGCCCAGGCCGCGGCGGCGGCGGCGACGGGCGAAAAATCCGTGCTGCCGATTACCGTACCCGGTTCGGGGGGCACAAAATGATCGAGGTAACGGAGCTGGCCCGTCACTACACGATGGGACCAACTACGGTCAAGGCGGTGGACGGCATCAGCTTTACCATCGAGTCCGGCGAATTCGTGGCCATCGTCGGCCCCAGCGGTTCGGGCAAGTCCTCGCTGATGAACATCATCGGCTGCCTGGATTCGCCCACCTCCGGCAGCTACCGACTGGCGGGGGAGGAGACGGCCAACCTGAAAAAAGACCAGTTGGCGGAAATCCGCAGCCGGCGGATCGGTTTTGTATTCCAGAGCTTCAATCTGCTGCCCCGGGAATCGGCGCTGGAGAACGTGGAGCTGCCCATGATCTACCAAGGGGTCAACCGCAAGACCCGCCGGGAACGTTCCCTGGCCATGCTTAAAAAGGTCAGTCTGGAAGGCCGCGAGCATCACCTGCCTTCGGAGCTTTCCGGCGGCCAGCGGCAGCGCGTGGCCATCGCCCGGGCGCTGGCGGGCGAACCGTCCATCATCCTGGCGGACGAACCCACCGGCGCCCTGGACACCAAGACGGGGGTGGAGATCATGGAGCTGTTCCACGCCCTGCACCGCGACGGGGTGACGCTGATCCTGGTCACCCACGATCCCAAGGTGGCCCGGCAGGCGGAGCGGGTGATCCAGGTGGAAGACGGCCGGGTGCTGGCGGACCTGCCCGCCAGGGAGTGGCAATTATGACCAGCGGCATGCTCTACGAAAACGTGCGCATGTCGGTGCGCAGCATCCGGGCCAACAAGGTGCGCGCCTTCCTGACCGCCCTGGGGGTCATGATCGGCACCGGCGCGGTCATCGCCATGCTGGCCCTGGGCGCGGGGGCCCAAAAATCGGTGGAATCGAGCCTGGAATCCCTGGGCTCCAACCTGCTGCTGCTCTATTCCGGCCAACCCAAGGGCGGCAGCCTGGTGCGCCGCAGCACCACCAGCATCGTGCCCACCATCACCGAGGCGGACATCGCGGCCATCAAGGCCCTTGGCCCGGACTACGTGGCCCTGGCGGCTCCTGAATCCAGCGCCAGCGGCCAGGCCAAGTTCGGCAACACCAGCATGACGGTGACCGTGGTGGGTACGGACGTGGACTATCCGGCCATCCGGAACATCAAACCCGTCAGGGGGGAGTTTTTTACCCCCGGCGACGTGGACAGCCGCAAGGCGGTGGCCGTCATCGGCGCCCAAATCTACGACGACCTTTTCGGCGGCGCCGGCGATCCGGTGGGCCAGAAGATCCGCGTCAACGGCCTGAGCTACCGCATCGCCGGCCTGATGGAACGGAAGGGCAATTCGACCACCGACGCGTCGGTATTCATTCCGATATCCACCTACAAGCGCTAT
>DYPP01000045.1:8004-23214 GCA_020719845.1 Treponema denticola | reverse complement strand
TGGGGTATCCAGATAAATGCGGTTGACTATTTGCGCCATGGGCTGGGATAACTTTGCATCTGAAGCGACGATGGCGGTCTTCTCGCCGAGGAGGGTGGTTCAGGCTTGGTCTCCCCTGTCTTCTTTGGTTTCGGGTTTGCCACGAGGTCCTCAAATCTGATGGGATGCATGGCAACCGCCTGTTCAAGTAGACGATAGAAAAGCATGCCCCTCGCCTTGGACTCCCTGCGGTTGAAACGGAACACAAATTCGTCCAAGTAGGCTTGTAGGTGATCCGTACTGAAAGATCCTTGGTGAGTTCCAAGCAACCATCGCTTCACGAGTGCAGCTACCCGGTGGACTCCGGGAAGAACGTCATGTGCTTCCATTCCAGAATTCTTGATAGGGGTGCTTCGATGAGTGAAATCATTTCCAGCCGCCAGCTGGTAGGAAGGCAATCCATCTGTAAGGACTGTGGAGCCAGGTTCAATATGATTCAGGAGAAACGACCGCAGACTTCCGGCGTCGGCGCTCGGTATGATTTGAATGCGGCAACGTCCGAAACCTTTCGGTTGTGCCCGTTGTTCCACAGCTACTGCGACAAGGACTTTCCCATCCGCCCCTCGCCCGCGCTTACCCGGGCGAGCACCTCCAATCATCGTCTCATCCACCTCTACATCACCAGAAAGCTTCGAATGCTCGGCATGGCCGATCGCGCTACGGAATCGGTGCAACATCGCCCAAGCCGTCTGATATGAGCCAAACCCCAGAAGTCGGTGAAGCGTCTTGGCTGAAACACCGTTCTTTGGCGCGATCATGTGCCAAGCTACAGCGAACCAGATAGTAAGAGGAGTCTTGGTATGATGAAAAATCGTGCCCGCTGTCGCGGAAACCCTGTGACGGCAGGCCTTGCACCACCATCGGCCATCTTTCATACGCCAGCCGACGATTCCGGTACAATAGGGACAGGAAAAACCTGACGGCCATCGCAGCCAGTCCAGATAGTCCAGACAGGCTACATCATCAGGAAACCAGCTGAGAAAATCAGCGTAATTCTTGGGATAGTGCTTGCCCGCCTTTGGCTGGCTTAGTCGGGTTAGGGGCGTCATCCCCCTACATTACCACCGCCGCATTTATCTGGATACCCCACTTTTTTTATGCCTCTCCGCATTTTAAATTAACCCGTATTGATAACGCCCTCCGATTGCGCTATGGTATAGAATTGTGGAGTTGTTTGATTGAACCCCGACATGCAGGGAACTGGTTGCTTTAATGATGCCGAATGAATCGGGAGGTTTGGATGAGCGCTAGATGGGCGGGGCTAACTTTGGTGTTGGCCGTTGCCATGGTGAACCTGGGATGTCCCAATATAGTGGATGTCTCCACGCCGGATTCTCCCTACGGCCGGGTGGTGGTGGACTTCGGCGCCGTCAGCCGGGCTGCCGGTATTCCCGCGGGCATTACCGCCATCGATATCCTGGTCAAGGGTGCCGATATGGACGATATCAGCGCCACCCTGACCACGCCGTCGCTCAGCGCAACCCTCGAGGTTCCCGCCGGATCGGGGCGCACCTTCGATGTTATCGCCAAGGATTCGAGCAGCATACCCATCTATCACGGCCAGTCGACGATGAACATCGAAGCCGGCGCGGTCCACGAATTGAACGTGACTATGGCGCTGGTTTACCCGCTGAGCTACAACGCCAACGGCGCCACCGGCGGCACCGTCCCCCTGACCCTCTACCGCGAGGCGGGTGCCACGTTGACCGCGGCGGCCAACTCGGGGAGCTTGGTTAAGACAGGGTTTGGGTTTGCTGGATGGAATACCCAGGCGGACGGCTTGGGCACGGATTATCCGGCGGGAGCGGCTCTGATGATGCCCGGAGCCGCATTCACGCTCTATGCGAAGTGGGGAGCCCCCAGCACCGACGCCACCCTCAGCGCTCTTGCGGTCACCCCAGTGCCGCTGGCGCCGACTTTTTTGCCGGCCATCCACAACTACAACGGCAGCGCCGCGAGCAGCGTCCCCACCATCACTGTGACGCCGACGGCGAACAACGCCGGCGCCACCATCGAATTCAGTTTCAACGGCAGCGCCTTCAACGCCATCGCCTCCGCTGCTACGACGGGTACTTTAACCCTGGACGCGCCCCTGGGGACCAATACGGTGCAGGTAAAAGTCACCGCCCAGGACGGTGCCACCGTACAGACCTACACGGTAACCATTGCCAAGACGGTCATGGTCACCATTACCCCCGCCGGTATGGGTGGCACGGTAACCCCGCCTTCCAGTGAGTTTACGCCGGGGCAGAATGTAGCCCTGAACGCGACTCCCGATCAGGGATACCGCTTTATTGACTGGACTGTAGTCGGAGGCGCCAGCGTCGCCCCGATCAATGGCGCCGCCTCAAACCTGATACCGCCGGTGACTACGCCCAGCTGGGTTACAGCCAACTTCGCTCCGTTCAACGGGGGAGATGGTTCTGTTGGTACACCATACGAAATTGCCACGCTTGACCAGCTCAAGCTGATGAACAGCTTCCGCAGCAGCCACTTCAAGCTGACGGTGAACCTGGACCTGGCATCCGAAATCAACTGGTTGCCGATCGGGGACGCCACGACCAAATTTACCGGCAGTTTCGACGGCAACGGTAAAGTTCTAAGCAACCTGACTATAAATACCGCCACCGACGCGAACCGAGGTCTGTTCGGTTATGTTGACGGAGCTGTCATTTCAAACGTCAGCCTCACCAACATCAACTTTGTCGATACCCACAATTGCGCAGGCGGGCTTATCGGCACGTCCACCGGCGCTACCCAGGTAGCCTACTGTACGGTTACAGGCAGCATCACTGCTTACCAGAGCGCCGGCGGTTTGATCGGGCAGCACACGGGTGGTGCGCTGGCGGTTACGAATTGTTCGACCAACGTCAGCATCAATACCTATATGTACGGCAGCGTGGGCGGCTTGATAGGCTACAGCGTCGGCGGCAGCATCCAGAAGAGCTACGCGGTGGGCGCCATCACCGAGTCCAGCGCGGGCAATGTCAATTACGTCGGCGGGCTGGTCGGCTGGAACCAGGATACCACCATCACGGATTGCTACGCCCAGGGCAACGTGACGGGTACCACTTATGTAGGCGGCCTCGTCGGCCGCAATTCCGGGGCCGGCACAGAGGATATAACCAACTGTTACTCGAAAGGCCTTGTGAACGCGGTCGCGAATGGTGGCGGACTCGTCGGAGCCAATTCGGGAGCCGGCATAGTTACCTCTTCCTACTACGACACCGATACAAGTGGCCAAACCGACAATACAGGGAAGGGTGTTCCATATAGCACCGCCTTGCTGAAAGCCGCCGCGACCCATGCGTCCACCTACTCGGGCTGGGATTTCTTGACGATATGGGACGCGTTCATCGATGGTTCGTATCCAACTCTGAGACCTTGAGGTAATCGTATGAAGAAACGCATGATGTGTATATTGATTGCCTTCCTCTTCTCCTCCCCCCTCTTCGCCGAGGTGACGGTGCAGGCGGTCAAGGGGACGGTGGGGGTGATGGAAGCCAAGAAGCTGACGCCGGTCAAGGCGGGCATGAAGCTTAAGGATGACGCGATGGTGGTGACGGGCGCCAATTCGGAGGTGTCCCTGTTGGTGAACAACGGCACGATCACGCTCAAGTCGCTGACCACCGCCAAACTGAGGGGGGTCAGCATCACCAAGAGCGATTCCAAGGCCGACGTCGCCCTGCGCAGCGGGACGGTGGTTTCGGACGTCAAGCAGATCATTGGGCTCAAGACCAGTTTTACCGTGACCACGCCGGTGGGGACCTCCAGCGTGCGGGGCACCCGGCATACTATTTCCTATAGCCCCGGACGGGGCATGCGGGTGGCCGTTGCGTCCGGGGTGGTGGCGGTGCGTTCCGTCCGCAGCGCGTCCAAGCCGGTTTCCGGGGGGCAGACTTTTGCCGAAGGGCAGGGCGCCGCCCCGCCGCAGGTGACGACCCAGGTCGCGCAGGAGGCGGTAGTCGTCGACGCCGCTTCCGCCTTTGCTCCGGCGGAAGAAGTCGCGGTGGCCGCAAGCCTGGGCGGCGAATCCGCCGCCTATACCGAGCTGGTAAACCTGGTCGGGAATACTTCCACCACCGCCTCGGTCCAGCTCAACCTGCTGTTTCCCTAGGAACGGAAGAGACAATCCCGATGTTATTCAAGGGTATTCCTAAAAGCCTGGCCTTGGTCGGCGTCTTGTTCTGTTCCCCGCTTGCCTTGCACGCGCAAAGTCTGGAGGAAGTCGTCGCCATCGGGGATAAAACCGCCTGCACCATGGCCGATCTGGCGGTCATGCTTCCCGCCGTCTCCGGGGCCGCCGGGGAGGACGCAAGCCTGGCCGCGGCCCTGGAACGCCCTCTGGCCCGCTACGACGCCGACCAGCCGCTCACCAAGGCGCGGGCGGCCTGGGTGGTGGCCCGGGGAACGCGGCTGCGGACGTCGTTCTTCTTCCTGCTGCTGCCTTTGGAGCGCTACGCTTTCCGGGCCATGGTAATGGACGGAATTTTCAGCGCTACCGCCAGCGCCGGGGACGTGATGGGCGGCATCGACCTGCTGGACTTTGTCGGCGCCGTCAGCCTGGAGTACGTGGGCCGGCCATGAAAAGAACCGCTGTACTTTTAACCTTTCTATTGAGCGTCTTGTTCCTGGCCGGCGCCCAGACACCCTTCCTGGATGAAGATTTTATTGCTCCCCCGACGGTAAAGGCCGCCTGGCTGCTGGATTGGGGCGGCACGCTGTCCCCGGCGGGCATCTACGACCGGCAAGGCGATACGGAAGCCCTGATCGCCGGCCTGAGCGGCGCCCTCTGGGTTCGGCTCAGCCTGCCCGGACAATGGCAGTACTACGTCCGGCTCAAGGACAACGCGCTGGCGGCCCTGCTGCCCTGGCCGGAAGCGGGCCTGGAGCTGACCAATCTGTGGGAAGTCAACGCCAACTATCTGCAGTTCGCCAATCCGGACGCCGGGCTGACCTTTTCCGCCGGCCGGAAGCCCTTTCTGCTGGGATCGGGCCTGCTCCTGTCCGGCAACGGCGACGGCGCCGAATTCCAGCTGGCCAATCCGCTGTTCATGCTGCAGGCCTTCGGCTTTTATACGGGCTTGCTGAATGCCGATTCTTCGCCCTACGGCATGCACGACTGGGACGACGCCAACGGCGCCCAGCGCTATTTTGGCGGCTACGCCGCGGGCGTCGGCATTCTCGGCCATGAATTGACCCTCATCGGCCTGTACCAGGGCGACTTCGGACTGAGCCCGGATGACTTGTATACCAGCTGGTATACGGGCCTGCAGGCCAAGGGGATGGTGGCCGACGGAGCCTACCTGCTGGAATGGTACCTGCAGGGCGGATTCAGCCCCTCCGGCGCGGTGCGGGGCGAGATCGACGCCTACGGCGGGACCTGCCGCTACCAGAAGGTGTTCCCCGCCGCCGCCGTGCCCAGCCTGACCCTGCAGTATTCGCTGGCTTCAGGCGACGCGGACCGCAGCGTCGCCGAAGGTTCCGTGGGCAACGAGACCGGCCAGGACACGGCTTTTCAAGCCTTTGGCCAGCTGAACACCGGGTCCGTCTTCCGGCCTTATTTCAGCAACATCCACATCGTCCAGGCGGGGGCGGCGGTCAATCCGCTACGGGCTGCCAGTATCGGCCTTAACTATTTCTATTATGCCAAGCACGAGTCCGGAGGCGTAGTCAACGGCGGCGAAGCTGCCCTTTCCGCCTTCGATCTGGGGCACGGTCTGGACCTGGTGCTGCGCTGGTCGCCCTTCAAGGACCTGAGCGTCTTCCTGAACGGCGGCGTTTTTATCCCGGGAGCGGCTTTTCCGCAAGACGAGGCGTTGCGCTTTACCGTTTCCGGAGGCGTCAGCTTTTCATTCTGAGCCGGGAGTGTGAGCATGAAGAAATTCCTGGCCCGTCTGGGCAAACTGACCACGGGCTCCTTCGGCGCCGCCTTGACCGCGCTGGTCATGACCGCGCTGGTGGTTCTTTTTTCTTTTACCGCCGCCCACGACCGGCTGGAATACGTCTTCTACGATCTGCGCTTCAAAATCAAGCCCAAGGCCGAGCCGTTGCCGGAGCTGGTCCTGCTCAATGTCGATGACGCCAGCATTTCCGCCCGCGGGGTCTACCCCTGGCCGCGGCATTATTACGCCTACGTTCTGCGCCAGTTGGCGACCGTCGGCTTGTCCAGTCTGGTATTCGACTTTCAGTTCCTGGACAGTTCGCCGGCTTTTTTGAACACCGACGGGTTCAATACGCTGTACGCGACGCTGGAACAGGGCGGCAGCATCGCGGCCCAGGATCTTTTTACGGTGATGATCGACAACGACCGGGATCTGGCCAACGCGGCGGACGAGTTTTCCGGCACGGTCATTCCTTTTTCCTTTGCCAAGGTGGAAAGCAAACGATCGATCGGTACGGAGGAACGGGAAGAACGGGAAGCGGCCATCGAACGGTTTACCCGAGTCGCCTCCCTGCCCGTGCCCCCGGGCCAGGAGGCGGCGTTCCGCGCGCTGGTCGATCCGGACCGGGTGGCCGTGGACTATCCGATCAGCGAGTTGATGCAGGCGGCCGACCATTTCGGCTTTGTGGACAACGACGTGGACCTGGACGGCGCGCATCGCCGGGTGCGGCTGATCCGCGTTTTCGGGGACCGCGTCTACCTGCACCTGAGCCTGGTTGCCTTTCTGCGCATGTGCGGCGTCGGCATCGATGATCTGGAAATCCATCCCGGCCACAGCCTGGTCATCAAGGACGCGGTCAATCCGGCGGACGGCAAGCGCGGGGACATAATCATTCCCGTGGACTCAACCTGCGCCATCCACTTTGACTGGATGGGCGATTTTGACCATACCGCGCGGTCCGTTTCGGTCAACGCGCTGATCGAGTATCCCTACTACGCCGAGCAGTTTGAAATGCAGCTGATGCTCAAGGACATGGTCTCGGGGCGCAACGACCGGGCCGAGCTGGGCGCCGCGCTGGAGGAGCTGAAGGCGGCTATCCTGGCGGAGACCAACTATGTCCGGCGTTTTGCCCTGCGCCGGGAGTACCGGGATAAACTGGCCCAGTACAAGGCGGTCATCCAGACCTACCTGGACGAAAGCCAGGCCGAGCTGAATGACCTTGAGGCCCGCAAGGCCGCGGGCGAAGCCATCGACGAGGAGAGCATCGCTTCGGTCAAGACGGTGATCACGGCCATCAACATCAAAACCCAGGTGGAATACCTTTTTGATTCCGTGGCCGTCATGGGGTTGACCGCCACCGGGACCCAGGATCTGGGCGTAACGCCGCTTTCCAACTCCTACTGGATGGTCGGATCCTATCCCACGGCAATCAACACCATGGCCCGGGGAAGGTTCATCAAGACGGTGCCGGCGTATATGGAATACGCAGCGCTGCTGGTCCTGGCCTTGGCGCTGGCGCTCTTTATCCATGATCGTTCGGCAAAACTTTCCTACACAGCTATCGTCCTGGCGCTGGCGGCGGTGAACGCGTCTATCATTGTCCTCTTTTCACAAGCCTACGTCTGGATCGATCAGGTCAGCTTCAACCTGGCCCTGCTGCTTCCGTCCATGCTGATCATGGTCACCAAGTTCGCCGGCGAGGAAGAGAACCGGCAGTTCATCCAGGGGGCTTTTTCCAAGTACCTGTCCCAGGACGTCATCAACCAGATCATCGCCGACCCGGACGCGCTCAAGCTCGGCGGCGAACTCTGCACGATCACGACTTTCTTTTCCGATATCCGCAGTTTTTCTTCCATTTCCGAACAGTTGTCCCCCGAGGGGCTGGTGCACCTGCTCAACGAGTACCTGTCCGAGATGACGGATACGATCATGCGCAACCAGGGGACCATCGACAAGTACGAAGGCGACGCCATCATGGCCTTCTGGGGCGCGCCCCTGTCGTTTCCGGATCATCCCTATCAGGCCTGCGTTTCCGCCCTGGAGATGCAGCGCAGCCTGGTGAAGATGCGGGCGAGCCTGAAGGAACAGGGCCGCCACGAAATCCACGTGCGCATGGGCATCAATACCGGAGCGGCGGTGGCGGGCAACATGGGCTCCCGGACGCGGATGAACTACACCGTCATGGGCGATTCGGTCAACCTGGCGTCCCGGCTGGAGGGGGCCAACAAGAATTACGGGACCTTCACCATGGTCAGCGGCCATACCTACGCGGCGGTCAAGGATCAATTCCGCTTCCGGGAGCTGGACACCATCCGGGTAGTCGGCAAAAGCGAACCGATCACGGTCTACGAGCTGCTTGAGGCGCCGGGCAAGGTAGATGCCCGCACGGAAGAAGTCCTGGTCTATTACACCCAGGCCCTGGCTTTGTACAAGGAACGCCTGTGGAAGGATGCGCTGGCCGGCTTTGTCCGGGCCTTGCGCATCGATCGGGAGGATGGTCCCAGCAAGGCCTATTATCTGCGTTGCCATTCCTTCATCAAGAACCCGCCGCCGCCGACATGGGACGGCGTATCGAACCTCAGCCTGAAATAGCGGTACGGAATGGCGAAAAGGGATATTTTCGGACTGACCCCCTGGGGCAAGGCCTTTATCCAGGCTATGGAAAAACTCGGGGATCCGGGCCGGCTGGGCCGGGGTCGTTCCTACGCGGCCAACGGCAAGGTCGTCCAGCTGGCCATCGACTCCGGATCGGTTAGCGCCCGGGTGCGGGGTTCGTACCAGCCTTACTACACGGTCCAGATCGACTTTCCCCCCTTTACCCGGGCTGAAAAGGACGCCGTCACCGCCCTTTTGGCCGAAGACCCGCTGGCCCTGGCCCGCTTGAACGCCGGAGAATTACCGGAAAATCTGCTGGACCGGATTGAAAAGGCGGGGATAAGCCTGTTCCCCGCGCGTTGGGAGGATATGCACCGCCGGTGTACTTGTCCCGACTGGGGCGACCCCTGCAAGCATCAGGCGGCGGTGTACTACGTCATCGCCCAGGAACTGGATCGGGACCCAGGGGCGCTCTTCCGCCTGCGGGGGCTGGACGCGCAGGCCGTCGTGGCCGAAGGCGGCGCGTCGCCGGCGGCTCAGGAAGACGCCGCCGCGGATCCGCTGGGCCTGCGCTACGGTCCGGCCTGGCCGGACCGCCCGGGCGGGGAGACTGCGGCGCCGGAGCCGGGCATCGCCGATTACTCCGGCTTGATGCCCCGGCTGCTTCCGGACGGACCGCTCCTGGCGGCGCTGGATCTGCGGGTGGCGTTGACCGAATTCTACCATCGCCTGGCTCGGGACTGGGAACTGCCCCTGCTGTCGGCGGGGCAGGACCAAACCGTGCGCTTCCGGGCTTTGGCCACGGGCACGTTCCTGCTGCGGCTGGACGGGAAGGGGCCGTCGGTGACCACGCCCGACGGCGGGAGCGTCGGACTATTGGAGCTGGCGCCGGACCTGCTGGCTTCGGACATCGACGACGGGACCCCTTCCTACCGCTTCTGGCGGCGTTTTTACAAGGCCATGCGCGCCCTGGTCGCCGCCGCGGCTTTTTATCCCCTGGCGCGGCAGCGGAAACAGAGCCTGGACGTGTTGTGGGTCCCCGCGTACTTTGGATCCGACGTCCGGGATCTCCTGGCCTGGGTGGAAGCTGCGGCGATCGCCCCCGCCTACTGCGGCAAGCGGGGCTTCCCCGATCGGCCATCCCTGGTGCGGCTGCTGGCGGCGGACTTTCTGGGCGCCTACGTGGACGCCCTGGGCTTTAGTCCTTCCGGCGCCGCCGCCGCGGCCAGTCCGCTCAGCGCCGCGCTTTTCCGGAACGCCCCGGTAAAAACCGAAACCCCGCTTTACCGTTCCTTGCCCCGGGCATTGGCGGCACGGCTGGCAGTCTACGAACTGGCGGCGCGGCAGGGGGCGTTTGAGCTGACGGTCAAAACGGCAACGGGAAGTTCAGTCTCCGGAGAGTCGGCGACGGACCGGTACCGATTGTATGCCGGATTTCGGGGTACCGATGGCCGGGCGATTCCCCTGTCCAAAGCCGCGGCCGCCCTGGGCCCGACGGCGTTGGCTTTTCCCGCGCTGCTGTCCAATTTTGTGCCTTCCCTGGCCGCCCTGGGCAAGCGCGCCGGCGTCGAGCTGACCGAAGCCGAGTTGAGCGATCTGGTGGTGCGGGGCCAACCCCTGCTGAGCCGGATCGGGGTGCCCGTGATCCTGCCCAAGGAGCTGTCCAAACTGGCCCGTCCCCGGCGGGTACTGCGGGCCGTCCGGAAAGGGACCGGCAACTTGACTACCGTACTGGACCTGGCGTCCCTGTTCTCTTTTGAGTGGGCCATCGAGATCGGCGGGAGAATGATTTCGGAAGCCGAATTCGCCGCCCTGGTGGCCCAGGGCACGGCGCTGATCCGGTTCCGGGATCAGTACGTCCGGCTGGACCCCGCCGAAGCGGCCCGGTTGCTGGAACGCGTCCAGAGCCGGCGGAAAGCCGACGTGCATAGCGCCGTGCAGGCGGTTTTGTCGGATGAAGCTGATTCCGGCGAGGAAGCCTTTGCCTTTCTGCGCCAAAAGCTCCTGGCCCGGGAGCCCGCCGGCGCCGCCGCAGACGAAAGCGCGCCGCCGCCCGCAGGACTCAGGGCGACGCTGCGGCCGTACCAGGACCGGGGATACCGTTGGCTGCTGGCTACGCTGGACCAGGGGTTCGGCTGCCTGCTGGCGGACGACATGGGTCTGGGGAAGACGGTGCAGACCATCGCCGCGCTGTTGGCGCTCAAGGAACGGGGGCGCTTGGCGTCGGGGGCGCTGGTCCTGGCTCCCGCCGGCTTGCTGGCCAACTGGGAACGGGAACTGGGCGGATTTGCGCCTTCCCTGGCGGTGCACGTCCACTACGGCCAGACCCGGCGGCTGAAAACCGCCGACGTGACGTTGAGCACCTACGACACCTTCCTGCGGGACGTCGGCCATTTTGCGGACCGGAAATGGGATCTGGCGGTGCTGGACGAGGCGCACCGGATCAAGAATCCGGATACCAAAATAAGCCGGGCGGTCAAGTCCCTGAGCGCCGCCGGAAGGATCGCGCTTACCGGAACGCCGATCGAGAACAATCTGGCCGAATTGTGGAGCCTGTTCGATTTTACCCTGCCCGGCTACCTGGGGCCCCTGGCCGGCTTTGCCCGGGAGTACCGCAAGCCCATCGAAGTGTACCGATCGGCGGAAAGCGCCGTGCAGCTGCAGAAGATTACCGCCCCTTTTATCCTGCGGCGGATGAAGACGGACAAGGCGATCATTCCGGACCTGCCGGATAAAATCGTCATCGATGAATATACCGATCTGACGCCCGAACAGGCGGTGCTCTACACGGCGCTGGTCACGGAAGGTCTGGCGCGGTTGGAAGAGGCGGATCAATTTGTCCGCCTGGGTTTGGTGCTGGCCTTGATCACCGCGCTCAAGCAGGTGGCCAACCACCCGCGCAACTACGACAAGGAAAGCCCGGCGACTCCGGAACGGTCGGGAAAAACGCGTCTTTTGTTGGCCTTGCTGGACGCGGCCTTTGAGGCCGGGGAGCGGGTGCTGGTGTTTTCCCAATACGTGGAAATGATCGCCATTCTGCAAACCATCATCCGCGACGACCTGGGCATAGAGCCGTACGTGCTGCACGGGGGACTGCCCAAGGCCAAACGGGATCGGGCGGTGGCGGATTTTCAGGCCGGCAGCGGGGCGGGCGTTTTTTTGATCAGCCTCAAGGCCGGCGGGGTAGGGCTCAACCTGACCGCAGCGGTCCGGGTGATTCATTATGACCTGTGGTTCAACCCGGCGGTGGAGAACCAGGCTACGGACCGGGCTTTCCGCATCGGCCAGACCCGGAACGTCTTTGTGCATCGCCTGATTACCCGGAATACGCTGGAAGAAAAAATCGACCGGGCGCTGGCGGCTAAACGGGAAGTGGCGGAACTGGGCGTCGGGGCGGGGGAACAATGGATCACCGCCCTGGACAACAAGGAATTGGGCGAACTTATTCGCCTATCAACTCCCGCAACGCCTGAGCGGTCGCGGCGGGCACTGAAAGGGTCTTGAGCCGGCTTTTTTCGCCGGAAACGAGCATGACGGCGCTCTTGGCGCAGCCCAGAGCTTTGGCCAAAAACGCCCGCAATTCGGCGTTGGCCTTGCCGCCTTCCGGCGCCGCGGCCACCCGGACGCGGACGCGGCGTTCCTTGATCCCCACGATCTCCGTCCGGGACGCGCCGGGCACCACCTTGAGGTCCAGGAGAAGCCGGTCGCCTTCCCGGCGGGTGCAGGTTTCCATGCTATTTCCGTATCCCGGACAGCCATACGGGACGGCCGAATTCCCAGGTCCAGGAGTAGGGTTCGGCGCCGGTCGAAAGGGGATACAGCAGCAGATTGGCCACGGCCGCCGCCCGGAAGGCGAGGGTCGGCGGGTCCGGAAGGTCCGCCGGGAGAGGGTCGGCGCCGGCCAGCAGGGCGGCGCAGAGCACGACGGCGCCGAAGGGCAGCACCTCCGCGACGTCGGGTCCGCAGGGCAGACCGACGTCCAGGCGGGGGCCGAGCAGAAAAACCCCGTCGACCCCGGCCAGGGGTTGCGGGACGATCGGGCCGGCGCTGCGGATTTGGCCGTTTCGGCCGTGGTCCAGCGTCTGTCGCCGGAGGTCTGCGGCTAGGGCTGCCAGTTCCGGCTTTTTCAGAGGCCGACGGAGTTCGGCCAGCGCGGCAAAAACCGGCAGGGAACGGGCGCCGACGACACCCCGGGCGAACAACAGACTACTGTATTCCCGCAGGATCCGGGCGCTGTCCCGGTGGGGGATGAGGGCCAGCAGGCGGACCAGGGGTGATGGCGGCGCTTCTTTCATATTTTCAAAGTTCCCGATTCATGATACAGTTAACGTGTCGACACGTAAAGGAAGGGCGGAAGTATTCTATGAAACGAAAAACGAAAGCGCTGGTGGATCGGATGGTGGCCACCATATCGCCGTGGCCGTCGATCGTCTGCGTCTCGCTGAACGAAGCGGCGATACCGGATACCCTGGATCCGTATTTCGCCTTGATTCTGGACGTCTACCATGACGGCGCCGTTCCCGCGGCGGATGAACGCCTGCGGCTCTACGGCGACGACGCGGCGGTTTTTGAAACCTCGGCGCAGAACAACAAGGATCGATTCATGATCGGCGAGCTGCCGGTCAGGATCGAATACAAATCCATCCAGCAGGTGGAAGAACTGGTGTCCCTGGCGGATACCCGGACCGATCAGCTCTGGTTGATCAAGGATGCGGGCACCTACGGCTTTTATCGTCTGGCCCACGGGGAGTTGCTCTACCGGCGCACCGACTGGATCGACGGCATCCGGGCGCGGCTGCTCAACCTGGGCGCGCCTTTCTGGAACCGCATGCGGGATGCCCACCAGTCCAAGATGGAGCATTTCTTGAGCGATCTGGGGGCGGCTCTGATCCAGGGGGATGATTTCCACTATCTGATTTCCGCCGCCGGGTTCATCAAAAACGCCTGCGAGGTGCTGTTCTGCGTCAACCGACGCTTTGAGCCTTCCCACCGCGGTTTCTACGAACAGGTCCAGCGGTTGCCCATCCTGCCGGAAGACTTCATCGGCCGCTTCGAAAGCTTCCTGCGCAACGACAACGAGATGACGGCGGAACGGAAGTTTTCCCTGGCCCAGCTGATCGCCCGCAGCGTGGTGGTTCTGTAGGTGGGGTGCCGCCATCGGCAGCCCTGGTCTGGGGCGCTTTTTGCCTTCTGTCTGGTTCCGCTGGTCTGCATTTCCTGCGCCTACGCCAAACCCGCCGACCTGACGCTGACCGGTCCGGACGGCCGGTCGGTAGCCCTGACGGCCCTCACGGCTCAGGCTGTCGACGGCGTTCTGCCGCTGGATAAAAAGGGGGCGCTCCGGTACCGGCTGGAGTCTTCCCTGTCCCTGCCGGCCGGCCAAGCCCTGGAGCTTGAATACTCTTTCGATGCGCCGATCGCGCTGGTATTGCGGATCCCCGGCGAAGAAGCCTGGACCTTGCCCCCGGACGCGTCCTTTTTGGGATTGTCCGCTGGTTTGGGGACGATACGGTACCGTTTACCCCTGAACGGAAATTCTCTTCAAGAAATCATGGTACAACTGGACGAGGATGCGGTAAAAGCGGCCGGAACGGTCGTCAAGGACCGGGTATTCAGGCTTTACGCCCTGCGGATCCTCCCCCGCTGGTACGGCTTTGAAGTCGGCGGACAAGCAATTGCGTTGAGTCCCTTTGTCTACCTTGAGAAGGACCCGGACGGGGTTCGGGCGGTTATCAATCCGCCCGCCGTTTGCAGGCCGACGGGTACGCCGGAGCTGGTCGTAGCCGGCCTGACGGCGCCGGCGCGCATCAAAACCGGCCTGCTAGAGTACAAATCTTCTGGAACTGGGATTTTGGAGAGTCTAGGCTTCCCCGGCGGCGCCCTGGCGGATCCGGCGTATCCGCTTTCCGTCGCGGCGCCATCCCTTCCCGCCGCATTCTATCTGGCCTCCGAATCGGCGCGGGTCTTTCCCGATGATCCGATCCCCGCCGATCCTGGACTTGTGTTGGGCTACCGCAGGGAAGCCTGGCGCAATCCCCGCTACGAGGTCTTCCGCTGGGATCGCTTTCCGGACATCCTGATCTTCGATACCGCCGATTACGCGGTTCAGGACCGTCTGTTCAAGCGGCTGGCGTTCTTCGTGGAAAAAGCCGGCTTTGCCGGGCGGCTGGCTGCGGACGCCGAGATTGCCTACCTGCACGGCTGGAACGCCCACGATTACCGCGCCGCCGACCTGGCGGCTTTCTTTGAACTGGCCCGGCGGACGGGGTTTACGCTGAACTCTGAAGAACAGGAACTGCGGAACCTGCTGGTGGCCACCGGTCTGGTCATCCTGGGGCAGGATGCTGCGGGCGCGGCGACCTACGTTCCCGGTACGGGGGCGCTCATTTCGTTGTCCCGGGAATCCGAAACCTACCTCAGGAACCTGTTTATGGTGCATGAGGCTTTTCATGGCTTGTTCTTTACCCACGATGACTTTGACGCTTTTGCCCGGCAGCGCTGGGAAAACCTGGACCCCACGGCCAAACGTTTCCTGATCGCCTATTTTAATTCTTTACGCTACGACACCGGCGACGCCCGGCTGATGCGCAACGAGCTCATGGCTTATACCCTGCAGCAGCCGGTATCCCTGGCGCCGGTCTATTTCGGGCGCACCCTGCCGAGTCGGCTGGAAGCCGATCCCCGGCGGCGG
>DYPP01000045.1:0-7904 GCA_020719845.1 Treponema denticola | reverse complement strand
AGAGATTCCGGGCGTACGCCGCGCGCTGGGCGCCCACTTTTTCCGATTCTTCCAGTCCGATGTTGAAACGCCGTTCGGATTCCAGGGTGGACGGCGGGCCATGCCCGGGCAGCACGATATAATTGCCGGGCAGGGAAAATAATTTGCTCCTGATGGCCGCGGCCTGGATGGTGGTGCCGTAGGAACTGGCGGTTTTACCCACCAAGCCGGCGCTGAGGACGTCGCCGGTAAAAAGCAGGTGGCCGATCCGGTAGACGGCGGAATCCGAGGAATGGCCGGGAACGGAGAATACCTGGACGGAAAAAGGACCTACCCGGATCGTATCGCCGTCATGGACCATGTTGGCCTTATAATCGCAGATCAGATGGTTGACGGCAAAAATTTCGGTGTTGTAGATTTTTTTCAGCGTGCGCAGGCCGTGCACGTGATTGATGTGGTCGTGGGTCACCAGAATCCCGCGCACCGTGTATTCATTTTTTTCGATGAACGCCAGTAACTTTTCATCCATGCAGCCCGGATCGATGACGATGGCGTCGCCTTCCGTACCCAGTATGAAGCTGTTGGTGAACCCCTGGGGACAGTACCGGAAATAGACTTTCATCCCAAGTCCCCCAGTTCAAAAACCGCCTCGGCGGTGTTGGAGGACTTGAATGAAACCCGTTCCTGGTGGGCTTTGATGAAGTAGGTCTTTTTGATGTTGCAGTCGATAAAATCCGCCGACTCGATGCGCGCTCCGATAAATCGGCTGTTGTACAGGTTGGAATCGTTGAAGGTGCAATCGACGATGGAAGCGCCGCCGAAGTTGATGTGCACCAATTCGGAACCCTCAAAAGTACAGTCCCTAAGCGTGGAACCGGCCAGGGAAGCAAACTGAAAATCGCATCTGGAAAAGTCGCCGCCCGAGAATTCGGCAAAGTCGAGAAAACACATCCGCATGACGCACGCGGTGAACAGACAGTGATGGAATTGGGCCCCGGTAAAATTGCAGCCGTAAAAATGGCGGCCGGAAAAATCGATCCCTTCAAAAAGAAGTCCCGCGACGTTGAGGTCCTTGACCAGATGTTGGCTTAGAATGAGCTCCGCCAGGCGGTCCGCTTCGGCGGCGGGATCGGCGACGTGCAGGGCGCAGGTTTTGGATCCTGACAGGCTCGGGTTGCCGCAGCCCGCCGCGCAGGGCGTAAAAGTATACATGACTTTATAATAGGTCGGTCCACGAGCCTGCGCAAGGCCCTTGCGGTCCAGGCCGGGCCGGGGTATCATCGGGCAATGTGTTGGTACTGCGGATCCGCCGTAACGGATCAGGAGCCCATAGGCCGGTCACTTCGCTGCCCCGATTGCGGACGGGACCTGCGCTCATGCCGGAATTGCCGTTTTTATCTTGCGGGCAGCCGCGGGGATTGCGTCGAACCGAACGCGAGTCCCCCGGCCGACAAGGACCGGGCCAACTTTTGCGATTGGTTTTCCCTCAATCCCCGCTATCGCCTTTCCGGTCCCGGCGAAGGTAAGGCCCAGGCGGCTGAGTCTGCGGCCAGGGCTGGATTCGACGCTTTGTTCGGTTCCTGAAATTATGCGGAACAGTCCGGTACTATTTCTGGATTCCGGCGTCGGCGGCTTGCCGTATTGCCGCAGCTTTCGCGAACTGGCGCCGGCGGAAAAAGTCGTCTACCTGGCCGATCGGGCCAATTTTCCCTACGGGCCCCGATCCCAGGCGGAGCTTTCGGCGTTGCTGATCGCCTTGATGCGCGCTGCCCGCAGCCTACTGGACCCCAAGCTGGTGGTGGTCGCCTGCAATACCGCTTCGGTTTCCGCCCTGGACGCGCTCCGGGACGCGTTCCCCGACCTGCCTTTTGTCGGAACCGTGCCGGCGGTCAAGCCTGCGGTGCTGCAAAGCCGCAAGCGTCGGATCGGCGTGATCGCCACGGAGCGCACCATCGCGGATCCGTACATCTTTTCCCTGGCTCGGCGCTACGGCGCCGATTGCCGGTTGGTCGGCATTGCGGCGCCGGATCTGGTCGATTTTATCGAACACCGCTATCTGGACGCGGAGGCGGCGGAACGGCTGGCCGCAGTGGAACCCTACGTCCGATCCTTTCGGGAACAGGAGGTGGACGCGATCGTGTTGGGCTGTACCCATTTTCTCTTCCTGACCGCCGAATTCGCCCGCATCGCCGCGCCGGACCTGGTGGTATACGATTCGGTGGACGGCGTCGCCCACCGGACGCTGGCCATCCTTTCCGAACGGGACTTGCTCCGGACCCGGCCGGATACGGCCGAGCCTGACCCCGGCCGGTTCCTGGTCAGCGGCGCGGGTGGAGCGGATTCAACCCTGCTGGCTTTTGCGCGCCTCTTTGACCTGGAGCCTGAGGCGATGGTATGATCGGCCAGGTGATCTACGGCACCAAGAACGTGTTTTTGGTGCTCGGCGAAGATGGCCGGGAACGGGAGTGCCGCCTGAAGGGCAAGGTGCTCAAGGCGGGGGAAGGATTCTATAATCCCCTGGCCCCGGGAGACCGGGTATTTCTGGAGCCCGAATCGGATTTTCCGGACAAGGCTTTGATCGTGGATCTGCAAAAAAGGGAAAACGCGTTCACCCGCTTCAACCAAAAAGGGCAAGCGCCGCAGCTTCTGGCGGCCAATCTGGATCAGGTCCTCTGCGTGGTGTGTCCGGATTCGCCGCCGTTTCGGCCGCGTTTTCTAGATCGGGTTTTGGTGCAGGCGGACATCAACGGCATAGAACCGCTGATCGTGGTCAACAAGTGGGACCTCAACGTCGATGATCCGGATATCGATGAACGGCTCGAGGATTTTGAACGCATCGGATTCAAGGTCCTGCGGGTTTCCGCGCTGAGCGGAGAGGGCTTGGAAGAGCTGCGGGACGTGATCGCAAATCGGTTTTCCGCGTTGGTCGGACAATCCGGGGTGGGCAAAACCAGCCTGCTCAACGCGCTGGCGCCGGGCCTTGATCTGCGGGTCGGGGACCTGTGCGAAAAGTACGACCGCGGCAGCCATACCACTACCATGGCCCGGGTGGTGACGGTGCCCACTTTGTCCGGAACTGCCCGGATCGTGGATACCCCCGGGGTACGCCGGCTTTTGCCTGCGGGAGCAACGCCGGCGACCCTGGCGCTGCATTTTCGCGAGATCGCCCCTTTGGTGGGACGCTGCACTTACGGCCTTTCCTGCGCCCATGAGACCGATCCGGGCTGTAAAATAATGGAAGCCGTGGCGGCCGGGGTGATTCATGAAGACCGCTACGAAAGCTACCTGCGCTTGCGGGACGAACTGACGGATCTCTATTCATGAACGAACGAACGCTGCGGCTGCTCGAATTCGACGTCATCCGCGCCCGGGTCGCCGACCGTTGCCTGAGCGGGGAAGCCGCCGCCCAGATCATGGCCGACCTGCCCGCGCTGGATCCCGCTGCGGTGTCGGACCTCAAGGCGTTGACCGGCGAATTAGCCGAAATGATCGCTTTCCGGGCGGATGAACCCCGGGGGAGTCTGCCTACGATCGGTCCCCTGCTGGCCAAACTGCGGGTGGAAGGAATGGCGTTGGAGCTGGAAGAAGCCTACGCGGTGGGGGTCTTCGCGGAACGCGCGACGGCGCTCAAGTCCTGGTTGACCGGGAACGCGCCGGAAGCGAAGAGTCCGGTGGCGGAACTTGCCCGGGCCTTGCCGGACTGCGCTTCCCTTGTTCGTGAGGTCTTCCGCATCATCGACCGGGACGGCAGCCTGCGGGATCTGCCGGAATTGCGGGAAATCAAACGGCGGATCCAGTCCCTGCAACGGAGTCTGGAAGCCATCACCGCCCGGTATACGAACAGCGACGAAAGCCGACGCATGCTGCAATCCGACGTTCCGGCCCAACGGGATGGTCGCCTGGTACTGGCGGTCAAGGTCAATTACAAGAGCCGGATCCGCGGCATCGTCCACGAAGTATCGGCCACCGGCCAGACGGTATTTCTGGAACCCGCGGAGGTGGTGGAAAAAAACAATGAAATCGTCATGGAACGACGCCGGCTGGACGCCGAAATCGCCCGGCTGTTGCGGGAGCTGACCGGGCGCATCGCCGAAAAGGCTCCCGAACTGACGGAGCTGCACCGCGGCGCCGTGCAGCTCGAAACCCTGCGCGCCCGGGCGCGGTACGGTCGTGAGACCAGGGGCGTTTTTGCCGCCACGGTTGCGGGTCCGCTTGCGCCCCTGGTACTGCGGCAGGCCCGGCATCCGCTGATCGGTGCGACGGCCGTGCCGATCGATCTGGCCATGGACGAAACTACCCGGATGGTCATCATCACCGGACCCAATACGGGAGGCAAGACGGTTGCCCTCAAAACCGTCGGTCTGCTGGCTTTGATGAACCAGTTCGGCCTGGCCGTCCCCGCCCAGGAGGGTACGGCGCTGCCGATCTTTGACGGTGTCTACGCGGACATCGGGGACGAGCAGTCCATCAGCCAGTCCCTTTCCACCTTTTCATCCCATATGACCAATATCGCCGATATCGCCCGCTCGGCCACCCGTCAGTCCCTGGTACTGTTGGATGAACTGGGTTCCGGTACGGATCCGGAAGAAGGCAGCGCCATCGCCATGGCCATTCTGGACCACTTTCTGGATCAGGGCAGCCGCCTGCTCTGCACTACCCATCATGGCATGCTCAAGAATTACGGGTACAGCAAACAGACGGTACAGAACGCTTCGGTAGAGTTCGACCGCCAAACGCTCGGCCCCACCTACCGGATCATTATGGGGATTCCCGGAGAAAGTCGGGCGCTGGATATCGCCGGACGGAATGGTCTGCAGGAAAGCATCGTGCAACGGGCCCGAGGCTACCTGGACGAAGAACGGGCGGACATCAGCGCGCTTATCGCGGGCCTCAAGCAGAAACATCAAGAGCTGGCCGCCGCTGCGGATACCCATAAGTCGGAAGCGGCGCAGCTGCGGGAAGAACGGCGCAAAGCGGATCTGAAGGAACTAAGGCTCAGACAAAAAGAGCTGGAACTGCGCTCGGGCAACGTCTCCAGCTTGGGCAACCTTTTGACGGAAAGCAGGAAGACGCTGGAAAACCTGGTGCGGGAATTGAAGGAAGGGGAGATTACCCGGGAAAAGACGTTGAAGGTCAAGGAGTTTCTGGCCGACCTGGAACGCACCGCCGGCGCGGAAACCGCCGCTCTGGCGGACCAGCGTCGGGAGCTGGAAACCCTGTCTGCGGCAGGCGAAACGACCTCCCCGATCGCGGCGGTTTTTAGACCCGGACTGGATATTCTGGCAGGACCGGCGCGGCGGCGGGGCCGAATTCTGCGGGCCGCCCGCAAGGGACAATGGGTAGTTGAGATCGGGGCGCTAAAAATGACCCTGGCGGAATCGGATCTGGTTCCCCTTGCGCCTTCCCCGGAAACGGCAAAACCGTTGATCGCCCAGTACGACCTGGTAGCGGCTACCCCGGCACAGCTGGAACTTAACCTGCGGGGTTTGCGGCTGGAAGAGGCTCTGGAGGTTCTCCGCAACCAGATGGACGCGGCAGTATTGTCGGGCCTGTACGAATTTTCGGTCATCCATGGCAAAGGGGACGGCATACTTCAGCGGGGCGTCCATGAATTCCTGAAAAAGCAGAAGGTGGTAGCGGATTTTGGTTTTTCTCGTCCCGAGCAGGGGGGCTACGGAAAAACGGTGGTCAGCCTGAAGCGATCTTAAAAATTTTCCAGCGGCGAGTCGGCGTCCATGAACTCCGGGAAGGTATAGGCAAGACTTCCGGACTGGCGTACCCGCAGTTCGGCGAACCCTTTGGTAACCAGCAGATCCAGCGCGCTTTTGGCATCTTCCATGGAAATATCCGCTTGCAGGGCGACATCGCTGACCGAGGCGATGCCGCTGTTCTTTTTGGCCACCCGTAGTATGGTGCGCTCCAGGCTTTCCTTGGGTACCACCCGAGTTCCCGCATCCTCGGCGTAGCGCCATTGGGGGGCAAAGGACCCCTGCCGATTCTGCTGCAAAGCGCGACGCAACTCTTCACGTAGATTGGCCTGCTCAACCTGACGGGGCAGGGTCAGAAAATCATAGGCTGATCCGAACATACCCAAACCGCCGGTCATCATCCACAGGAGGCCGGTCGGGATCTTGCCCAGATAGAAACGATGAAAACCAAGAGCGCCGAAGCCGGAAATGAGCCATAAAACGTACGCGATTCCAAGCTTGTACACTGGACGCACCCCCCATGCCATATACTCTTGCTATAATATCGCAGTTGTCTATGTCTCGGCAAGTTTTTACGAGTGTTACGAAGATTTTGGATAAACCGGTAAGCCCACCCCACAAGGGGGGTGCAGGGTTCATCCACCGGTACCTGTAGTATGATTTTCAAGAATCACCAAGCAACGTAACACTCACCCTAAAGAGGTTCATGTATGAGTTTTCCCTGTTTTTTATCCAGCTTGAACCGAACCTTCCGCAGAGGCTTGTCCACGAAGAGAGCGATATGGCAAATCTCGATCAGCGTCCCCACCGCGATTTCACCGGATACTTCCACAACGGCTTCTTCGTCGGCGTTCAAACGTCCCAGAAGATCGGAAATTTTAGAACTATATTGATTCTTTTCTTCGTCTAAACGGCGAAGCGCCGCCGATTCTTTGGTGCCTTGGGGCGTGCCGCTGCCGTTTTTCTGCATCATCTCGCGTAATTTGGTCTGTTTTTGTGCCAAAATCCACAGCTGGCCGTTCAAACGGTCCAATTCCTGCTGGGCGGTGAAGTCTATACCGCAATGCAATTTAACCGTACGCCCCCCAACATTTCCGATTCCCGCAGCGCGTATTCCGTGTACGGAAAATAATTCTCCCCCCACGATCCGGCCCTTATCGCCGAGATCCAGCTTTTCAAGCGTGAATATCCTGGAATTGACTATCGCCGTACCAACGGAGATGCTGCCCCGGCACGCTACATGGCAATTTTGGATGAATTTGGCGCGGAGCATGCCGCCTACTTTGATGGATGCTTGCCCTCTGCCGATAAGTCCACCAGCCACGAGCAAGTCCTTTTTGGCAATTACATCCGTCGCGTCAAAAGTTTGCTTGGTGACAATGGAACCTCCGGAATACACCTTGAAACCATCCGCAACCGGCCCATCGATGATTACATCCCCGGGAAAGACGATGTGGCCGGTTTTGTATCCCACCGACCCCTTGATGGACAAGACTTCTTCCACCAACAATTCATTGCCCGACTCGATAAGTCGACCGTCGCAGGAAGCAATGATGCTGTCGGCTCGGGTACGGGTGTTCTTTCCTGAACTCGCGCTTTCTGGACGGTGGATGATTTTAGGTATAGTATTGCCGTGAACATCCTTTCCTTCAGCCCCTTTTACTTCAGGTACCAAGCTGGCCAGGATCTGATCTTTCTTGACCACAATGAACGGGCTCAACTCGCGCCAATCTATTCTAGGGACGTCTCCATCAGGCAGAGGCGGCCATTTCCGGAACCGAGGATCAACTTGGAAATATTCGCATACTTCCTCCTTGACCGGATCGCCTCGAGCTATGCACACGTTCCGCACTACATGATGTTCAAGATTGCACTCCAGCGTGGATTCCTGAATGAGCTCCCAATTGACCCCGTAGACGATGTTGAGACGTTCGAGGATAGCGGAAATATAATCGGGACTAAGGTGTTGTCCGTCACCCAGGGGCGGGATGAAATCGGCTCGAGCTTCCAGATCGTCGTTGCTGAAGTTGATTACTAAACTGCCGTCGTTATGGTGAGCCCCGAGAACGGTTTCTTGATGCGCCGAGTGATCGTTTTCCAAAGCATGCTCCCTTGCATTTATCGGTAAAAAAGATCTTTCCCATTAGAACGGGTGACATTTCCAGTGTTGCAAAGCTTAAGGAAAAACACGCCTGATTAAAGCGTACTGCAGGAGGG
>DYPP01000139.1 GCA_020719845.1 Treponema denticola | reverse complement strand
AGAAAAACAGATACCCCCTCTCCGGATGGCCGGCAGATGCTGGAAGCACTTCGGCGATCTGTTTCGAAAGCTTTGGAGAAAAAGCGGCGTCTTGGTCAGTACGCTGTCGTTTGGAAGAACGGCAAGCCGGTGGTGACGGGCGGTGATGTGCCAGAGTCAAAAGATGCGGACAAGGAATAAAGGACGAACGGATGAAACAAACCTCCGAAGCCGCCTTTGAAACCGCTATCGAAGCGGTGTTGCTGGGTGACGGTTACAGCAAACTGGCATCAGGCGCTTTCGACCCCGAGCGGGCCATCTTCCCCGACGAAGTGCTGGCCTTTATCCGCGAGACCCAAAGCAAGACTTGGGAAAAGCTGGAGGCTCTGCACGGGGCGGAGACCGGAGAACGGGTGCTCTCGGCGCTCACCAAATGGCTGGACACCCACGGCGCTCTGACCACCCTGCGCCATGGCTTCAAGTGCTTCGGCAAGACCCTGCGCATCGCCTTTTTCCGCCCGGCCCACGGCCTCAACCCGGAGCTGGAGGCGCGCTACCGCGCCAACCGGCTGGGCATCACCCGCCAGCTCTACTTCAGTAGTAAAAACAAGAAATCGCTGGATGTGGTGTTGACGGTCAACGGCATTCCGGTGGTGACCCTGGAGCTGAAGAATCCCCTCTCCGGCCAGACGGCGGCCAACGCCATTCACCAGTATCGTCACGATCGCGACCCGCGCGAGCCGATCTTCCTCTTTACCAAGCGCACCCTGGTGCATTTCGCCGTGGATACCGAAGAGGCGCACATGACCACGCGTCTGGCCGGGACCAGCACACACTTTCTGCCATTCAACCAGGGCTGGGACGGCGGCGCTGGCAATCCGCCGGATAAGCAAGGCCGCAACTACAAGACCGCTTACCTCTGGGAAGAGGTGTTAGGCCGCGACAGCCTGCTCGATCTGCTGGCGCGATTCCTCCATCTGGACATCGACGTGAAGGTCAGCGACGAAGGCAAGAAGGTGCGCAAGGAGACGATGATCTTCCCCCGCTATCACCAGTTGCAGGCGGTACGGCAGATGGTGGCGGCGGCATGCTGCGAGGGCGTCGGACATAACTACCTGGTGGAACACTCGGCGGGGAGTGGCAAGAGCAACACCATCGGCTGGCTGGCCCACCGGCTCTCCTCTCTGCACAACGAGCGGGACGAGCGTATTTTCGACAGCGTGGTGGTGATCACCGACCGGGTGGTGCTCGACCGCCAGTTGCAGAACACCATCTACCAGTTCGACCACCGTCAGGGGGTGGTGCAGAAGATCGACGAGGATTCGCGGCAACTGGCCGAGGCGCTGGAATCGGGCGTACCGATCATCATTACCACCCTGCAGAAATTCCCCTTCGTCTCCGGGCAACTGATGAAACTGGCCGAGGAGCGCGGCGCGGGCAGCAGCCATTTGCCGACGCGCAAATACGCGGTGATCATCGACGAGGCGCACAGCTCCCAGTCCGGGGAGACGGCCACCGAGCTGAAAGGCGTGCTGGGCGGTGCCGAGCTGATCCGCAAGGCCCGCGAGGCGGCGCAGGAGGAAGGCGAAGAGGAACTGGAGCGGTTGTTTCGCGCCATGGCCAAGCGCGGCCGTCAGCCCAATATGAGTTTCTTCGCCTTCACCGCTACGCCCAAGCACAAGACCCTGGCGATCTTCGGCCGGGGCGGCGAGCCCTTCCATCGCTACACCATGCGCCAGGCCATCGAGGAAGGCTTCATCGAGGATGTGCTGAAAAACTATGTCAGCTACAAGACCTACTATAAGCTGATCAAGAAGGCCGAGGACGACCCCAACGTGGAGCGTAAGAAGGCGGCCCGGGCGCTGGCGCGCTTCATGCGTCTGCACCCGCACAACATCGGCCAGAAGACCGAGGTGATGGTTGAGCACTTCCAGCAGCATACCCGCCACAAGATCGGCGGTCAGGCCAAGGCGATGGTGGTCACCGGTTCGCGGCTGGAGGCGGTGCGCTACAAGCAGGAGTTCGACCGCTATATCAGCGAGAAGGGCTATCCCATCAAGAGCCTGGTGGCCTTTTCCGGCACGGTGGAAGACGACAGGGTGCCCGAGAAGACCTACACCGAAGTCGAGATGAATCACGGCCTGAAGGAAAAGGAGCTGCCGGAGATCTTCGCCAAGCCCGACTATCGGGTGTTGCTGGTGGCGGAGAAATACCAGACCGGCTTCGACCAGCCATTGTTGCACACCATGTATGTGGACAAGCGGTTGGCCGGAATTGCCGCGGTGCAGACCCTCTCGCGCCTGAACCGTACCCATCCACTGAAGGACGACACCTTTGTGCTCGATTTCGTCAACAACCCGGACGAGATTCAGGAGGCGTTTCGCCAGTACTACGACGGTTCGGTCATGGGCGAGGATGTCGATCCTGATCGGCTGTACGAGGTAAAGGCCGAGCTGGACGGGTCGGGCATCTACCTGCAAGACGAGGTGGACGAATTTTCACGCATCTTCTTTGCGCCCAAACGCCGCCAGAGCCCGGCCGACCACAAGAACATGAACGCCCTGCTTGATCAGGCGGTGGCCCGCTTTGTTCAACTGCAAAACGATGAGGAAGAAGAAGCCGAGCTCTGGCGCGGCAAAACCCAGGCGTTACGCAATCTCTACAGCTTTTTGAGTCAGGTCATTCCCTATCAGGACAGTGATCTGGAGAAACTCTTCACCTACCTGCGCCACCTGGCCTTGAAGCTGCCCAAGCGCAAGACCGGGCCGGGATACCAGTTCGATGAGGAGGTGGAGCTTGACTACTACCGGCTGCAGAAGATCAGCGAAGGTTCAATCAACTTGGCCGAGGGCTATGCCAAACCGCTCGACGGGCCGCGTGAGGTTGGCACGGGCGAGGTTCGTGAAGAATATGTCTCGTTGTCGCGTCTTGTCGACATCGTTAATGAGAGATTTGGGGGGGAGTTGACCGAGGCGGATCAGCTTTTTTTCGATCAGATCACCGAGGCAGCGAGCCGGAATGAATCGCTACGGAAAGCGGCAGAAGTCAATTCTCTCGATAAATTTCAACTCGTTTTTCGGGAGGTTCTGGAGTCGCTGTTTATCGAGCGGATGGAACTCAACGAGGATCTGTTTACCGACTACATGAGCAAGCCGGAACTCCAGGACGTGGTTTCCAAATGGCTGGGCAGTCAGGTTTATGACCGGCTGGGTGGTACGAAAGACAGCATTGTCTATCCGAAGACGTGATGCGAAAGGGAGACAACATGAAATATCAACCGCCCTACACCATCACCGCCGAGATCCTGAACCGGGTCGTGGCGATCAGCTTTGGCCATCGGGCGGCTGACCGTACTTACTGACCAGGCGAGAGCCTTGCGGCTGCGGCCTCCGTCGCTCCTGCGTATCCCTGCGCCCGCGACATACCGGACATCCATGTCCATAACCGTATCCGCACCATTCACGGCTCGTTGGCCATTGAGGGCAACACCCTGAGCGAGGCGCAGATCACCGCTATTCTGGAGGGCAAGCGGGTGATTGCCCCGCCCCGCGAGGTGCAGGAGGTGAAAAACGCCCTGGCCGCATACGACCGGTTCGACACCTGGAAGCCCTCATCGGAAAAGGACCTGCTGGAGGCGCATCGGATTCTGATGTCCGGCCTGATCGACGAAGCGGGCGTGTATCGGCATGGCGGCGTGGGGGTGATGGCAGGCCAGCAGGTGATCCGCTTGGCACCGCCCGCCGAGCGGGTGCCGCATCTGATGGCCGACCTGTTCAACTGGCTGGCCTTCACCGACGCCCACCCGCTCATCGCCCCAGCTCGGTCTTTCACTACGAGTTTGAGTTCATCCATCCCTTTGCCGACGGCAAAGGCCGTATGGGCCGGTTGTGGCAAAGCCTGATTCTGGCCCGCTGGAATCCCCTGTTTCATTTTCCGCGATCAACCTGGCGGCCAGTGCATCTGGCGGCCGCCAAGGATATGGAGAT
>DYPP01000138.1 GCA_020719845.1 Treponema denticola | reverse complement strand
GCCGCCGGCACTGCCATCGCGGCAGGTGTCATGATCGCCGTCTACGGCGGCTGATACCGATATCGGCCGACACGACCCCGCACTGTACGTCATGGCCGCCGCCGCAAGGGGCGGCCGTTTTTATGGAGGACGCGTGATCATCCAGGTCTTCGGAACCAAAAAATGCCGAGCTACCCAAAAGGCGCTGCGCTTCTTCAAGGAACGGAACGTGGACGTCCAGTTCCGGGATCTGGAAGTCAAACCACCCAGTCCGCTCGAGCTGGACGACCTGGCCCGGGGCGTCGGCGGCTTCGACCTGCTGATCGATCCTGATTCCCCCGGCGCGCTGCGCCGCGGTCTGGCCTACCTGGACTACGATGCCCGGGAAGAACTGCTCCGGGATCCCGGCATCTACCGGACGCCACTGGTCCGCACCGGCCCGGGCCGGGCGGTGATTGGGGTGGATGAAAAAGCGCTGGCCGGTCTGCTCGCCTGAGCCGACGGCGCCGCGTCGGCGTGCTGACAGGCGTAAAAAAGGTGGGTATACTGGCTTGTATGAGTGCTGAAACGATGCTCCGCAAACCCGAATGGATCCGCCTGCGCCCGCCATCCGGCGCGGCCTGGCAGGAAGTGACCCGGATCCTGGAAAAGCGGCGCCTGCATACGGTCTGCGACGAAGCCCGCTGCCCGAACAAGGCCGAGTGCTGGGGCTGCGGCACCGCCACCTTCATGATCATGGGCGACGTCTGCACCCGCAACTGCCGCTTCTGCGCCGTGGCCAGCGGCCGGGAAGGCCGTCCTCTGCGGGCGGAGGAGCCGGAAGAACTGGCGGCGGCGGTGGCCGAGCTGGGCCTCAAGTATGCCGTGCTGACCTCCGTGGACCGGGACGACCTGGCTGACCGGGGGGCTGCTCACTTTGCGGCCTGCGTCACGGCGATCAAGCTCCGGCTTCCGGAGGTCAAGGTGGAAGTGCTGATCCCGGATTACGTGGCAGGCGAAATCGAACTCGTCGTCGCCGCCGGTCCGGACGTGGTGGCCCACAACCTGGAAACCGTGCGTTCCCTGCAGGGCGTGCGGGACCGGCGCGCATCCTTCGACACCAGCCTGCGTACCCTTGAGTTGGCCAAACGCCGGGGCGTCCGGCTGACCAAGACCAGCCTGATGCTCGGTCTGGGCGAAGCTCAGGCCGAAGTGCTGTCCGCCATGGACGAAGCCCGGGCGGTCGGCGTGGACGTGTTGGTGCTGGGCCAGTACCTGCAGCCCACGGCCGCCCAGGTGCCGGTGGCGGCCTATATCGAACCCGCGGTTTTTGAGGAATACGCCGCCGCCGGGCGGGCCAAAGGGTTTTCCACCGTGGTGGCCGCGCCCTTCGCCCGGACCAGCTACCACGCCCTGGAAGCCTGGCAGACCGGGACGGCGCCATGACCGTCCGGGGAATCGGCAAACCTGCGGGCTGCAAGCTGATCCGGCTGCGGGCCGAGCTGGAGGCCGGCGTCATCCGGTCCATCGCCATCCACGGCGATTTCTTCGCCGTTCCGGAGGAGGGCTTTGAGCGGGTGGAAGCCGCCCTGTCCGGCACGCCCCTGGCGGAGCTGGAAGTCCGCTTCCGGCAACTGCTGGAACAGGAAGGCGTGGAAGCCTTCGGCATAACCGGCGCCGGCCTGGCGGAAGTCCTGAGCCAGGCCCGCAAGGAAGACTAAATGAGCCATATTTTTCGCCTGCTCAAGACCGGCGATCATGAAGCCGCCTGGAATATGGGCCTGGATCAGGCCATCCTGGAAGCCGTAACTGCGGGCTCCGCGGCACCGACGCTGCGTTTCTACGGCTGGCGGCCCGCGGCCATCTCTGTCGGCTATTTTCAGGGCCTGGAAGAAGAAGTGGAAACTCAAGCCTGCGCGCGCCACGGGGTGGATCTGGTCCGCCGGATCACCGGCGGCGGCGCGGTGTTCCACCAGGCCGAACTGACCTACAGCATCGTCATCCCCGAGAGCCACCCCCTGGCCGCCCGGTCCATCATGGCCTCCTACGAACGGCTCTGCGGGGCGGTCATCGCCGGACTAGGGTTGCTGGGGCTGGAGGCGCGCTTTGCGCCGATCAACGACATCGTCGTGGGGGCCAAAAAGGTGTCCGGCAACGCCCAGACGCGCAAACTGGGCTGCCTGCTGCAGCACGGCACCATCCTGCTGGACGTGGACGTGGACCTGATGTTCGCGCTGCTCCGGGTGCCGTCGGAAAAGGCCAAGGGCAAGCTGATCCAGGACGTCAAGGAACGGGTGACGGGGCTCAAGCGGCTCTTGAACCGGGAAGTGCCTTTTTCCGAAGTGCAGGCGGTTATGGAAGCGGGTTTCCGCAAGACCCTGGATCTGGCGTTTGAAGGGGAACTGACCGAGGCGGAGGAGAGCCGCGCCCGGGAACTGGCGCTCAGCCGTTTTGGCGATCCGGCCTGGAATCACAGAAGGTAGGCGTGCCCCAGCGGTTCAACAAGGATCTGCAATACTATAAATTCTGCTTGTATGGTTTTCTGAAGAATCTCAACTTCTTTGAACCCTTCCTGCTGCTGTTCTTTATCGAAAAGGGTTTTTCTTATCTTCAGATCGGCACCCTCTACGGCCTGCAGGCCGTGGCGACCAATATCCTGGAAATTCCCACGGGTATCCTGGCCGACGCCGCCGGACGCCGCCGGACGATGGTCTTTTCGATGTTGTCCTACCTGGCGGCTTTTCCGGTGTTCTATTTTTCCCGCTCCTTCGGACTCTTTGCGGTGGCCATGCTCTTGATGGCCTCGGGCGATGCCTTCCGGACGGGTACCCACAAGGCCATGATTTTTGAATACCTGCGCATCAAGGGCTGGAAGGACCAGAAGGTGTTCTACTACGGCCATACCCGGTCCTGGTCCCAGATGGGTTCGGCCCTGTCGTCGGTGATCGCCGCGGGGATCGTCTTTTATTCCGGGGAATACCGGTTTGTCTTCCTTGCTTCCATCCTGCCCTACGCGTTGGACCTGCTGCTGCTGATCAGCTATCCCCGGGAGCTGGACGGCAATATCAAAAAATTCCAGCTGAACCGGTTGGAAGAGAACCTCCGTCATACCCTGGGCGAATTCGCCCAAGCCATGCGCAAGCCCCGCATCATCCGGGCGGTGGTCAATTCGTCCTCCTACAGCGGCTATTTCGACGCGGTCAAAGACTATTTTCAGCCCCTGCTCAAGGCGTTTGCCCTGTCGCTGCCCGTCATGGCGGTGATGGATGCTTCGCTGGGCGCAACGGAAAAGTCCGCCCTCGTCATCGGGATCATGTACCTGGCGCTGCACCTCTTGACCGCCGGCGCCGCCCGCTATGCCGGTCGGTTCGCCGAAGGCTTCCGGGAACCCCACCGGCCCATGAACCTTACCCTGATCGCCGCCCTCGCCGTCGGCGCCCTGACGGGCCTGGCTTTTGCCGCGGGATGGACCGCTGCGGCCATGCTGCTCTTCATCGTCCTGTATTTGCTCCATAACCTCCGCCGCCCCCTGGGCGAAGCCTACATCACCGAAACCCTCCAGGACGACATCCTGGCCAGCGCGCTTTCCGCCGAATCCCAGGTGACCACCTTGCTGACCGCCCTGCTGGCGCCGGCCCTGGGTTTTTTGGCCGACCGCTGGGGCGTCGGCCCGGCCTTGACGGCGGTCTCGCTCCTGCTGCTGGTCCTGCTGCCCCTCTACCGGGCCAAAGCGGTTGATGCGGAGGGTGCGTAAGACCCACCAGTTTTTTGGTGGTGCCTAAAATATCTGACGTCATCCATTTTCGCCATGTACGCTGAGGCGGGCATTTCCCGGGAGGAGATCCTTGACAGGGCGTCAGAGGTCCGTAATTCCGGAAAGACCGCGAAAATGGAAGGGTGATTGGTGTTGCGATATTTTTTTTGAAAGGATTATGAAACCTGCCGTATTCCAAAACGTTATGAGCGGCGGGGTATGAGCTTGGGTTGAATCAATTGGATTCGCGCTTCAGAGTCGGGTTCCTTTATCCTT
>DYPP01000137.1 GCA_020719845.1 Treponema denticola | reverse complement strand
TACAAGATTAAGGTAGCTGTCCCGTAACTCCCTGAGTTACGGGACAGCCTCAATTCCTTACAGGAATTGCGTTTTAAGCGGAACAACCCTAAAAACTGAAGTTTTTAGGGTTGACCCATGTATAAAGCAGTTCAGGAAATCGGCCCTGTCTGCCGAAAATAGGGAAAGTGCTTGGGTGTCGTTGACTGTTTTTGTCGACGGTCATAGAATAAAAGCACGTGATGGAAGGACGGTCCCAATTTGGATAGCTATTCTTTGGTAAACGGCGTCGTCGTCACGCCTGAAAAAAGCCTGGTTCCCGGTGGGATCTCGGTGGTCAAGGATACGATCAGCGTCTTGAAGCGGGGCTCCGAGCCCACCGTGGATTTGGGGCGGGCTTCGTGCGTGTATCCGGCTTTGATCAACGTCCACGATCACCTGCGGGGCAACTACCTGCCCCGGGTCGGCCCCAAGGCCGGTTCCTACTACCTGAACTGGCTGCCCTGGGACAATGACCTCAAATCCTCCGCCACCTACGCCGAACGGTCCAACCTTTCGGTGGAGAACCTCTATTTTCTCAGCGCCTATAAAAACCTTTTTTCCGGGGTGGTCACGGTCAACGACCACTTTCCCCACGAGCTGAACGATGAATTGCTGCCCAGGTTGCCGATCCGGGCTTTCAAGGAATACACCCTGGCCCACGAATGTTCTTCTTTTGACCTGAAGTGGGGCCAGGGCATCGAAATCGAACACGAACGGGCCAAAAAGAACAACTGGCCCTTCATCACCCACCTGGAAGAAGGCTTCGATCCGGAATCCACCGACGGCGTCGGCGTCCTGGAACGGCTGCGCCGGCTGGACGACCGCTGCCTTTTGATCCACTGCATCGGGTTCTCCGAACAGGACATCGCCAAAGTGGCCAAGGCGGGGTCCAGCGTCTCCTGGTGTCCGGCTTCCAACATGTTCATGTTCAACGTCACCTGCAAGATCCGCAAATTGCTCCGGGCGGGGGTCAACGTGGCCATCGGCACCGACTCCACGCATACGGGTTCGTTCAACCTGCTTGCGGAGATGAAGTACGCCCGGGAAGTGTACCGGGACATGTACGGCGAAGACTTGGACGCCAAAACCATCGTCGACATGGTGACCGTCAATCCCGCCCGGGCCTTCCGCCTGCAGGACCGGATCGGCAGCCTGGACGCGGGCAAGCTGGCGGATATCCTGGTCCTGAAGCGCCGGACCGACGACGCCTACGAAAACCTGGCCTCCGCTTCGATGCCGGATATCGAGCTTTTGGTCATGGCCGGCAAGCCGCTCTACGGGGAAGAGCGTTTTCTGGACCTGCTGGGCGGCAAGCTGCCCGCGGGCTATTCCCGGATCACCGTCGCCGGCCGGCGCATGTTCGTCGTCGGCGATCCGGCGGCGCTGTACGCCGAAGTGCGGCGCAAGGTCGGCTTCGACAAGGTGCTGGACTACCTGCCCTTTGAACCCGGAACCTAAGAAGGAACATCATGCCAAAAGCGCTGCAATACAGATCGGGATCGGTAATCTACTTTCAGGGCGACGGGACCGATAAAATCTACATTCTGCAGTCCGGCAAGGTCAGCCTCAACTACCAGGACATCGAGAACGGGCAGGATATCCACGATCTGGTGCAGCCCGGCGAGTTTTTCGGCGTCAAATCGGCCATGGGCCGCTACCCCCGGGAAGAAAACGCCCTGGTGCTCCAGGACGCGGCGGTGCTGGCCTTCACCGTGCCCGAGTTCGAGCAGCTGGCCATGACCAATATCCGCATCGTCATGAAGATGCTGAAAGTTTTTTCCAACCAGCTCCGGCGCATCCACAAGCAGGTTTCCAGCCTGATGGAAAAGGAAGAACAGCAAAGCCCGGAGATCGGCCTCTTCAAGGTGGGCGAGTACTATCTGAAGAACCGGCAGTACGCCCAGGCTAAATACGTCTTCGGCCGCTATCTGACCTACTATCCCGCAGGCAAGATGGCCATGCAGGCGGCCAAATTTCTGGAAGCCTCCGAGGGCTCGCTGGCGCGCTACGGCGACGGCAAGGGCCCCGCGCCGGTCACCGGGCATTTTACGGCTCCGTCGGCCGGTCCGGCCGCGGTGGCGGCTCCGGCGACTCCGGCGCCCCGCAAGCCGGAAGAACTTTCCGCGGTAGCCAAGTCCTACTACGACGCGGTCAGCCTCTTTTCCCAGGACAAGTATCCCGCGGCTTTTGCGGGCTTCAAGAAAATCGTCGACGCCGGCGAAGACCCGGAATACACGGCCAAAAGCGTCTACGAGATGGGCCGCTGCCTGTACCTGCTGGGCAAATACGACGACTGCATCAAGCACTATACCGGCATGATCACCACCTATCCCAAGTATCCGGACCTGGGGGACGCCCTGTACTTCATGGCCCAGTCCTACGAGAAGAAGGGCGAAAAGGAGCGGGCGCAGAGCTTTTACAAGAAAATTCTGGCCATGGCGACCGACGAGGACGATACGGTCCATATCAAGGCCAAAAAGGCGCTCAAAGCGATGGAGGCATAACCGTGGCCATGGACCTTGCGGCGTTCAGCCGATTTGCCCGCACCTTTCAGAAGGACGAAATCATCTTTTCCGAATGGGAACCCGGGGACGCCTTTTACCTGATCCAGTCCGGTCGGGTGCAGCTGGTCAAGGTGATCGGGGATATCGAAAAGACCCTGGACATCCTGCACCCCTCGGAAATGTTCGGCGAGATGGCCATTCTGGAAGATTCGCCCCGTTCGGCCACCGCCCTGGCCCTGGATCAGGTCAAGGTGCTGGAATTCAACCGGGCCAACTTTGAAGTGCTGATGATGGGCAATCCCCAGATCGCGCTGAAGCTGCTCAAGCTGTTCACCAAGCGCATCTACGACCAGAAGCGCCGCTTCATGATCCTGACCCTGGACGACCCGCAGGCCAAGATCGCCGACGTCTTTTTGATGCTGGACGAGACCCAGCCCGCGGCGGACCGCAATACGGAGCGCCGGGAGTTCAAGACCAGCGTCGAGGATATCGCCCACTGGGCGGGAATCAACGGCGACCAGGCCAAGGATATCCTCAACCATTTTGTCACCCAGCGCCGGGTGGAGATCTTTGCCGACAAGATCGTGGTCAAGAACATCAACGATTTTCAGCGTTTTGTGAATTCCCGCCGCAAGAAAGCCTGAAACGGCGGATTCGCTTGCCCGCGGGCGCCGGTTTTAGGATATTCCAGGAATGGATATCATCAACTACATCAGCGAACGGCGCGCCCTGCGCGCCTTCGATCCGGAGCGTGGCGTGGACCGCGCAATACTCACGCGCTGCGTCGAAGCCGCCCACCAGGCGCCGTCCTACGCCAACAAGCAGGGCTGGCGCTGGATCGTCGTGGACCAGGACCCGGCGCTGGCCGCGCTGCGGCCGGCTCTGACGGGGGGCAACTACTGGGCGCTCAAGGCGCCGGTGCTGGCCGCCCTGGTCACCGACGAAGCCTGGACCCCCACCGCGCCGGGCAACCGGGCCTACGCGCCCTTCGGAGCCGGGCTTTCGGCCCAGAACTTCATGACCCAGGCCGTGGCCGAAGGCTTGATCGCCCACCCCATGGCCGGGTTCGACGCCGAAACGGCCAAGCTGGCCCTGGGCATCCCGGCGGAGCACATCTGCATGCTGCTGATCTCCGTGGGCTACCCGGGCGATACCGGCGGCCTCAGCGAGCAGCACCTGGCTTCCGAAAACGGACCCCGCAAGCGCCTGCCCCTGGAGCGCGTCCTGGCCTGGAACGCCTGGACCGCCGACCTGGAGCCTTGACCGGCACGGTCCACCGGGCAGGACGGGAGCAAACCTTGACCTTTCCGGCGCTTTAGGTATAATTGCCCTCACGCCAAGATGGCTCAGATGGCAGAGCGACGCACTCGTAATGCGTAGGTCCCGGGTTCGATTCCCGGTCTTGGCTGAAGAAAACCCGGACGTCCTGTCCGGGTTTTCTTTTGCAGTTTCGCGGGGCGAAACTGC
>DYPP01000136.1 GCA_020719845.1 Treponema denticola | reverse complement strand
CTGGGACGAATGGAATACCTGGATCTCCACCTTGCCGCCGGTTTTGGCTTTGACCAGTTCGGCCCACTTGTCCGCGCCCTTGGCGTAGGGATGGCTGGGATCGGCGATGTGGCCCAATTTGAGAACCATGGCCGGAAATTCCGCCGCGCCGCCGCTCTGAGCCGCGGGCTTGCCTGAGTCTTTCTGACCTTCCGCGAACGCCGGCGCCAACAGCGCCGCCGCCATCAAAATGCTGATAACTGTTCTTTTCATCCTGTCCTCCAAGGGTTCAATTTCCATTGATTTTCCCTCGTCTCCGGAAAACAGGATACAATTGGATCGTTTGTATGCTTTAGTTCATTGTGTTCATGAACGCGGGAGCCGGTTGCTAGGTCCGGCGCCCGCTGCGCAGCTTTTCTTCAAAACGATCCAGCGCCTTGCCGCTCAGCGCGCCGTCGGAGGTTTCCGGAGCTTCCTGTCCCGGCCCCGCCAGCCGCCGCCGGAGCTCGGCCAGTTCTTCGGATGAAAAAGCAACGCCCCCCAGCAGGTGGCGTTCAAAAGATTCCGTACAGCGGGGCGCGACCTTGCGGGTGATGTCCAGCAGCACTTGCGCGTACAGCCGGATCTCCTTCTGGGCGTGGGCGTCCAGCCGCAACTCCAGAAAGTGGAACAGGTTGTGCAGGTCGATCTGCCAGTACCACTCGGTGTACAGCGCCAGGGGCAGGTTGATGCGCGCCAGTTCCCGGGCGATGCCCTGGTCCACCAGGCCGGAGTAGTCGGCGTAGGCGCTTTTCTGGCCGGCCGAAAAAGTCATCCGCACGCTTTCCGCCAGGTCCGGCGCCAGGACGGCTTCCGACCGGCCCTGCTTGTTGTCGTCGCTCTGGGCGGCGACGTCCTGCGGAGCGGGGACGTAGAATTCGTCCTTCATCACCGAATAGCGGCCGGAAATCTCGTTCAGCCGGGCGGTGCGGTGGCGGATCCACTGGCGGGCGACAAAAATGGGCAGCTTGACGTGGAAGGTGAGCACCACCTGTTCGAAGGGTGAAGTATGCCGATTGCGCAGCAGGTAATCGATCAAGCCCGCGTCTTCCCGGTAGCTCTTGGTTCCCTGGCCGTAGGAAACCCGGGCCGACTGGACTACCCGTTCGTCGCCGCCCAGGTAATCCACCAGGCGGACAAAGCCCTTGTTCAGGACGGGATATTCCTGGTCCAGAATTTCTTCGGCCTCCGGGACCCTGCAGTGCGCCATGACGAACCTCCGCTGAAGCGCCATCATACGGTAGCTAGCGGTCTTTTTCAATCGCCCGCTGGATTCCGCCGTTCGCCGGGCTCCACTTGCCCAAGGCCCCCGGCGCCGGGTATGCTCGCTTCCATGAAACTCTCCCAGACCTTCGTTCCCACCCTGCGGGAAGTCCCCGCGGATGCCGTCATCGTCAGCCATCGCCTGATGCTGCGCGCCGCCATGCTCCGCAAACTGGCCAACGGTTTGTTCGCCTATCTGCCCCTGGGGCTGCGGTCCTTCCGCAAGGTGGAGAACATCATCCGCCAGGAAATGGACGCCATCGGCGCGCTGGAAATAAAGCCCACCGTCGTCGTTCCGGGGGAAATATGGAAGGAATCCGGCCGCTGGGACACCATGGGCGAGGGCATGCTGCGGGTAAAAAACCGGCTGGGCAACGACTTTGTCGTATCCCCGACGGCGGAAGAAGCCTTTACCGCCCTGGTCCGGGACGAACTGTCCAGCTACCGCCAGCTGCCCCTGACGCTGTACCAGATCAACACCAAATACCGGGACGAGATCCGGCCGCGCTACGGCGTCATGCGCGGACGGGAGTTCGTGATGAAGGACGCCTATTCCTACCACACCGACGAGCAGAGCCTGGACGCCGGCTACCAGGCCATGGGTCGAGCCTACCGCCGCATTTTCAAGCGCTGCGGCCTGACGGTCATTCCCGTGCGGGCCGATACGGGCGCCATGGGCGGTACGGGTTCGGAAGAATTCATGGTGGAAAGCGAGATCGGCGACAATACGCTCATCCTCTGCAAAGCCTGCGATTACGCCGCCAACGTCGAAAAAGCGGCCTGCAGGGCCGACTTTGCCGCCCCGGCGACGCTCGAAGCCGCCCTGGCCGCCGCCGCGTCCACCCCGCCGGTGGATAAAATCGCTACCCCCGGGGTGCGCACCATCGAGGAGCTGTGCGCTTTTCTGGACACCAGGGCGGACAAGTTCATCAAGACCCTGGTCTACCGGGCGGTCAACGTGGAGCTCGACCTGGCGTCCGCCCCGGGCTGCGCCAAGTTGGAACGCAAATCTGCGGCCCCCGGGGCGCCCAAAGCCTATCCGGAAGCCTTTTTCGCCGTGGCCATCCGGGGCGACCTGGACGTGAACGAAACCAAGCTGGCGGCGGCGCTCAAGGCTTCCGAGGTGGCGCTGGCCTCCGACGCCGACGTGGAGCGGCTGAGCGGCGCGCCGCTGGGCTTTGCCGGACCCGTGGGCCTGACCGGCCTGCCGATCTTGGCCGACGACTCGGTGCGCGCCATGGCCGACGGCATCGCCGGTGCCTTGGCCAAAGATCTGCACTACGCCCACGTCGCCTACGGCCGGGACTATGCGCCCTGGCTGACCGCGGACCTGCGCACCGTCAAGGCCGGGGACGTCTGCGCCCAGTGCGGCGGCGAGCTGTACGAAAAGAAAGGCAACGAACTGGGGCACATCTTCAAGCTGGGCTCCAAATACACCACGGCCATGAACGTCGGCTACCTGGACGTGGACGGTAAAAGCCAGACGCCGCTCATGGGCTGCTACGGCATCGGCGTCGACCGGACCCTGGCTTCGATCATCGAAGAGCACCACGACGAGGACGGCATCCGCTGGCCGATGACCGTGGCGCCCTACCACGTCGTCGTCGTGCCCATCAAGTACAACGGCGCCGTCCAGGAAGCCGCGGACCTTCTGACGGTGGAACTGGAGGCTCGGGGCGTCGAGGTCCTGCTGGACGACCGGGATGAGCGCCCGGGGGTCAAGTTCAAGGACGCGGACCTGATCGGCATCCCCCTGCGGGTGGTGGTGGGCGAGAAAAATCTGCCCAACGTGGAAGTAAAGCGCCGGGGAGAAAAGGACAGCCGGCTGGTCCCCCTGGCCGGCGCCGGGGAAGACCTGGCCGCCATCGTCCTGTCCGAACTGGCCGAATCCATGATTAGGAAGGAATAAAACGATGAATGAAGCCCTGGCTCAATTCACGATTCCCGGCGCGGTCGCCGTCGTTGAAGGCCGGGGCGGTCTGCCCCTGGTGCGTATCGAAAACCGCTTTGCCGCAGCGGAAGTCTACCTGTACGGGGCCCAGGTTACCTCCTTTGTCCCCGCCGGCGGCCAGCCGCTGATCTGGACCAGCCCTGCGAGCCCCTTTGAGGACGGCAAGGCCATCCGGGGCGGCATTCCGGTCTGCTTTCCCTGGTTCGGGCCGCACCGGACGATCAAGGAATATCCGGTGCACGGTTTTGCGCGCTTCCGCTCCTGGGAGCTGCTTGCCACCACCGCTCTGTCCGACGGCCGCCACCAAGTGGCGCTGCGGCTCTGTTCCGACGACCGTACCCGCTCGTTCTGGGCCTACGATTTTTGCGCCCGGCTGACGGTAAGCGTCGGCACCGCCCTGGAAGTCGAATTCAGCGTCGAGAATACCGGGACCCAGCCGTTTTCCTACGAAGACTGCCTGCATACCTATTTTGCCGTCGGCGACGTCCGGGCGGCGGTGCTGACCGGCTATGACGGGGTAGGCTACATCGACCGGACGCGGCAGGACAGCCGGGGTGTGCAGTCAGGCGACGCCCAGCTCAAGGGCGAAACCGTCCACGTGCATACCCAGGCCCCCGGGGAGGCGGTCATCCGGGATCCGGTCGGCGGACGACGGATTCTGGCCACCCAGAAGGGTTGCCGGGAGACGGTGGCCTGGAATCCAGGAGAAGCCGCGGCGGCCAAAAATCCGGAAATGGCCGGACTGTGGCAGAGTTTTTTCTGTCTGGAGGCGGCCAACTGCCTGGACGACC